>JAEDDW010000008.1 GCA_016293645.1 Treponema sp. | reverse complement strand
CGGACTTGACGAACTGAAAGGTTCGGTTACAAGAAGTCCGTATTCCACAGAAATGCAGCTGATTGCTATCAGCCTGAGCATTGTCATTTACATCAAAATCAACTGTTCCGCAAAATTGAAAAAATCTTAAAAACGCGGAATAGATTTTATTTTCCATTCCGCAAAATAGAATTATTCTTGAAAATGCGGAATAAGAATTGTATAATAAACCCATGAAAGTACTGGAAAGAAAGCATTTTTTACAAAAACTGATAAATTCCATAAATACACCAGATATCAAAGTTATTACAGGAATCAGGCGAAGTGGAAAATCAAAGCTTTTGGAAATGTTCATTGAATATCTTATAAAAAACATTCCAAACACAAACATCATCCACATCAATTACAATCTTTTTCAGTTTTCAACACTAAAAAATGCTGCCGCACTGAATGAATATGTTGAAAATCTGTATTCTCCGCAAAAAGAAAATTTCCTTCTGATTGATGAAATTCAGCTTTGCAAAGATTTTGAACAGGCAATAAATTCGTTTCATGGGTCAGAAAAATATCACATCTACATAACCGGATCAAATGCCTTTTTACTTTCCAATGATCTGGCAACTTTGTTTACAGGAAGAACTTTTTCTGTAGAAGTTTTTCCTTTCAGTTTTAAAGAGTTTGTTTCGTACTTTGAATGTCAGGATTTACAGCAGGCTTTTGACCGATTTGCAATGGAAGGCGGAATGTCAGGTTCCTATTTGTATGAATCAATTGATGACAAATACAATTACCTGAATGAAATTTTTGAAACCTTGATTGTCCGCGACATTCAGCAGAAATATAGAATTAAAAATGTTTCGCTTTTGGACACTTTGAATGATTTTCTTGTGGACAATATTTCATCGGAAGTTTCAGCAAGAAGTGTCGCAAACACACTTACATCAAAAGGAAGCAAAACAGACGACAAAACAGTTTCATCCTACATCAAATATCTTTGTGCTTCTTACGCATTCTACAAAATCCGCCGCTACGACATAAAAGGAAAAAAATATCTTGCAAGTCAGGACAAATATTACCTTGCAGACCATTCTTTTAAATACGCTAAGCATGGAACTAAGAACCTGGATACAGGGTTTAAAACAAACCCTGTAAACAAACGAGTCAAGGGTTTAAGCGAAGCGTCCCTTGACCGTTTGTATTATGGAAAAATCTACGAAAACATAGTTTGTATAGAACTGTTACGCCGCGGTTATGAAGTTTACACAGGAGTTCTTTATCAAAAAGAAATTGATTTTGTAGCCATCAAGCGTGACGAAAAAATCTACATCCAGGTAAGCGATGACATTTCCCGCCCAGAAACAATGGAAAGAGAAACCGCACCACTTTTAAGCATAAAAGACGCTTATCCAAAAATGATAATTGCAAGGACAAAACATCCTCAGTATCAGTACGAAGGAATCGCTGTTTGGGATATTGGGGAATGGTTGGTGAATGTAGCAGAAAACTAAGATATAATAAAAGAGATTTAGGACTGATATATGATAACAAAAGATAATTTTAAGAATGTTTTGGAAGAGTTAGGATTCACACAAAATAATGATAGTTATACAAAAAAATATGGCAATGTTAATTGTGAACTGAAAGTAGATTTCAAAAATGAAAAACTTATATATCCAATTGAAAAAGGATTCCAAGTTAATGACGGCACAACTAGTAATTTTGAAAAAAATGAAAATTTTGTAGTTTTTGAATGTGTCGCTCGGCTTTTTGAAAAAGGTTATCGCCCTGAACATATTGAACTTGAACCTCGTTGGTCGCTTGGTCACGGTGGAAAAAGTGGGAAAGCTGATATTTGTGTAAAGAATAAAGACGGGTCACCATATCTTTGTATTATCGAATGCAAAACTGCTGATGGCGAATACAAAAAAGAAAAACAGAACATGTTAAATGAAGAAGGCGGACAGCTTTTTTCATATTGGGAACAGGAACGTGCTACAAAGTGGCTCATTCTATATGCAAGTGATTTTGCTGATGAAAAAATAACTTACACTACAGTAACGGTGAATTGCAGCGATGATGAAAACTTGCTTGAACTTTCAAAAGAAGATAAATCGCTGAAACTTTACAAGGATGCAACAAATGCAAAATCACTTTTCGAAGTTTGGAAGGAAACTTACGAGCAGAAATTTTTAGGTGATTTGATTTTTGATGAAGAAACAGTTGCTTACGATATTGGAGTTCTTCCCCTTAAAAAGAAAAGACTTGTAGATTTTAGTCGTGATGATAAAATTGTAAATCAGTTTGAAGAAATATTGCGGCATAACAATGTTTCAGACAAAGAAAATGCCTTTAACCGCCTAATTGCTTTGTTTATTGCAAAACTTTATGACGAAAAAACAAAGTCAGGAGAGAATGTTGTAGATTTCCAGTACAAAAGCGGAACTGACACATATCAAAAAATGCAGGACAGACTTCAAAAACTTCATCATCTTGGAATGAAAGAATTTATGAAGGAAGATGTTTTTTATGTTGCAGATGATTATGTCCAGAAATTAATGAAAGGTGCCATTGGCGAAAATCGCGAAAAACTTGAAAATGAACTGAATGAAACAATCACTAAATTAAAATTCTACACAAATAATGATTTTGCATTCAAAGATGTTCACAATAAAACTCTTTTCTATCAGAACGGTAAAATTCTTGTTGAAATGGTAGAACTTTTTCAAAAGTACAGAATCATTGATTCAAAGGAACTACAGCTTTTGGGAGACATGTTCGAGCAACTCTTGAATAAAGGTTTTAAACAAAACGAAGGTCAGTTCTTTACACCAGTTCCAATCACTAGTTTTATCTGGAAATGCCTGCCACTTGAAAGCATAGTTCAGGATAACGAAAGAAATGAAGTTAAATATCCAAAAGTGATTGATTATGCCTGCGGTGCCGGTCACTTTTTGACAGAAGGATTCCGTGAAATAAACAGAACTATTGAAAAACTTGGACTGCAAGATGAAAAAGGCTGGGAAAAAAACTGTCTTTTTGGAATCGAAAAAGATTATCGTCTGGCTCGTGTAAGTAAAATTTCTCTTTTTATGCATGGTGCTGATAACGGTAATATTGTTTTTGGCGATGGGCTTGATAATCATAATGAAGAAATTGTCGTAAAAAACGGAGAATTCGATATTCTTGTGGCAAATCCGCCTTATTCGGTAAGTGCATTTAAAAATCATCTGGAACTAAAAAACAACAAACTTGAACTTTTTGATTGCATTACGAAAGACGGAAAAGAAATTGAAACCTTGTTTGTTGAACGCATTGCACAGCTTTTAAAACCTAATGGAATTGCAGCAGTCATTCTTCCAAGTTCAATTTTAAGCAACAGTTCCACAAGTTACATTAAAGCAAGAGAAGTTCTTCTTAAAAATTTCGCAATTCATTCTATCGTTCAATTTGGAAGCAAAACTTTCGGAGCGACAGGAACCAATACGGTAGTTCTTTATCTTAAGAAAAATAATGAGCCTCCTGTAAAAAGCCAGATTGTTTATGATAATGTTTCAGCAATTTTTACAAATGAAAAATTAAATGTAGAAAGCGATATAGAAATTTTCAATAATTATTGCTCCCATATTCAAGTTGAAAAAGCTGATTATATTCAATTCCTAAAAAATGCAGGGGACAGTGTTGACTACGAATGTTACAGAGAGAAAAAATATTATTTTTCAATGTATGTAACTGATTTTGAGCAAAGTGCAGCCTTTAAAACTGCACAAAAACAGGATGAAAAGCAGAAGACAAACATAAACACAATAAAAGCTTTTTACAATTTTGTTCTCGAAATTGAGAAAGACAAAGTTTACTATTTTGCATTGGTTTACACCCAGAAAGTTTTAGTTGTAAAAGCTCCTGATGATAACAGTGCACAGGAAAAATTCCTGGGATATACTTGGAGTAATCGTAAAGGTGATGAAGGAATTAAGATAAAAAACGAAAATGTAAATGAAACTTGTGGTGTTCTTTACAATCTGAATGATGAGGAAAAATCAATTGCTTGCTATGTAAAGGATAGTTTCCTGGATATTTATAAATCAGAAGGTTCACTGCAGGAATATCTGAATGTGTACAACCTTAGTGATATGCTGGATTTTAGCAGAACAACTTTTGATAAAGCGATAAAGACTCAGTTGAAAAATGAAAATGGAGAATTGAAAATTGAGAGTAAGTATCCTTTGGTTAAGTTGGGGAAAGTGGCAGAAATAAATTATGGTACTCGCATAACTAAAAATAATGTAACTGGTGATAAATACCCAGTTTATGGTGGTGGCGGAGAAACTTTTAGAAACGGAGATTACAATAGAGAAGATTGTTTTGTAATTTCTAGATTTGGTATGTCTCCTGAATGTATGAGATTTGTAAAAGGTAGATTTTTCCTAAATGATTCTGGTTTAACGGTTACTTCAAATACCGAAACAATGTCTTCTCAATTTTTAAATTGTGTTTTGTTTATAAATCAATCATTAATTTATCAATTGGGACGAGGTTCGGCACAAAGAAATCTTGATATGTCATCATTCCCTCAGATTCAAATTCCACTTCCACCAAAAGATATTCAAGAATCCATCGTTTCTGAATGTGAGCAAATCGACAAAGAATATTCGGACGCACAGAAAAAAATCGAGAAATGTAAGAATGAGATTTCTGCGATTATGGAGAATGTGAAAGGAGAAGAAAAGAAACTTGGCGAGATGTATAAAATTTCATCGGGTGGAACACCATCAAGAAAAGAATCTAAATATTGGGTAAATGGAACTATTCCTTGGTTGACAACTACAGAAGTAACAAATGATCTAATTACACAAACAGAACAATTTATTACTGAAGATGGCTTAAAAAACAGTTCTGCAAAATTGTATCCAAAAGATTCTCTTGTAATTGCTATGTATGGACAAGGAACTACTAGAGGAAGAACTGCAAAATTAGGTATAGAGGCAACGACTAATCAAGCATGCGCTGTACTTTATGAAAAACTTGAAGATTTTGAAACAGATTATGTTTGGGATTATTTAAAATCTCAATATGATAATATCAGAAACATATCACATGGTTCAGCCCAGCCAAATCTGAATAAAAATGACATCGAAAATTTTACAATTCCAGTTCCATCTCTCTCCGAACAGCAAGAAATCGTCAAACAAATCACCGCATTGGAAGAGCAAATAAATGCCGCAAAAAAGGTGATGACGGACTGTCCACAGAAAAAGGCGGAAGTTTTGAAAAAGTGGCTTGAGTAGAATAATTTGAGGTAAAAAGTGAGAAAAACATTTTCAACTATTTTATTAAGTATACTCGTTTCATTCCTCATTTTTTACAAAATTGAAGTACCTTTTGTTTTATATTTAGGTGTAGCAATTCCGTTGTTTCTGTTTGCACTAAGCAATTATAAAATAAAAACAAATAAAGAATTCTATTCAAGTTTTTTATTGGTTCTTCTCATAAACCTATCTGTTTATCTTTTCAAGAGTTGGTGTGATGGCTTTAGACCTTGTTTTGATACTATTGATATTTGTTTTATAGCTTATTCTTTTTTGGTTATTGTATTTTATATAATTTCACTTTTCAAAAATAAGATTAAAAATTCTTTTACGCCTTTAGAAAGCAAATATCCCGAAAGAACCTATGATTTACAAAGACTGGTCGATTATATAGAGAATCATAATCAGGTTGGATTAAATGGTAGCTGGGGAAATGGAAAAACATACCTTTATAATTTATTAAAACAGGAAAAAAACGCAAAATATTTTTTTATAGAAGTAAGTGTCATGAGTGTGACAGTTGATTCTGTAGAAAAATTTATTGTTAATGAAATAAATAATATTCTTGAACAAAACAGAATATTTTCAAAGTCATCTTCAAAATTAAAACACTTTTTGAATCAATCTTTTTTCCAAAATTTAGGTGATTTTTTTACAGAATCAAATTCCTATACAGAACTGATTGATGATTTAAAGAACGACATAAAAAAACTTTCAAAACCAATTCTAATAAATTTTGAAGACATTGACAGAATAAAAGATGAAGAAGTTATTTATAAAATATTTAACATTTCTGAAAAAATTGCAGGTGAAAAAATAAAAATTCTATATCAGTATGAAGAAGAAAAATTGCTAAAATTACTGGATGTAGAAAAATTGTATCTTGAAAAGTATATTCCTTATGTTGTTGAACTAACACCTTTGAGTTTTCAAAGAATTGTTCAAGTTTCTTTAAATAATTTAGGACTTAAGAATGTTGAATTCAAAGATTTTGATTTTTTAACTCTTTCATTTTATACACCTCATGAATTAAAAGAAAATCTTGGAATTTCCCTAAAATTTGATTTTGAAATAAAATATTTCTCAATCAGAAAAATCGAAACCTTCCTAAAAGAAGCTGATGAAGCTGTTGAAAATGATGCGTTCAAAGAATTATCTGATTACAAAGAAAAAATAATTCTTTTTTTTGTTATAAAACATTTCATGTATGATTTGTACAATAAAATTGATCCTGAAAGTTATTTTTCAGATGAAAATATTATTGAATATAAAGACAATCATTATTCGATAAGTGATTTATTTTTGAAGTTTAAAAATAAAGAATTCGGCAATTCTGATATACAATCAATATTGCAAGAGCAAAATAACAGAGACTATCTTTGTCTGCTTATTCTTTTTAAGTTCGAATTTTCATGTTTTACCCCCCCTGCTGAAGAAGACAGAATAAAGCAAATTATTTTCGAAGATATTAAAAATATTAGAAAGAAACAGACAAATGAAAAAATAAATCGCCTCATAAGAAATCTATATTGGAATGGAAAGTCTGAATATACAGATTATGAAAAAGCAGCTCAGCTTATGAACGAATTGGTTTTAAATGTTCCTATCGAAAAGCAGGAAGCAGGATATAAAAACTTCTGCGAAATATTATTTCATCAGAACTTCAAGAAAAAGGACAACTCAACTATAATGCGATTGGGAATTCCAAGTGAATTTCCTATTTTTGAAGCATTCAATATATATGAAAATGATGAAAAACAATGGATAAAACTTTTGGATTTTATTTTTGCTCATGAAAAAATTGATTTCATTACGTCAGAATTGGTTGCCGCGTTTAATAAATGTTTATATACGAAAAAGACTGTCTATTTATATGTATTAAGTCTTTTTAATGAATTAAAAATAATTGGAAATCTCAACAAGAATAAAAGTTATAAAATATTCCTTAAAAATTATTTATCAACTTTATCAATTTTAGGTTTTATAGATACATATTTTGTAGACTACATAGATGAAAGTTCTGATAAAGAATTTAACAAACAGTTTATGACGACAGATTTACTTCCAAATTGCATATTAAAATTAACAGAACTGCAAAACACAATTCCATTTATGACTGAGATGAATAAAGATATAGAAATTATAAAAAATTTTATTGAAAAAAATATAGAAATAATTAATTCTAAAGAAGAATTAAAAGAATATAATCCTACACCAAACTCAAAAATATCAGTTGTATCATCATTATCGAAAATTTTGGAAGAGTTAAGAAAAGAAAAATTCACAGATTTACAACTAAAAAATGAATTAAACAATGGCTATAAGACAGATAAATATTCACCTTATGAGGTTCAATACATTTGGGAAAATTACTTTAAGGAAGATATTTAATTTCAAAAAATGGCTGTAAGAGAAACCAAATGTAAAATGAACTTCTATTCTGCACAGATGAAGCAGGCAAACAGTTCCAACGGACAGATTGGTAATATTGAAGCTGGAAAAGCTTTTCCCTCATTTGAATTGATTCTTCGCATTGCTGATGCATTTTCAATCCACCCCGCCGACTTATTCCTTCGGGATTCTTCCAAAATCCAGGACCGCAAACTTTATTCCAAATACCATGAACTGCTTTTGAATTGCGAGCATCTTCCTGAATGCCATAAGCAGATCGTTAACCAGCTGGTAAAATCCCTGGCGGAATCGACTATCGAATACAAAACTTCGCACAAGTAAACAAGTAAAATAAAAGGCAGTTTCAAAAACGGAAAATAATTTCCCATGTAGTCAAAATAAAGTAGAATTGCAGGCAGGAGGAATTTCTGTTTATGGCCATTACTGTAAAAGGCGAAAATCTTACAATTGAAAATGTATGGGATGTCGCTTTCAATAACGAAAAAATAAATTTACCTGAAGACAAGGAATTCTGGGACACACTTGCAGCTTCCAGAAAATTCCTTGAAGACTATATAGCAACCGGAGTACCAACCTATGGTGTTACAACTGATTTTGGTGATTCGTGCCACAATCAGATCAGCGTTGAAAAAGCCGGAGAACTTCAGCGCGATATCTGTACCTACCACGGCATCGGACTTGGCCCAAAATTTGATCATGAAACCGGCCGTGCAGTTGTCCTTGCAAGGTTGAACGGAAACGTAAAAGGCGGGCATTCGGCAATACGACCTGAGCTTGCAAAGATGATGGTCACCATGCTGAACAAGGACATCATTCCTGTAATTCCGCAGCTTGGTTCCGTAGGGGCATCCGGAGACCTGACTCCACTTTCCTATCTTGCCGCCGCCATCATGGGTGAACGTGATGTTTACTACAAAGGCAAAATAGTTCCTGCCATGGAAGCTTTCAATGCCGAAGGAATCAAACCTCTTCCAATAGAAGCAAAGGAAGGACTTGCCCTCATGAACGGAACTTCTGTAATGACGGCCGTTGCTTCCATAGCATGGAAAAAGGCTGAACGCCTTGCAAAAATTTCTGATTTCCTTACTGCAGTGACTTCGGAAATTACAAAAGGAAAGGACACTCCATTTGTTGCAAAGGTCAGCGAAATTAAGAACCACAAGGGACAGTGCGAAAGTGCAGCCTACGTCTACGATATCATCAAGGATTCAAAAAGGGTTTTCAGGTATGAAGATTTTCTTAGGACCCAGATTGAAAAACTTGACGGCAAAGGTTTCATAGCGCAGCAGAATAAAATTCAGGACAGATATTCCATAAGGTGCGCTCCACAGATCAATGGCGTTTACCGCGATACCCTAAGGTTTGCACGGGATCTTATTACGGAAGAACTGAATTCGGCAAACGACAATCCTCTGGTTGATATTGAAGCCGGCCGCCTTTACAACACAGGAAATTTCTACGGGGGACATATCTGCGCGGCCTGTGACTACATGCGCACTGCCCTTGCAAACATTTCGGATCTTTCAGACAAGCAGGCGGAAGTCATCATCGACGGAAAATTCAACGGTCTTACGGAAAACCTGATTCCTTACACTCCGGCTGATCATCCGAGGGCAGGATTAAGGCTTGGATTCAAGGCAGCACAAATTACCATCAGCGCCATCCGTGGTGAAGTAATGAGCTATTGTTTTCCAATTTCCCTTACAAGCCAGCCGACGGAAGCATTGAACCAGGACAAGGTTTCCATGGGAACAATTTCTGCAAGAAAATTCAATGAGCAGATTGAGCTTGTTTACCTTCAGTTTGCAACACATCTTCTTGCAGCAATGCAGGCTGTTGATCTTGCAGGCAAGGATGATTTTGCGCCATTCACAAGAAAAGTTCACGCAGAGGTACGCAGAATGAGTGCCTTTGTTGAAGACGACAGAGCCCTTGATAAGGAAGCTACTGCAGTTGCACAATGGCTTAAGTCTACGGAACTTTTTGCATAGGGTTCACTTATAGAATTCTGTTTTGGCAAGGCCGAAGGGGAAACCCCTGCAGAAAGGGAAGCGGATCCAGAACTGAAGGACTTCCACAATTTTTTTGACGATCCGGAAAACTTTGTCCCGCTAGAAGGATGCGATTCCACAGAAATGAAAAGGAAAATTCTTTCTGAACTGAACGCAGGTGCTTCGACTACGCTCAGCGAACCTGCGTTTACTCAGGAATACTATGATTTACTTAGTTTGACTGCCTGTTTTCCACCGCCAGGTTTTTTATCCATTTCCCTTTTTTTAACCAGATGGCGGCTATGACAATCTTTATAAAGTCCACAAGCTTGATGCTTATATACATTAATACCGGACCTGCTGAAGTACAAAGTGCCATAATGAAAATTCCAGGAAGGATGATGCCAAGGTTCGTGATTCCGTCTACAATCATTCCCATCATCGTGTCGCCGCCAGCCCTTGAAATGGCAAACTGTGCGTTCACATAAACCCATGCAGGCATGAATAGTGCCATGGTTAAAACCATCCTTGAACATATGCCCTGGGACTCAAGGCTCAGATTCCTGAATACAACCGGAACAAGGAACATTGTCAAAAGTCCAAAGACGGTCATAAAGCATCCAAAGATTACCGCACCGGTCAAAAGCCAGCGTTCCTTCTGTCTTGCCTCTTCAAGCTTACCTTGTCCAAGGGTTTGACCAAGAATAACGCTTGTTGCAGTTGTGATTCCGCCGAAGGCAACAAAGAAAAGATTGGCGATTGCAAAACTTGCACTCATGCCGGAAACAACATCGGCACCACCCCTTCCGTTATAGAGGGCAGTAGTTACAGTTTCAGAAAGAACCCATACCATTTCTCCAAAAAGAATTTTCCATCCCTTTCGGAGAATTTCAAGAATAAGCTTGAAATTAATTTTCAGAAGATCAATCAGATGAATTACAAAAGGAGGTTTCTTTACATAAAGATAAACTATGAAAATACCCATTTCCGCAGAACGGGCGATGATTGTCGCGATGGCGGCTCCCCTTACTTCAAGGCGGGCAAAACCAAGGTTTCCGTAGATCAAAACCCAGTTGAAGAACGTGTTCACCAAAGTCGCGATGACAGAAATCACCAGAGGCGCCTTTACTTCTCCTATTTCACGGAATGAAGAAGCTATGACGGTCGAAATCATCATTGGAATTCCTATCCATGCCATAAGGCGCATGTAGGCAACCCCCTGGTCAAGGATAAGATCGGCCTGAGTATTTCCCTTTACCATAAGGCTCAGGAACTGACGCGGAATAACAAGGCAGACATATTTATAGAAAATGATTGCAAGAATTCCCATCATCAGTTTAAAGCAGAATGCCTGCTGCATTCCCCTTCTGTCATTGGCACCGGAAAACTGGGTCATGAAGATTCCGCCGGACATGCAGATCGTATTCAGAAAAACCATGAACACAAAAAGAATCTGACCGGTAATGTTTACTCCCGACATCTTTATGTCTCCAAGGCCGGAAACCATGAAATTGTCGATGAGGGAGACCATTGTCTGTATCAGCGCCTGAGCCATGACAGGAACCGCTATTTTCAAAGCCTCCTTGTAAAAAGGCACAGGTCCAAGATATTTATTAAGAGTTAAAGTTTTCATAATCAGTAAATCCTGCCGTATGATCTTCTATTGGTTGTATACTTCCACCACTGTTCCCTGTAGTTCTGCGGATTTGAGATGTCCACGGTTTCACACACATTTACTTCCGGGTCATTGTGGAAAACTTTGCCATCATAGTTGTAGGCACGCTTTTTATAATCTTCCCTGTCAGCCTTGCCTGCTTTTCCTCCGACAGACGGAAGAAAAGGAATCGCAAAGGAAATTCCTGCTGCAATAAAAATCAGCATGATCAATAGTATCAGGTTTTTCATGCTCTTAAATTATCAGAAATCCGATGTTTGTTCATCAGCAGAAATGCGTGTTTCTATGCCGCAAACCAGTCTTCCATCTTTAGGAAAGTTTTTTCGGTCATGTACGAGAAATCTTCCGTATTGTGGGTGACGAGAACCATTCCGTTTGAAATGGCTGTTGCCGCAATCTGGCTGTCGTTATATGGGATTTTTTTTCCAGCCTGTTCCGCATTGCTTTGAACCTCACCGCAGATGGAAGCCGCAAACTCATCGTAGGGGATTATCTCAATGTTGTTCCTCAAGTTTTCAATAAATCCCATGACAGTATTCTTTCTTTTTCCATCAGGCATTCTTGAAACACCAAAAACCAGTTCCTGCCATGTGACTGATGAAATGGCACAATAATCCTTACGGACATTATAGTAATCAAGAACCTTCTCATTAGGTCTTTCCTTGGAAAATTCCGACACGATGTTTGTATCAAGCAGGTATATTTTTTTCATTTTCTTCCCCTTCCCTTTTCAGTCTTCAAATATTTTTCTGTTTGGATCAGGATAATATTTTGGCATTGGAGGAATTCCCTCATCATCCAGAAATCCTTCATTTTCTTTGCGCCATTTCGTCAACCAGCTTTCTGAGCTGCTTTTCCTGAATTTTTTTTCATAGTCATCATAGCTGATGATTATGGCAACAGGTTTGTTGTAACGTGTGATCTCAACAGGCTCTCCCTGTTCCGCCATTTCCACATAAGCTGAAAAATTGTTCCTTGCTTCATAGATGGATGTCCTGCACATATGGCACCTCCTTGCTGACACTTTCAAAATAGTAACATTCGCTGAAATAGTCAACCTTTAAAATGTTGACTAACATTTTGGCTACACATCGCCATCTCCGGTTTTCCACGATTGTTCATCTTCACGTGCCAAACTATAATGGAAGCAGATGACGGACATACTCATAGGCACAAGCGGCTACGACCACCCGGAACTCGTCGGAAGCTTCTATCCCGCCGGCCTCAAACGAAAGGATTTCCTTGAATACTACTCGACAAAATTCAACGCCCTGGAACTGAACAGCACCTTCTACGGAATGCCGACGCCGCAAAGGATCCAGGGCTTCTATGAGCGTTCCCACGGACGGCTGAAATTCAGCGTGAAGCTTACTAGGACAATGACCCATGAAATTGCCGGTGACTGGAAAAACCAGGCCGCCCAGTTCAAGAATGCCATGTTCCCGATGCTTGAAAAAGATGCCCTTGCGACGGTTCTGGTCCAGTTTCCGGAAAGCTTCCGTTACGAGGAAAACAACAGGTATTATCTTTCACACCTTCTGGCGGAACTTCAACCGCTGCCGTCTGTCGTGGAATTCCGACACAGCTCATGGCTGAAGGAAAGCGTTTTTGAAGGACTTGAGAAAAGAAATGCCGGCATAGTTTTCTGCGACATGCCCCGGCTCAAAAACCTGAGCGACGGTTTTGCAAACAGAACTCCTTTCATCGGTCCCAACGCGTACATAAGGCTCCACGGAAGAAATGCAGACGGCTGGTATGCAGGCGGAACAGATTCCGGGGAAACCCACCGCTATGACTATGAATATTCAATGGAAGAACTGAAGAGTTTTATTCCTGTAATACAATCGGCACGGAATGAAGGCCGGACAGTCCAGCTTTATTTCAACAACCATCCAAAAGGAACAGGATTCATGAACGCAATGCAGATCAAGGGAATTCTAGGCGGAACATGATTGCCATCTCGCAGACCTAGCTCAGAAGTTCCAGCAGTTTTTCATAGACGACATCCGCATAAAGCTGCTTGATTTTCTTCCGGCTTAAGCCTGAGACATTTTCTTTAATATGAAAGTCATGGCTCTTATCTTCAATCCTGATGCAAAAATTCACTGAACCCGTAACGGAATCCTCATTGTCCGGATCCACATTTCCCGTAGTCCCGGTTATCCCGACGGCCAGATGAGTTCCGTAGATGGACTGACATCTTTGTGCCATCGCCCGCGCACATTCCGCAGAATAGACACCATAGGTGGAAATCACTTTTTCAGGAACCCCTGCCGCGATTTTCATTTCGTTGGAATAGGTGACAAGGCTGCCTTTAAAAACAGATGAAGCACCCTCCGTATCCGTCAGCATGGAAGCAAGAAGACCGCCGGTGCAGCTTTCCATAAATGAAACCGAAAGTTTCTTTTTGATCAAAATTTTAGTAACTTTATAGCAGTTCAAATCCATCTTGTATTTCATTTTACAGCAAATCACGAAAAACTGTAACATTTGAAAAACAAGACAATTTAAATTATAGTCGGAACAATTATGATACGAGAAAAAATCAAGAACCATGTAGTGAACGACCTGATCAACGGAGACCTCCTTGAAGTTTTCAAGAACCAGGCCAGACCTTTCCAGCAGATGATGTCGTTTTACAAATGTGCCTCCATGGAAGTGGAGACAAAATTCCGCGTGCTGAACGAAGAGTTTTCATTGAAATATGACCGGAATCCCATCGAATCAATCAAGACAAGAATCAAATCACCTGAAAGCATCATAGAAAAGATGAAAAGAAAAAACCTTCCGATTTCAGTTGATTCCATCATGAACAATCTGGATGACATAGCCGGAATCAGGATAATCTGTTCATTTCCCGAAGACATCTATCTTCTTGCGGAATATCTCATCAAGCAGGACGACATCACGCTCATTGAAAAAAAAGACTATATCCAGCAGCCAAAGAGTTCCGGCTACAGAAGCCTTCATTTGATCGTGGAAGTCCCCATATTTCTGGCCCAGGAAAAGAAACCGGTGCGGGTTGAAGTTCAGCTCAGGACCATAGGCATGGATTTCTGGGCAAGCCTTGAACACAAGATGATGTACAAAAAATCACTGCCAAAGGAGATCATAGATGAACTGCAGGGAGAACTTCTGGACTGCGCAAATATAAGTTCGTGTCTTGATCTGAGGATGCAGAAAATCAGAAACCAGCTTGCGCAATATGACGACGACAATGACTGACGGACATCAGAAAAAAAGTTCACGTACAAGTTTTGCACAGAAAATCAAAAGCACGAGAAGAATGATCGGCCTTGTTATCCTTGATCCGTTTTTTGAGAAACAACGGCTGCCAAGATAACAGCCGATCATGTTGCATATTCCAGCCATCAGCCCCAGTGTATAGAGGACCTGACCGTTGTAGATGAAAACCGCAAGGGAAATATAATTGGATGTAAGGTTGACGGCTTTCGTTGTTCCGGCACATTCTTTAAGGGACAGACGACATATTCCGGAAAAAACAATCATCAGAAAAGTTCCTGTTCCCGGCCCATAGAATCCATCGTAGAAACCGATCACCAGTGCCGTTGCTGAACAGATGATCACAGTCACCTTCATTCCGTAGCGGTTTTCCTGGGAATCCTGAAGAGAGCGTTTTCCGAAAATGACATAGAGAGCTATAAGCGGAAGAAGGAAAATCAATATGCCGGAAAGAATTTTCTCATCGATGCTGAGGCTCAGATTTGAACCGATGTACGCTCCTATGATTGCGAAAAAAACCGCAGGCACACAGATCTTCCATTCCATGTAGCCGCTTCTCCAGTAGTTGAAAGCCGCCACACTTGAGCCCAGCGACGAGGAAAGTTTGTTGGTTGCCAGCGCCTGGTGAACCGGAAGACCTCCCATCAGATATGCCGGCAGAGAAATCAGTCCGCCACCACCGCCGATGGAATCAACAAAGCCTGCAAGAGCGACCATCAGGCAAACAAATACATTCGTCAGCATGGGGCCATCTTGAACCAATACAGAACAAAAATCAACGGAACACTATTCATTTAAAACTTTATCAAGCCACTCAAGGAATACGGTTCCCGTTCCCGGGTCCACATCATCAAGCTCAACCCAGAAATGGCCGCGGCTTTCATATTCCGCATATACGGAATTCCGGCAGTACTTTGCCACACGCCGCCCGCTTTCCCAGGCCTGTTCGTAGATTCCCTTGTCGTTCTTTGCGTTGCCCCACCAGAACTGTATGGGCAGAATCTTCAGCATTTCTTTCGTTGAAACCTGATAATAACCGCTGCCAGAGATGACCGCCTTGAAAAGACGCGGTTCATAGCAGGCCAACTTGACCGCATAGTATGCGCCCTGACTGTGTCCAAAGGCAATTATGTTTTCCCTGTCGATGCATTCATTCTGAATGAGAAGATTCTGGATGAGCATGCTGGTGTCATGACAGTCGCTGTAGTATCCGCAGCGTGCAAGCAGAACCAGTACCGCACTGTGACGCAGGTCCTGAACTTTTCTGTCCGTAAACATTCTTCCGTAGCGGCCTAGAGAAATGTCCTTGCAATAACTGCCATGAAACAGGACAAACAGAGGCAGTTTTGCCTGCTCATTGTGGATGTCGTTTTTGAACTCAGGGGGAACATATAGAAAATAATCGTATCCTGCAAAGGTTTTGACGAATTTCCATTTGTCGGTGTCGGCGGTCTTGTCTGCCCAGTAGTAATCCGGTTCAAAGACAAGTTCGCCCAGAGTTTTTCTTCCGTAGAGCGATTTAAGGACCGATGCCGCGGATACAAGCAAAACAACCGAAGCGGAGATAAGAACAACTGATATCTTTACTTTTCTTGACATGGGGATATGATACTGCATATCAGAAGCAAACTGAATGGAAATTCTGCAATTTCCGATGCATATTCTGCAACCGAAAGTGCATTTTAGTTCCGGCTGTGTTAGAATTGATGATGGACACAGCTCAAAGCACATGTGGAAAATTCTTGATTTTTTTGGAGACACAAAATGAAAAACCTTGGACCAAAACCGATGATCTATCCTATGCCTGTACTCATACTTGCATCCTATGACAAAGACGGAAAGGCAAACGCAATGAACGCTGCCTGGGGCGGAATAGTTGAAGCCGACCAGATCTGCATCTCACTTTCAAAACATCAGACGACCGATAACATCGACCTCAACAAGGCCTTCACCGTAAGCATCGCCGATGTCGAGCACACTGTTGCCTGTGACTACGTTGGCCTTGTAAGCGGAAAAGACGAGCCTGAGAAAATGAAGAAAGCAGGATTCACTACACGCAAAAGTGAATTCGTAAACGCTCCGGTAATCAACGAACTTCCCCTCTGTCTTGAATGCGAGCTTCTCAGGATCGATGGAGAATCTGCAAAGGATGAGATGCACTACATCGGAAAAATCGTCAATATCTGCGCCGATGAAAAAATCCTTGACGGAAGTGGAAACGTAGATCTTACAAAGTTCCATCCGATATGCTATGACCCAAGCGGCCACGGCTACTATGAACTTGGGAAAAAGGTCGGTCAGGCTTTTGCAGACGGAAAACAGCTCATGTAGTTGATGGACATGAATTTGCAAATTCCAGTTATTCTTTTTATATTGAATGTATGATTGATTTTCTTACAACAATAATGCCCTGGATCTGGATCGGAGTTCTTGTAGTTTCCATTGCCATCGAAGCAATGACCCTTGGACTCACCACGATCTGGGCAGCCGCAGCCAGCATTCCGCTGATTTTTATTGCCCGCGGAACAATGCCTCTTAAATGGCAGATCCTGATTTTCATTTTCCTTACCACAGTCCTTGCTTTCGTGACACGCCCTTTTGTGGTGAAGTTCCTTAGAACAGGCAGGCAGAGCGAAGGAAACATCAATAGCCTTGACGGCCAGACAGTCCTCTGTGTCGCACCGATTGCTGAATTCAAATTCGGCGAAGTGAAGACAAAGAACGGAGTGATCTGGACGGCAAAGTCAGAAGACGGAACTGAAATCGCATCTGATTCCATCTGTACAGTCTCAAGAGTTGAAGGAAACACTCTTGTCGTAAAACCAGACCAAAAGGAGAATAAGTAGAAAATGGTTTACCTTTTTGCAGCACTTGCACTTATCGTGTTCATTCTTATCGTTACCAACATCCGTATAGTTCCGCAGAGTCATGCTTATGTCATTGAACGTCTTGGCGCCTACTGCTCAACATGGCAGGTTGGACTTCATGTAAAAGTTCCGCTCATTGACAGAATGGCCAACAGCATGAGCCTCAAGGAAAAAGTTCTGGATTTCCAGCCTCAGCCTGTGATCACAAAGGACAACGTAACCATGATGATCGACACTGTAGTCTACTTTCAGATTACAGATCCAAAACTTTACACATACGGTGTTGAAAAACCGATCAATGCCCTTGAGAACCTCAGCGCAACGACACTCCGCAACATCATCGGTGAACTTGAACTTGATCAGACACTTACAAGCCGTGACGTGATCAACACGAAGATGCGCTCAATCCTGGACGAGGCAACGGATCCATGGGGAATCAAGGTAAACCGCGTTGAGGTAAAGAACATCATTCCGCCGGAAGCAATCAAGGAAGCCATGGAAAAACAGATGCGTGCTGAGCGCGAACGCCGTGAACAGATCCTCATTGCGGAAGGAAAGAAACAGAGCGCCATTCTCGTTGCTGAAGGAGAAAAGCAGTCAAAGATCCTTGAGGCTGAGGCAGCAAAGGAAGCGACGATCCTTGCCGCAGAAGCTGAAAAGGAAGCTGCAGTAAAAAGAGCCGAAGGTGAGGCGGAAGCAATTCGCCAGGTTCAGGAAGCTACTGCCGCCGGACTTAAGATGATAAAAGATGCCGGTGTTGATGAAAAAGTAATCCGGCTTAGAAGCCTTGAGGCATTCGAAAAGGCGGCTGACGGAAAAGCAACTAAAATCATCGTTCCAAGCGACATACAGAATTTCAGCGGACTTGCAGGAGCAATCGCAGAGGTGGTAAAGAAGTGAACGAACACAAGAAGACAATGTACGGAATTCAGGCGGCGGCAATCATTACAAAAATGAAGGCCCGTGGAATGGACGCATATTACTGCGACAACATCGATGACGCAAAGAAAAAAGTTCTTGAGCTCATCGGTGACGGCAGTAAAAACGTTGGATACGGCGGATCAATGACCATTGATGAATGCGGACTTAAAAACGATATTGCCGCCGCAGGACACAACCTCATCAGGCGCGAAGAACTTTCAGTTGAGGAAGCAAATGTCAGAAACATCAATGCGGACACATTCCTCATGAGTTCCAACGCAATCACATTGAACGGTGAACTTGTGAACATCGACAAAAGAGGCAACAGGGTCTGCTACCTGATCTACGGACCAAAACAGGTCATCGTACTCGCCGGCATGAACAAGGTGACAGCAGACGTTGACGATGCCATCCGCCGCGTAAGATGCTGTGCAACTCCTCCAAATGCAATCCGACTCAATCTTGATACACCATGCTCAAAGAACGGCCGTTGCGTCGACTGCGTAGGTGACAGTCTTTGCGCAAACATCGTCACAACAAGGACAAGCTGCCCACCGGGACGCATCAAGGTCGTCCTTGTTGGCGAAGAGCTTGGATATTAACAGTCAATTTCAATCCATTCATACCATCATAAGTTGATATGAATAATCGAGAGGAAAGGCAGAGGCTGGCAAAAACATTCAAAGCCCAAGGGCGAAAGCATTCGTCTAGTAGAAGCCAATGCATGCCATAACTTTCGCCCCACGAATTGCAAAGCAATTCGTGACTATGAATGTAGCGACGATATCTAGCGGTTTTGACAGACTCGTACTGACCGGTAGATTATTCATATCATTTAAAACGCCATATTATAAATTTCCAGCATGTCCTGATAAGCCAATGGCTTGTAGCCTGCAAGGGTTCTTGTCTTGCCACGGCTGCACTTAAAGGCCAGAGTTTCCAGATCCTCTTCTTTAACACCAAGCTCACGAAGGCTTGTCGGCATTCCGATGGATCTATAGAAATCCTCCTGCATGGAGATTGCCTTGAGGACTGTTTCTTCCTTGTGCTCGAAATCAATGTCCACATTCCATACGTTGCGTGCATATTGCAGGAAGCGGTCCAGCGAATCCCTGTAGACATATCGTGCCCAGCTGCACCACAAGGCTGCAAGTCCTGCACCGTGGGCTACCTCTGGATACATTCCGCTTACCTCATGCTCAAACTGATGAACCGTAAGCTGGAAAAACCTTCCACACTGAGTAAGACCATTGTGAGCAAGGGATGATGCCCACATCATGTTTGCACGGGCCTCATAGTTTTCAGGATTCTTAAGGCATTCAACGCCGGATCTGTTGATGTTTCTTATCACGGCTTCTGCAAGGGAATCAGTAAGCTGGGTATCAGATCCAGGACAGAAATAGCGCTCGATGGTATGCATTGCAATGTCTACGATTCCGCAGGCTGTCTGATATGCATTGACTGAATATGTAAGCTCAGGATTTTCAATGGCAAAGTTCATTCTGTTGCATGGACTTCCATATCCGCGCTTGTCACCATCCGCAGGATTTGTGATAACACAGGAGTTGGACATTTCACTGCCCGCCGCAGAAAGGGTAAGAATGCAGCCTTTCTTCAACGTTGCTTTTGGCTGTGCCTTTCCAAGGTTGAAGTCCCATACATCCACATCTGGATTGGCAACACCGTTGGCTATTGCCTTTGACGAATCCAGGACCGATCCTCCGCCGACTGCAAGAACAAAATCAACGCCTTCCTTTTTGCAAAGTTCTATTCCCTGGCGTACAAGCGGAAGTTCTGGATTTGCCTTTACTCCCCCAAGCTCAACCCAGGCAATTTTTTCCGCATCAAGGGCTGCAGTCACCTTATCAAGAAGTCCGCTCTTTTTTGCAGAACCGCTTCCGTAATGAACGAGGACTTTTTTTGCACCAAAGGCCGCAACATATTTTCCTACATTCTCTTCTTCTTTCTTTCCAAAATACACCCTGGTAGGTGCATCATAAATAAAATTATCCATAATGAAATTGTAAAAGACATTTCATCGGAATGCAATTGATGACCCGCGATCACAAGCTTGAGCAGTTTGGCAGTGATGTCATCATGGTTTAGAAAGATGATGGCCGGGGCAAGACCTACTGAACAAAAGGCGAATCTACAGTGATGACGGTGAAGACATCTTTTTCACGGCTGTTGACTGCCATGAAAAGCTTTTCCCGAATCTCATTTTCGCTGAGCTTGCAGTCATGGGGACGTACGATGTCAAAAATCAGATTTGTGTGGTTTTCACCAGGAACCATCCTCACATCATGAATCGTGAAACGCCCGTCAATCTTATGCGCTTCTTCCAGGGCTATACTTTTCAAAGTTTTAAGTCTCTTGTTGTTTGTGTCGATGGGGTCCATGTGCATCACTATGCTGCAGTTGAATTTCTTTGAGAGCTCAATTTCTGCAAGGTCGATTACTTCGTGAAGTTCAAAAATGTTCCTGTCACCCGGTACTTCCGCATGGAGGGAAATCATCATACGCCCAGGGCCATAGTCATGAATGACAAGATCATGGATTCCAATGATGGGCTTGAACTTAAGCACTTCCTCTTCTATTTCCGAAACAAATTCCTTTTCAGGCGGAAGGCCGAGAAGAGGATCGATTGTTTCCTTACAAGCTTCAATTCCACCCTTGAAGATGAAGACAGCAACGACAAGACCGCCTATTCCGTCTACAGGAAGTGAAGTGAATTTCCCAGCGATGACAGAAAGTATTACAACTCCCGTAGAAATCATGTCACCAAAACTGTCCGTGGCAACAGCTTCCATGGCCGGGGATTTTATTTTCTTCGCGATGCTGTGGTTGTAGACATACATGTAGAATTTCACGAGGATCGCAACCACCATTATGCAGATGGAAAAAGTTCCGCCTTCAACTGCCTCTGGATGGATTATGGATTCTACGGAAGACTTGAAAAGTTCTATTCCCATGAAAAGAATCAAAAAGGAAACTATGAGCCCGGAAATATATTCAAGACGGCCGTGACCGAAAGGATGGTCGGCATCAGGTTTTTTACCGGACAGCTTGAATCCAAGAACGGAAACAAAACTTGAAGCTGCATCACTGAGATTGTTGAATGCATCGGCAAGAATCGCAACGGAATTTGTTATGAGCGCTCCAATAAGTTTTGCGGCAAAGAGAAGTACGTTCAGAAAAATTCCAAAGGCGGAACATATGATGCCGTACTGCTGGCGGACCTCTGGATCCATATAGTCATTATGATTTTTAATGAAAATTCTTGAAAGTAAGTATATCATATTGACAGTATAAACCTTTACAGTCCAAATTGAAAACCAGGAGAACGGAGAATGAAAAGAACAATTGAAATTTCACCGGAAAGACCCCAGTACGTGACAGTCTCTGGAATCACATATGCACAGGTCGATCATTGGTACGGGCACTGCCGCCGCGACCTTAAGCTGGACCTGATCTACCCGGAAGATAACGGAAAGAAAAGGTACCCCTGCATCGTCTGGATCTGCGGCGGCGCCTGGCTTACAATGGACAGATCAGCCCACCTTGCATACCTTTCAAAACTTGCCTTTGACGGTTTTGTTGTCGCAAGTGTCGAATACCGCACAAGCAATGAAGCAAAATTTCCATCCCAGCTGCAGGACGTAAAGTCGGCCATCAGATACCTGAAGGCACACGCAGACCGTTACAGAATCAATCCAAAGAAATTCGGAGTAATGGGAGAATCGGCCGGCGGACATCTTTCTGCGATGGCTGCCCTTGTCTCCTCAAAAAAATTCGATACCGGCGATTACCTTGATCAGTCAAGTTCCGTACAGGCGGCCTGTCCCTGGTACCCACCGGCAAATTTCAACTCATTTCCACCAGAAGAATATGGAATGGCAGCCCCGGAAAGTCTTCTGATTGGATGCGACCCAAAGAAAAATCCCAAGGCAGCAAAAGAAGCAAACCCTGTAGATTACGTCACAAAGAAAGCACCTCCATTTCTTATCATCCACGGAAATAACGACCATACAGTTCCTCACGCTCAGGGCGTTGAACTCCACGATGAACTCGAATCAAAAGGATGCGATGTGACATTGCTTACAATCAAGGATGCCGATCACGCCGACATCCGATTTTTCCAGGATCAGATCTGGAATGAAATCTCTGGTTTCTTTACTTCAGTGCTAAGGTGATCACCCAGTTGTTGTTTGAGTTTATGCTGTATCCAAAAACGAGGGCTCCGATTGGAGTATCAAGGGCAGCATAGGCTCCTGCACCCACCTGTGGTCTGCTTGTACCTGAGAAAAATTTTGCTGAAGGTGATTCAACTGAATAAAAAGGTTCGTAGCTGTCAAAAGCGGCGATTTTTCCTTCAGCAACCAGAAAGAAAGGCATTCCGGCTACAGTACCCACACGCTGCTTGAAATTCAGACCGCTGATTATGAAATCCCTTTTGAGACATCCGTAAGGATAACCGCACATTCCTTCAGTTCCGCCTATATTGCAATAGCCTGAAGAAATCTCATGGGGGAACCGGTTGTTGCACAGCTCAAAGGAAAATCCAATGGAATTCCATTCCTTCACCATCTGGAACCTCTGCTCGTAAGAAAAATGAATCGCATAGATGAAATTCACATGATCGTTTCCTTTTGAAGCATCACCCGCATAGGAAGCCAGCTGCAGCTGAACACCAGACAGTTTTATATAGCTGTTATGGAGAGTCGTGACGATAAATTCGTTATAGAAGCAGGCTGTTGAAAACCATGTTCCGGAAGACTTGAGCATATCCGCATTCATCATGGCTCCAATCCTCAAGTTTACCATGTCCGTATACTTGAATCTGATTCCAAGATTTCCGCCATATCCATAGTCCCTGTTGACTGCACGGTCATTGAAAAAGATACTGTTTTTTGGCTCAAGGCTGCCGCTTTTGAAATTCCCGCCAAGTTCCGCAGTTACCTTGTTTCCTCCCCAGGAAGCAAGGTTTGGATAGATCGCAGCTTCACCCATCATCACATTTCCAGTAGTAAAACGGAAAAGACTTTCCAAAGGCTCGTCAATGTAGATACCCGTTGTTGAAGTCGGATCAATGGTCATATATCTGTGGGATTCTTTGTTCGAGACGAAAAGGGATGGACTGCTGCTGAAATACAGTTTCGTCGACTGCTGCTTGTAGTGGTTTGCCTTGATCTCAAGTTCACATTCCTTGCCATCACCGATCTTCTTCACGCCATATATGAGGGAAGAAAAATGATAGTGATCCTTGAACTCGCAGAGCATATCTGTCAGTTCAACTTTAACTTTGTCATCAAGAGTTTTTCCGATGAATTTCGAAAACATGTTTTCTTTTGGCAGCGGACCGGTTTTCTCAAAGGAAACATCCTTTATGGAAATCTTTTTTATGATGAAATCTTCCATCATGTCGTATTCACCCTTGCGGTCCTCATCCAGGGAATGAAGTTCATATCCTGATCTTTTCAGGTCCATGGCAATCTGGTGGATCTTGTCCCTGTTCTGCTCGACGCAGGCATCGCCTATGCTGATCACTTCTTCCGGATGGAAAAAATTCACCGTGCTTATTTTTCCAAGATCAGGAGTGAGGATTAGAGTGCATTCCTTATACTGTTCAACAGCATTCGTCGTAATGATGAGGCTGATGAGCTGTTCCATTGCGGACGCCATGTCAATAAGGCTTTCCGGATCCTTGTCCGTCACACTTGCAACATCCATGGCAATCACCACATCCGCACCCATTTCCCTCGCAAGTTTTGCCGGAAGGTTGTTTCTAAGACCTCCGTCCATGGCATATCTACCGTCCCCCAGGGAAGCCGGAGTGAAAATTCCAGGCAAAGAAATGCTTGCACGTACGGCATCGACTATGGAACCTTTATTAAGGACAATGGTTTCTCCAGTTGAAACATTTGTGGTCACGCATCTGAAAGGGATCGGAAGTTTATCAAAATCATCTATGGCAAGGACACGGCTCATGTAATTGCTGAGCTCACACAGGATGTTCTGGTCTCCTATGATTCCGGGTGCAGATCCGATTCTTCTTCCCTTGATTGAAAATGAAAGTGAAAGTGCAGAATTTGCTCTCTGGGAAAATGCTTCAGGCGGAACCCTTTCCATGGCCATTGGACGTTCACTCATCAGCTCAAAATAATTCATATTGATGAGGATTTTCCTTATTTCCTTCGGCGTATATCCTGAAGCATAAAGTGAACCGATGAGAGCTCCCATGCTGGTGCCAAGAATCATGTCAGGTTTTATTCCTTCTTTTTCAATTGCCTCAAGAAGGGGAATTTCAGCAAGTCCTTTTGCGCCTCCACCACTCAAAACAAGGGCAACCTTTGGTCGGGCAAAAGCAAAACATGAAACGGTACATAGCAGACAAATTGATATCCAGCATTTCAATTTCATATCTTCCATTATATAGCATATTTTATGATTTTGGTTTAAAAGCGGAACTTTATTTAATGTCAAGAGCCTTTCAATCTTTACGTGAATTCATTTTTTTCTTAAAATGTTCAGTCTATGGAATTCACACAAGAAACAATTGACGCCCTTCAGATCAATGAAGTGGAAATCATGAAAAAAGTCGCTGAGGAATTGAACATCCGCGTTCCTCAGGTTAGCGCTGTCATCAGCCTTGTCGCAGAAGGCTGTACCATTCCGTTTATTGCACGTTACCGCAAGGAAAAGCATGGATCCCTTGACGAACTTCAGGTTCGCGAAAGTGACCACCTTTTCAATTCATACAAGGCCCTTGAAGAAACCCGTCTTGCCAACGTACGCAAGGTTTTTGAACAGGGAAAACTTACGGAAACTTTATACAACGCATTCATGTCGGCAAAAACTCTTGCAGAACTTGAAGACCTCTATGCACCATTCAAGAAAAAGAAGAAGACACGCGGAATGGTTGCCATTGAAAAAGGACTTGAACCTCTTGCCGATGCCATGTACGAGCTTGATGACGCAGCACTCCTTGCAAAGGCCGCAGAATTCGTAAAGACAGACAACGAAGATGCTTCCCTCAATGTTGAATCTGCAGAAGATGCAATCGACGGAGCAAAGGACATTGTTGCAGAACGCATCTCACAGGACAGCGCAAACCGCGAAGCCCTCCACGATCACTATATGGCTACAGGCACAATGGTTACAAAGGGGATCGTTCCGGAAGGAGTTGATCCTGAAAAGGCAGAGCGAGAATCAACATACAAGATGTACTGGGATTATTCTGAACCGCTCAACCAGGTTAAGCCTCACAGAATCCTTGCCATCAACCGTGCAGAAAAAGAAGGTGCCCTTGAAGTTACCATCGATGTTGATGTTGATTCAGCAATCAAGCTCATCCAGAAGAAATTCAAGCTCAACAACAAGGCCATGGGCGAAGCAATTGAAGACGGAATCGTCCGCTCATTGAGCCCGGCCGTTATCCGTGAAATCCGCAGCGACGAATTTGACGAAGCCGACGAACACGGAATCGGTATCTTCAGCGAAAACCTGAAGAACCTCCTTATGACACAGCCGATCAAGGGAAGCCGCGTCCTTGGAATCGACCCTGGTATCCGTACAGGTACAAAGTGTGCGGCCCTCGACGAAACAGGAAAATACCTGGGTTACTTCAAGTTCTTCCAGGTAACGGACCCACAGGACAGCTACAACCAGATCAACAATGCCATCGACAAGTACGACATTCAGGTTGTTGCAGTCGGCAACGGAACAGGAAGCCAGGAAGTCCAGGCAATCGTAACAAAGGTTATCAGCGAAAACTACAAGGACAGCGATGTTGTATTTACAGTCGTAGACGAATCAGGAGCTTCAGTTTATTCCGCATCCGATGTTGCCCGTGAAGAATTCCCGGAACTTGACCTTACTATCCGTGGTGCAATTTCCATGGGACGCCGCCTTCAGGATCCTCTTGCAGAACTCGTTAAGATTGATCCAAAGGCCATCGGTGTAGGACTTTACCAGCACGACGTTAACCAGAAGAAACTTTCCGACAAGCTTGATGAAGTTGTTGAATCCGTTGTAAACAATGTTGGCGTTAACCTCAACACAGCATCAGCTTACCTCCTTAAGTATGTTTCTGGAATCAACAGCTCCCTTGCAAAGAAAATCGTTGCTTACCGCGATACCAACGGAAAAATTACAAGCCGAGAAGACCTCCGCAAGGTGCCTGGACTTGGTCCAAAGGCATTCGAGCAGTGCGCCGGATTCCTTAAGATTGCAGAAAGCGAAGAACCATTGGACAACACCTGGGTTCACCCGGAAAACTATCCTGTTGCGAAGGAAATCCTTCCTTTAGTCCAGAAGAACGAAAAGATAACTGCAGAACTCAAGAAGCAGCTTGCAGAAAAATACGGCGTTGGCGAAACAACAGTTGCCGACATTGCAGAAGAACTTGCAAAGCCAAACCGCGACCCTCGTGACGGCTACCCTGCCCCAATAATGCAGAAGGGTGTCGTAAACTTTGAGGACCTTAAGACTGGCATGAAGGTAACGGGAAAGATCAAGAATGTCGTTGACTTTGGTGCCTTCGTAGACATCGGACTCCACGAAACAGGTCTCATCCACGTTTCAGAGCTCAGCGACAGCTTCGTTTCAAATCCGATGGATGTAATCAAGGTTGGAGATGTAAAGGAATTCACAATCATCGACCTTGACATGGACCGCAAGAGAATCAGCCTTTCACTTAAGAGCGATGCCGCCAGCCGTCTTACAGGTGAAAAAGGTTCTTCTTCAGCCGGAACTTCAACAGGCGGAACAGGAAAGAAGCGCATTGTTGTAGTAAAGAAGGGTGCCGCAGGTGCTGCAGGTGCAAAGCCAGCCGACCGCAAGCCAAGAGAACGCCAGAACTACGGCAGCGACGATGGATACAGCTATAATCCGTTCGCCGCTTTGTTAAAAAAATAGAAATATAAAAAATCAACTCCCGTGCAGAACCGTGCCAAGCCTGCTAGGTGCGCCCTTTCCACACTAAAGGCTGAGGGTTCCACCCTCAGAGTCTGATTGGGTTGCAAATCGCAGTTTGTCACGAACCTGCACTCCGTTGATTTTTTGCCATCTTTTTTATCAGACAGTCCTTGGGGCGAAAGTTACACCGCTCACTTCGACTACGCTCAGCGAGCCTGCTCCCTAGGAAGCAAACGCTTTCGTCCAAAAAAATCCTAAAGAGCCTATACAAGAATTGCAAAAGCAATTCTTGGGGCGAAAGTTACATCAGCCACCGGCATCTAAGAAGCAAACGCTTTCGCCAAAAAAAATCCTAAAGAGCCTATACAAGAATTGCGAAAGCAATTCTTGTCGGGTCCGCGCAAGCGGATCCCAATTCGCCGCTTTGTTAAAGAAATAAAGAAAGCATAATAGTCCTGCAAGAATTGCGTAAGCAATTCTTGCAGGGGCCGCGTAAGTTAAAACACTCACTTCGACTACGCTCAGCGAGCCTGCTCCCTAGGAAGCAAACGCTTTCGTCCAAAAAAATCCTAAAGAGCCTATACAAGAATTGCAAAAGCAATTCTTGGGGCGAAAGTTACATCAGCCACCGGCATCTAGGAAGCAAACGCTTTCGCCCCTTAATTGTATTTTTTTTCAATTCCCATTAATATATAGGAATGAACGTTGTACTCGGTGTATCTGCCGCACCTGGAATTGGTATCGGCAAAGCATTCATTCTGCCTGAGGAACAGGAAAGAATAATCCCAAAAAGAAAAATCTCACAGGAAGAAGTGGAGCCTGAATGGGTCCGCTTCCAGAATGCATGTCATGACGTTCAGTCTGACCTGAACACACACCTTTCCGATGAGAAAATCAACAAAGAACAGCATGACGTTCTTGAAACATACCTTCTCATGCTCATGGATCCTGTATTTCTGAGCGAGCTTAAGGCCTACATCGAAAAAGAACTTCTCAACATCGAATATTCGCTGAACCTCAAGGTGTCCGACTATGCGGACATGCTCCGTAACAGTGGAAACGAATACCTCGCGGAACGTGCACAGGACATCGAGGATGTTTTCAACCGCGTAATTGATGTTCTTCTTGACTACCACACTTTTGACATCGAACAGGTTCCGGATGAGGCTGTGATCATCGGCCGCAACATGAAGACAAGCGATACAATCATCCTTGGCAAAAGAAAAATCGCAGGTCTTGCCCTTACGGAAGGAAGCGGTGCATGCCACGTTGCTATTCTTGCAAAAAGCTATGGTATTCCGGTTGTTGTCGGCATTGAAAACGCAAATCACCTTGCATCCCAGGGTGAGACCATTGTTGTTGACGGAAACATCGGTGAAGTAATAGTTCAGCCTGACATCGCAACAATCACAAGCACCAACACAAAAATTCTTGCGGAACAGAAATACAGGGAACAGCTTAAAAAGTACAGGGATCTTCCAGGACGCACTGAAGACGGAACTGAAATAAAGCTTTACGCAAACATCGGAACTCCTGAAGAAGCAAAGACAGCCATCGAAAACGGTGCCGACGGAATCGGATTGTTCCGCACGGAATTCCTGTTCATGGATGCCGCTCAGAAAACCAACAAGGAAACTGGTGCATATTCAAGTTCCATGAGCGAAGAAGCACAGTTCCAGGCATATAAGTACGTACTTGAGACAATGGGTGACAAACCTGTAACAATCAGAACACTTGATGTTGGCGGAGACAAGCTTGTTGACTCCGCGGAATTTCCAAACGTTCAGGAAAAAAATCCGCTTATGGGACTTCGCGCAATCCGTATGTCCCTTTACTGCCCTTCAGTTTTCAGAACACAGCTTCGTGCCCTTTACCGTGCCAGCGTCTACGGAAATCTGCGGATTCTGCTTCCTCTGATCACCGATGTTTCGCAGATTGAGACTGCCCTTGGAATCGCAAGGGGAATTCGTTCATCGCTTGAAGAAGATGGAATTCCGTTCAACCCTGACGTTCCAATCGGAATCATGATTGAGACTGCCGCTGCTGCAATCTGTGCTGATGTACTTGCACCGCATTCAAAATTCTTCTCCCTTGGAACAAATGACCTGACCCAGTATATCCTTGGAATCGACCGTGAAAATAAAGCCGTTAATCCGCTGTACAATGAGTTCAGTCTTGCAGTTCTGAGAATGATCAAAAGCACTATCTTCAACGCAAATAAATTTGGTCTTCCTCTTTCCGTCTGTGGAGAAATGGCTGGAAGCAAGGAAAGCGCAATTATTCTTACAGGCATGGGAATCCGCAGTCTAAGCATGGCTCCTGCAAACATTCCGGTCATAAAGGAAACATTGTCACACTTCTCCATTACGGAACTTGAAAACCTTTCAAACCGTTCAGTGTCATAAGGACAGAAAATGAAAAAACAGAAAAAAGCAAAGCCGGATTTCTCAAAACCAAAGCCGGTGAAAGCTGTCATCGAGAAAGATACAGCCTCAGAAAAAGCAGAAGCTGTTCCTGAAGTACAGGAAAAAAGCAAAAAAGCCGATGACGAGATCAGAAGCCAGAGAAAAAACAATACAGACAAATTCTATCCGGACAAGGTTTACAATAATTTACCTCTCATCGTAATCGCAGGACGCCCGAATGTTGGAAAATCAACATTATTCAATGCCCTCACCCACACAAAACGCGCCATTACGGATCCTACTCCCGGTGTTACACGCGATCCTGTTGAAGGAACATGTTTCATCGCCGGGAAACCCGTTCACCTCATGGACACCGGCGGATACAAGCTTACCCGTGACTTTACCAGCCGTGAAAGTGAAATGGATGATCTTGTTGTTGAAAAAACCGTCGAGATGATCGACAAGGCAGACCGCATTCTTCTTCTTCTTGACGCAACAGAAATTGCAGGAGAAGATGAAGAACTCATCCAGCGCCTGCGTCCATATTCCGAAAAACTCATGGTTGCCGTCAACAAGACTGAAGGCGGAAAAAACGAGCACCTTGCATACAACTACATGAAATTTGGATTCAAGGAAATTTCGTTGATTTCCGCAAGCCACGGAGACGGACTTTCGGCCCTCCAGGAAAAAATGGTGGACGGCCTTGACTTCAGCCGTGTAACTGAAGGCAGTGACGAGGAACGCCCTATCCGCATTGCAATCCTTGGAAAACCGAATGTCGGCAAATCAACATTGAGCAATGCCCTTACACACACGGAAGCTTCCATTGTTTCAGACTACGCAGGAACCACCCGCGACGTCGTAGAAGGATCATTCCGCTATAACGGACGAGACATCCAGATTCTTGATACAGCCGGAATCAGGCGTAAGAAGAAAGTCACGGAAAACGTTGAATATTATTCCGTCAACCGTGCCATCAAAACCCTTGACGAGTGTGACATTGCTTTCATCATGATCGATGCAAAGGAAGGACTTGCGGAACAGGACAAGAAAATCACATCCCTCGCCTTTGAAAGGGGACGCGGTGTAATCTTCATTCTGAACAAATGGGATCTTCTCGAAGACCAGAGCAACAAGGCTATCCGTGAGACAAAAGACTGGATTCAGACAATGTTCGGCCAGATGAACTGGGCTCCAATCATCACCATGAGCGCCAAAAATCATGACGGCCTCAAAAACCTGATGAACACTGCCCTTGAAATCTACAGCCAGCTTACACGTAAGGTGGATACAGCCTCTCTCAACCTTGCCCTCAAGGACTGGCTTTACAACTATCCGCCTCCAGCAACAAAAGCAATCCATTTCAAGATCCGCTACATGACACAGACAAGCGTGAATCCGGTAAACTTCCTGATTTTTGCGACACGACCTGACAATGTTCCGCTTACATATGTTTCATATCTCAAGAACAGAATCCGCGAAGACCTGGGTTTTGACCAGATTCCGGTTCAGATTGAAATGAAGGCAAGCCGTACGGACTGGAAGCAGAGGGAAGAAGAAAAAAAGAAGCAGGATAAATAGTGGCACAATATTCCATCGGACAGATTGAAAAAATCACAGGTGTAAAGACTCACGTTTTGCGCTACTGGGAAGAAGTGGTTCCAAGCATAACACCCAGAAAAGATCTGTCCGGCAGACGCGTCTATTCACTTAAAGACCTGGAGACAATCCTTCGCCTCAAATACCTGATATGCACGAAAAAATTCACTATTGAAGGCGCAAGAAACCAGATCATTCAGGATGCCCAGAACATCCAGAAAAATCCGGATGCGATAATGACAATACGGGAAATAAGGTCTGACCTGAGCGAATTGTATTTCGCACTGCAGTCAGCAAGATCATCATCAAAATCCTGAACGGCAGGAATTCAGCATGGCAGAAAAAATAGAACTCAAATGGTATGAAAAAAAACAAGGCATCCACATAAAGCAGAAAATCACCGCTGAACAGAAAAAGCAGGATGCGGCAGAAAAGCGACGTGCTGAAAAAGAAGAAAAGGATCTTCTTGAAAAAAAACAGAAGCAGCGCAGAGACAAGATCGAACACATACAGCTTCAGCAGAAAAAAAATTTCAGCGGAAGAAAACTCTCATCCCTTTTTGATCCATCTTCAGTTCCAAAGGATGCCGCTGAGATAATTGAAAATTTCGATGACATCATATCATCTTCGCATCCCCTCAATTCAAAACAGAAGGCATTGCTTCCACAGCAGATCCGCGCACTGAGCCACAACCTTACGGACGAACGCGGTGACCGCCGCCTTGGCTACATGAACGAAACCACGGCCTTGAGCGCCTACGTCCACTACTTTCTCTGGTGGAATCTCGTACGCCTCACAAGACTTTTCGCCAACATGGAAAGCAGTTTTTTCTCTTTTGATGGCAGCGGCGTATTTGTCGACATCGGCAGCGGTCCACTTACTGTACCCATCGCACTTCTCCTTGCGCGACCGGAACTCCGCAAAAAGAACATCACCTGTTACTGTCTTGACCTTTCCCAGCAGGCCCTTGCCTTTGGAGAAGACATCTTCCTTTCCGTTGCAGCCCGTCTTGAATGCAACACCTGGAAAATCGTACGCATAAAAGGAAATCTGGATTCATCACTCAAAGAAAAAGCAGATCTTGTGACCTGTGCCAACATGCTCAACGAACTCCACGACGACGCACAGATGCCTCCGGACTTTCTTGCGAAGAAATATACTGACCGTCTTGTGTCCTTTGCAAAATCAGGAACATCAAAACCGCGCATCCTTTCAATTGAGCCTGGAGATCCTCGTTCAGCCCGTCTTGTCAGTCTCATGCGCGATTCCTTCATCAGAAAGGGTTTTGTTCCGGTTGCTCCATGCTGTCACTGCAGAACTTGTCCTATGGACGGAAAGAAAGGCGGAAAGTGGTGCAACTTTGCCTTCTCTGCGGACAGCGCGCCTGCCCAGTTGAAGCGCATTTCCGAAAAGGCGGACCTTGCAAAAGACAGGGCTGTTCTTTCCTTTGCCGCCGTTGAAAAAAAACCTGAAAATGAAACCTGCGACGACATGCTGAAAATGAGAATTGCAAGCGATCCAATCAGACTTCCAGGCCACCGCACAGGATATTACGCATGTTCTGAAAAAGGTCTTCTTCTTGCAGTCACAGAACAGAAACTTTTCAGCGGTGAACTCATCGTCACAAAAGTTCCAAAAAAACAAATGCCGATAGACGAAAAATCAGGGGCACAGATCATAAACCTGTAGAAAAGCAAAAAAATCAGCTCCATTTTCTCAATCCTGAAGAGATCTCTTCAAAATTATGTAAAGAAATCGGAACAGAACCTTCTTCTGAAGGCATCGGTGACCAGATAGACGAATTCAAGGTATAGTTCCCAATAAATACTCATGCCAGGATCATTGAGCATAGTCGAAATGTCCATTAAAACTATATAAAATGGTTTCGACTACACTCAACTATCCTGGAATTACTTTTTGGGCAGCCCATTCCTTTCATCTGTAGAAAAGTTCACATTCGAAAGAACTTTCCATTTTTCCACCGGATTCCGGAACATCACGTTTTCCTGCAACCACAATTTTTCTGTTCTCGTCATCAAAGAATCCGTACACATGCATGACCTCACCTTTTTTTATTTCCCTGCAGAAATTCAGGCGGAAGTCAGTGATCTCTTTGTGCTGGTATTCATCCGGAAGAAAATCAATGGCAAAGTTGATGTACTTTGCGTTTGTAAGGTGCCCGTTTGGATCAAGATGGGATAAAAGAATCTTCTGGTCACCAAGGAATTCCAGATTCTCCGGAACCTTTATTTTCCCCGGTTTCTTCTCGAATTCCGTCTGTACCTCAGATTTTGAAAGGCACTGGAATTTTCCCGGAGCGACTACGGAATGCGTTTCAGGCTCCACGATTACCCAGAGACTTTTTCCTTCAATCAACCTGTCGCCTTTTTCTGAAACAAATTCATAATGGCGCATGAGCTGGAATCCTTCCGGCTTCTCTTCCCTTACCTTCACCGTCATGAACTCATTTTCACAAGGCATGCGGTCTATATGGATGCTGGTCCTCGATACCATCTGAACATAGCCCATGTCATTCATTTTCTGACGGTCATAACCCTGCCGGGCATAGAGATCAATTACATAATCGGCACAGTATTCCATTATTTCAGTCAGATGAAGGCATCTGTCCGCCCCACACTGGCCAAAAAGAATCTTTGTCTCGCCGCAGATTTCAGTTCCGTCTTCTGAAAGATATGTTTTGAAGTTTTCCATAATCATTTAGACACAATTTTCATCAAATAGTTTTAAAAAGATTAAACAGCGATTAAATAAAATTTTATAAATTTTTTAAAACAATCTTGGACAAAGACGCGTCTAAATTTGTATAATAGAGCAATCTTCAAATCACTTTGAAGATGCCACTTTTTTGGAGAATACATCATGGAACTTAGCCACGAATTTTTAATCGAGGACAGAGAGTACAAGGACTACGACGATTTCAACAAAAACTGCAGGATCAAGACAATCCCTGACTTTAACTTTGCATATGACATCGTAGACCGCTATGCCCAGGACGACCCAAATAAACGCGCCCTTGTATGGATAGACGACAACGGGGAAGAAAAGACTTTCTCTTTCAATGAAATTTCCCTTGAATCAAAGCGTGCCGCATATTGGCTTTCATCAAAGGGAATCAAGAAAGGTGACACTGTAATGCTCATCCTCCGCCGCCGCTATGAATGGTGGATCTTGATGCCGGCACTCCACAGAATCGGCGCCATCGTAATTCCGGCTACTGACCAGCTTCTGCAGAGCGACATTGAATACAGAACAAATGCCGCAGACGTAAAGATGATCATTTCCTATGACAATCCTCATATCCAGGAAGAAATTGAAAAATCAATGGCAAAGTCTCCTACTGTAAAGGATCTTGTTACAGTTGGAAAAGACCTTCGCAACGGATGGATTTCTTTCCACGAGGAATATGAAAAGCTTCCTGCTGAATTCCCTCGCCCGGTAGGAGATGCCGCAACTCACAACAAGGATCCTATGCTCCTTTACTTTACATCTGGAACATCAGGTTACCCGAAGATGGTTCTTCAGGACTTTGACTATCCTCTCGGCCACATCATGACCGCAAAATACTGGCACGGTGTAATCGAAGACGGACTTCACCTTTCAATTGCAGAGACAGGATGGGCAAAGTCAACATGGGGAAAACTTTACGGTCAGTGGATCGCAGGTACAGCCCTCTTTGTCTACGATATGAACAGCTTCAAGCCAACAAAAATGCTTGAGATGATCTCAAACTTTGGTCTTACAACTTTCTGTGCACCGCCTACAGTTTACCGCTTCCTCGTCCGTCAGGATTTGAGCAAGTATGACTTGAGCAAATGCGTAAGATTCAGCACAGCCGGAGAAGCCCTCAACGGCGAAGTATTCAACAAATGGCTTGAACTTACAGGAAAGAAAATCTATGAAGGCTACGGACAGACGGAATCGACGATCATCTGCGGAAACTTCATGGAATACAGCGAAATCAGGCCGGGTTCCATGGGTAAGCCAAATCCACTCTACAAAGTCGAGGTCCTCAATCCAAACAACAAGAGAGTACCTGCAGGAGAAATCGGAGAACTTTGCATCCACGTTGAAGACGGAAGGCCTTTCGGACTCCTCATGGGTTACCACAAGGATGTTGTTCTTACAGCCAACGCTTTTGACGGCGGAGTTTACCACACTGGTGACAACGTATACATGGATGAAGACGGATATGTCTGGTTTGTTGGACGCAAGGACGACATCATCAAGACTGCCGGTTACCGTGTAAGTCCATTTGAGGTTGAATCAATCCTTCAGCAGCATCCTGCAGTTCTGGAATGCGCCGTAACAGGTGTAGAAGATCCAAAGCGCGGAATGTCAGTCAAGGCAACAATCGTTCTTTCTCCTGGATACGAAGGAAAAGATGCAAAGGAAATGGAAATCGAACTTTCTACATTTGCAAAGGAAAACACCGCCATGTACAAGTGTCCTAGAATATTTGAATTCGTAAAGGAACTTCCAAAGACAATCAGCGGCAAGATCCGCCGCGTTGAAATCCGCGAAAAGGACAAGGGCAAGGACACGGACAAAATCAAGCAGGAATTCTAAATCCGGCATAAACGTATAAAAGCAAAGGGGCTGTCCAATAAGTATTCATGCCAGGGTCATTGCATATGGCGGCGGAGCTTCCATAAAGCCGCAATGTCGAAATGCCCGATACCACTATATGTGGTGGTTTCGACTAAGCTCAACCACCCTGAGATTACTTTTGGGACAGCCCCTTTTATCTATCTACAGATTTTTATTCTTTATAGAGCATTGCAAGCTTGTCCTTGTAAAGTTCTGCAACACGATAACGCATCATTTCCTGTTTTGCAGAAAGCTCAACACCAATTTCGAAAGGTTTTGTAATGAGTGCAATCTTGTTGATTCTCTCATAACTCTTGAATCCGTTCTTTGCGCTTACTTCCTCAAAGACAATCTGCTCGATGAATTTCTGAATTGCTTCCATTGCGCATAGTTCCTCAAAGGAATTGAACTTGATTCCGTTTTCATTTGCATAGTTTTCAATCGCATCCTGGTCAGGAAGAATGAGAGCTGTAAGATATTTCTGGTCGATTCCCTTTTCATTGACACCAAATACAACGGAAGTTGCGATGTACATCGACTCATTGATCTTTGCCTCAATAGGAAGAGGCTCAATGTTCTCACCACCCTGAAGAACGATTGTATCCTTCTTGCGGCCACGGAGAGAAATCTCACCGTTGACTGAAAGAATCGCAATGTCACCGGTATCAAACCATCCGTCAACAGTCATTACCTTTTCAGTAAGATCAGGTCTCTTATAATACCCCTGCATTACACAGGCACCCTTGATCTGCAGAGTACCTTTCTTGCAGCGGCCAAGAATGATTCCATCATCATCAACGACACGAGCCTGGATTCCGCGGAATGCGGTGCCAACATTTCCAAAAACAGGATCTGCAATCGGACGGACACTCACGATCGGAGCAGTTTCTGTAAGACCGTAGCCTTCAACGATGTTGATGCCGACAGCCCAGAAGAAATTATCCACATTTGAAGGAAATGCTCCGCCACCTGCAATACCGGCGCGGAAATTTGTACCAACAGTCTTCTTGATCTTTCTGAAAACAAGAACTTTTCCAAGAAGTCTCAATGGATAAAGCAAAAGCCAAGGCCAGACAAGAACAGGCCACCAGAAGCCGAGGTAGTCGTTGCCAAACCTTGAGTTCTTGCGGCGAAGCTTGCGGTCGATCTTGCACCATAGGATAGATTCATTTACGAAGAAGCGGAACATAAGGAATGCAAGTCCGCCAGCCTTTCTCATCTTGCGCCATACACCTTCATAAACTGCAGTCCATACTCGTGGAACTGCAGGAAGCAAAACTGGATTAAGTTTCTGGAGATCTTGAAGCAATACAGAACCGATAGGCTTTGAGAAGCACAATGTTGCTCCCTGGCAGAGAATTACATATTCAACCGCACGCTGGAATGCATGCCATACAGGAAGTACAAGAAGAGCCCTTTCGCCGGGATTAAGGAAAATGCGTTCGGTTACTTCGTCAAGCTGGCAGAGGATGTTTCCGTGGGTAAGCATTACGCCCTTTGGAGTTCCTGTTGTTCCGGAAGTAAAAATTATTGTCGCAAGGTCATCTATCTTTCCCTTGTCAAGTTCCTGTTCAACAACATCCGGGTGTTCCTTTCTCCATGCATGACCCTTTTCCTGAAGATCACGGAACTGAAAACAGTCGATGCCCTGTTCCTTGCACTGTGCTTTTATTTCATCAGATACAGGATCGAAAGGAATGATTGTGTCCAAAGTCGGAACATTTTTCTTTATGTTGAGGAGTTTCTTTATCTGGGCTTCGTTTTCCGTAATGCAGATATGAACTTCCGAGAATGAGAGAATGTAGGAAAGATCACTTTCAGTCGCATCACAGCCACGGGGAGTATCGATGGCACCGATGGAAAGAAGTCCCACATCAGCCTGTTCCCATTCCTCGCGGTTGTCTGCAATAAGACCGATTCTGTCACCGCGCTGAACACCAAGGTCAAGAAGTGCACCGGAAAAATCCATTGCATTCTGGAACATGTCGTGATAATTGACTTCCCTATAGCCGCCATCTTTAGTGTGGGAAAGCTGAGCCGAAACTTCCGGCCACTTTTCTGCTGCTTTTTTTACAAGACGAGGCAATGTATCTCCATAACGTAATGCGTAGTTCATAATGACTCCCTGACTGTCCTTAAAATGACAAAATCCAAATTTTTGTAAAGTATAAATATATTATCCTATATATACAACGAAATTTTCAGTGAATTCCAACAAATTTTCTTCAAAATGACGGTATTTTATAATTTTTAGACGGTATTTTACAATGGGCGAAAGCCTTGCTCTTTAGATGCCGGTACCTGCCCTGACTTTCGCCCCAAGAATTGCTTGGGCAATTCTTGTATAGGCGGCCTAGTAAACTTTGGACGGAAGCATTTGTATCAGTAGATGCGTACGCAGGTCTGCTGAGAATTTGGACGTGCAGGGCTGCTGAGCATTTGGATACGCAGGGCTGCTGAGCATGTCGAAGTACCCTGCGGTTATTTTCTGATGACCCAGATTCTTGTATAGGCGGCCTAGTAAACTTTGGGCGGGAGCCGATTTTTGAATATTTCCTAAATAGCATTCATTTACTTTCCGATATTATATGCATGCCGTCAAAACAGAACAGTTATGCAAAACCTGACTATTGGTCACAGAAAGCCTTCAAGGAAGGATACCCAGCTCGCAGCGTATACAAGCTGCAGGAAATCGACCAGAAATTCGGAATGCTCAAGAAAAGCAGTGTTGTACTTGACCTTGGTGCCGCTCCTGGCAGCTGGACTACCTGGCTTTTGCGCAACATCAGTTCCACGGGGAAAGTCGTTTCATGTGACCTCAACCCTCTTGCAAAGGACGTCAGGGCAGACAACCTTGTTTTTTTCCAGGGTGACCTTTTAAGCGAAGAAATCCGCGAGCAGATAAAAGCCCAGGGACCGTACGACCTTGTAGTCTGTGATGCGGCTCCACTTACGACGGGCAACAGAACCGTGGACACCCTGCGATCCAAGGCTCTTGTTGAGATGGCAATCTGGTATGCACAGACAATGCTCAAGCCGGGTGCCAATTTCTGTGTGAAAATCTTCCAGAACGGAGACCAGCAGAAGCTTCTCATGAAAATGAGGGAAGTTTTTACCCAGGCAAAAGGATTCAAACCGGAAGCCTGCCGACAAGAGTCCTTTGAAACTTACCTGATCGGCCTCGGGAAAAAGTAGGCCGGCATCGGGGGTTCCGCCTGAAATCTTATTGCTTGACAGAAACTTTTGTTTGAGGATTTGCTGAATATGTGGTATAATAAGTACAAAATGAAAAAATATTTAAAATTAGGTATTGTATGCGGTGTAGCGGTGTTTGGAATCGCCGCTTTTATTACAGGAATTACCTTCGGAATTCTGCATTTCAACAACTCAAACGGTCGCGGTGGCTTCGACTCCCAGGTTTCAAACCCTATTGAAGAGGAAATCGCCGCAGACGCATCCATTTTCAATTTCAGCGAAGAAAATCTATCACAGGATGACAGTGAACTTTCATACATTTCATACCGCGTAAAGAAAGGCGACATGATCGGTTTTATTGCGGATGAATTCGGAATCACACAGGACACCATCATCAGCGTAAACAACATTCATTCCTCACGCCTCATCCAGATCGGTCAGTACCTCAAGATTCCTTCGATGCCTGGAATTCTCTACACAGTGCGCAAGGACGGGGAAACAGTCGCAACGATCGCAGAAAAATACAAGGTTGAAGCTGAAAAATGTTCTTCAGTCAATCATATCGGACTGGAAGAGCCTCTTAAAGCCGGAAAATCCCTTTTCGTTCCTTATGCGGAACTGGACTGGGTCACAAGACAGGAAATAAACGGCGACCTTTTCACACGCCCGATCAAATCACGCTATTATTTCACGTCCATGTTCGGATGGCGCAAGAATCCTTTTGATTCATCAAAGAGAACATACCACGGCGGAATCGACATGGCCTGCGCAAAAGGAACAAGCATCTACGCGGCTCTCCCAGGCAAAGTTGTTACAGCAGGCTGGAGTGATGTATACGGAAATTATGTCGTCGTAGCCCACCACTCAGGTTACCAGACCCTTTACGGCCACATGAGCGAAATAACTATAAGCAAAGGTACCTTTGTAGACACAAACACAAGAATTGGAAAGGTTGGCAACACAGGAATGAGCACTGGTCCTCATCTCCATTTTGCAGTCTATAAGAACGGCCGTTCAGTAAATCCTGCCAATCTGTGGAAATAACCGGCCAAACCGTTGTCTAGTACAATCAACCTACTTAATAAGTTTGGCCGCACGATTGCTGCGGCAATCGTGATACCTGGCTTTGATTTCTTGCCCCATAGAACCTTTTAATCTTAATAAATTTCTTAAGAATTTTTTCTAAAAGTTTACAAATCGAATTTACCGTTATATAATTGTCTCTATGTCAGATTTGCTTACAGACTCACAATTCAACGAGTTCAGGAAATTAATTTACGATTCAAGCGGAATCACATTCTCAGAAACAAACCGCTCAATTCTCGACAGCAGACTGAAGGAACGCCTGCGCGACAAGAATTTGGACAGTCTTGAAGCCTATTATAAGCTCATTACAAGCGACAAGGAAGAATTCAAGCTCTTCCTGGACAGTATTACAACGAACCTTACAAGATTCTTCCGTAATCAGCCGCACTTTGATGCCCTTATCAATTATGTCATTCCGCATGTAATTGAAAACAAGAAGAAAACAGGCGACACGAAGATAAGGATATGGAGCGCCGGATGTTCAACTGGCGAGGAACCATATACACTTGCCATGCTTCTCAAAGACAAGCTTCCGGCTCCTTATACTTTTGAAATCATCGCTTCGGACATTTCCCTCAAGTCCCTCCTGGTCGGACAGCAGGGATTCTATCCAGATTCACGTGTTTCCGGCATTCCACAGAATTACCTTGCTTCTTACTTCACAAAGACAGACAAAGGTTATCAGGTTAAGCCAGACGTCATGAAGACAATAAAATTTGACTACCATAACCTGCGTTTCGACATGGGTGCCAGAAATCTTGACATCGTTTTCTGCCGCAACGTACTCATCTACTTTGATGAACCTGCCCAGAAAAACACGATTGACAACTTCTGGAAGTCAATGGCAAAGAATTCATACCTTTTCATCGGTCACTCTGAAAGTTTGTTCGGAATGGACACGAAGTTTGAGTTCTTAAAAACACCTTGGGCCTGTCTTTACCAAAAGAACGAAGTTTAGACAGAACCAAAATTAAATGACGGCTGACTGGTTGCTTTCCGGCAGCCGTTTTTATTATACAAGAGAGGTTTGATATGGATGAAATTGAAGTACTTGTATGTGATGACTCAGCATTGATGAGAAACCTTATTTCACGCATCATCGATGGAACAGAAGGAATGAAAGTCTGCGGAACCGCAATGAATGGAAAATTCGCGCTCCAGAAACTGGACACACTCAAACCGGATATGATTCTTCTTGATATCGAAATGCCTGAAATGAACGGAGTTCAGTTTCTTGAGGAAAGAAAAAAGCTTGGAATCAAAATTCCTGTAGTAATCCTTTCATCAATCGCAACAGAAGGCGCTTCCGTCACAATGAAATGTCTCGAACTTGGCGCAAGCGACTTCATCACAAAGCCATCAGGATCCACATCTTCAAGCATTTCCTCAGTTGGAAGTTCCATCATTGAAAAGACAGCATCTTACGGCGGAAGATACGCACGCATTCACGGAAAACAGATTCCGATTGCCGAACACTACATGCAGCAGGCTAAACTCAAGGAAATTGAGGCACAGGCTGTAAAAGACGGAATCATTGAAAAGCCAAAGGAGATGGCAACGACAAAGAGCGAACCAGCTTTCTCCCCTACACTTTTTTCTTCTTCTGCAAAAAAGAAGGAGCCGGAAGTAATCACTCCGTTGCGTGACGGTGGTCAGATCGACATCGTTGTCCTGGGAATCTCAACAGGCGGACCAAATGCATTGCGTGAAGTCTTCAAGAACATCGATCCAAAGTTCCCAAAGCCGATTCTTGTAGTTCAGCATATGCCGGCAGGATTCACAAAGGAATTCGCAGCAAGTTTGGACAGAATATGTCCTTTGAACGTAAAGGAAGCGGAAGACGGAGATCCAATCCATCCGGGACAGATTTACATTGCACCGGGTGACTTCCACATCGTCATCGAGAAATCGACACTCTGCAACGTAATCAGACTGTCCAAGGCTGACCTGCGCAATGGTCACAGACCTTCTGCCGACTGGCTTTTTGAAAGCTGTGCAAAAATCTACCAGAACAGAGCTCTTGGAGTAATCATGACAGGAATGGGACGCGATGGTGCAGCCCAGCTTGCCGAAATGAGGAAACAGGGAGCATGGACATTGGGTCAGGATGAAGAGTCATCTGTCGTATACGGAATGCCTCGCGTAGCCTTTGAACTTGGTGCCGTCCAGAAACAGGTTCCGCTTGAAAAGATGGCCGAAGAAATAAGCAAGATTGTCAGGGAACACTCAAAATAAAAACAGACATTGAATTGCACAAAATAAAAGGGCTGTCCCAAAAGTAAATTCAGGGTGGTTGAGCACAGTCGAAACCACCATAGATAGTGCTGTTGGTCATTTCGACATTGCGGTGCAATGACCATGGCATGAATACTTATTGGACAGCCCCTTTTTTATTTACCATGAAGATGAAGCACCGCCGCCGCCAAAACTTCCGCCGCCGCCGCTGAAACCTCCACCACCAAATCCGCCGCTGCTACCGCCGAAACCACCGGAACCATGATGGTCATCCCAATGACCGCGGCCAAAACCACCGACAGGCACAAAGAAAATCCCACCACGGCTTCTTCTTACTGTTGAAGTCAAAGCCCCGAAAAGCATTGCGACCCAGACGATTATGAACAGCACGACAGGAACAGGTATCGTATTTCCACGGGATTTCCTTTCAGAAATGGTTTCCTCAGCCTTGACCATGGACTCATCCTGTGAGATGATCGCTGCCATTGTCTTCACCCCATCAGAAATTCCCTTTTCGTAATCTCCGGATTTGAAGGCCGGAACAATGATGTTGCGGAGAATGCGGGCACATTTTGCGTCAGTGAGAACTCCTTCCGCGCCATAACCTGTTTCTATGCGAACACCATGTTCCTTCATGGCGACAACAAGAAGAGCTCCGTTGTCCACGCCTTTGATCCCAAGCTTCCACTGTTCCGCATGGCGCATGCTGAAAGACTCGATGTCCTCACCATCCATATCGCTGACAATAAGAACACCTATCTGGATTCCCTTTGTAGCGTTGAGGGCCACCAGAAAAGATTCAAGTTCCGAACGTGATGACGGTGACATTACTCCGGCAGCATCCACAACGGGAGAGGAAAAACTGAAGGTGCCGGAAGGATCCTCATGTGATGAAACAGATCTTACGGCAGCTGTCTTATGTTCCGGCTGTCCCGTCACCTCTTTGACGATGAAACTTGGAACTCCGATCATGAAAAACAAAAGAATGAGGATTCCCGCAAAGGAATTGTTCTGTCTGCTGGACATTTTATTTATCCTCCAGTATCACAAGGCCGTCGTAAAGCTGGTTTTTCTTTGTTCCGTCGGAAGGAAAATTTTCCTCAAGAAGCACGGAACATTTTTCCACGGCTGAAAGAAAAGCTTCCCTCGCATTTCCTTTTCCAAGATTTTCGGTGATCTCGTCGGCGATTATGTTCCAGAGATCTGAGGAAACTTTTTTGCTGATGTTTTCGTCCGCTATGATCCTCACCTGCTTTTCAAACCATGAGACAAAAACAAGAATTCCGCAGTGGTTTTCAGTCGCATAGATTCCGCTTTTTGCAAAATGCATGAAGGCCTTGTCTGTGACCGCACGTTTTTTTATTTCAGACGGAATCACAAGGGCGTCGATTGCCGGCACATTGTACAGAAAGTAAAGTATTACAACCATTACGGAACAGAGACCCGCGAAAAACAAGGACAGATACCAGGGTTCAATTCCCCAGAATCGCGATGAAAGCCACTCGTAGATCTGTGGCGACAAAGGAAAAAGACAAAGGAAAAGCACAAAGGCAGTTCCGGCTGCTGCAAGATGTTCCCATTCAGCATAGGTGTCGCTTTCCGCAGTTACCGCAAGGGCAATTTCTCCGCTTGTCCTGTCTTCCGCCTTTGCGACGGCCTTCCTGATTTCCTCAAGGTCAGCTGCGGAAAGGTTCAGCTTTTTTTTCAACTGTCTGTTTGTCATATTCAGATCCTAGTCAAAAGATACGGAAGGGGCTTTCTTTGTTCCCTCGTCTGCCTGGAAATAGACCTTCTTTTCAAAATGAAACATCTTTGCCGTGATCGCCCCGGGAAACATCTGGATCGCCTTGTTGTAGGCTCCGACAGCATCGTTGTATCTTTTGCGTTCGGTTGAAATCCGGTTCTCAATGCCTTCAAGCTGGCTCTGCAGATCAAGGAAATTGGTGTTGCTCTTCAGTTCCGGATAGTTTTCAGTAAGGGCAAGAAGACGTCCAAGACCGGCTCCAAGTTCCTTCTGTGTCTTCTGGAACTGTGCGAATTTCTCAGGATCATCGGTGATGGAAGAATCCACCGTAACGTTTCCTCCAAGTTTTGCCCGTGATTCCGCTATTTCCGTAAACACTTTTTCCTCGTGCTTTGCAAAACCCTTTACGGTTGCAACAAGGTTTGGAACAAGATCCGCACGCTTCTGGTACTGGTTCTCCACATTGGCCCACTGCTGCTCAACGGCTTCCCTCTGGGCAACAAGTCCGTTATATCCGCATCCTGTAAGAAGGAACGATGATGCGATTGCCAGAACGATGGCTGTAAAAATTTTCTTCATGTATGATACCTCTGTGTTTAAAATTAAAAAAAAACATACAAAAATGCAAGTTGCACGAAACATATCCGGTTTTGCTTGAATATAACTTATATCATTTTATTAGTGGCCGACAACTTGAATTTAAGTAATATTCTTTCTATAATTATAGCAATCTTTTTTACTTTTGAGGTTTCCTATGGCAGGATTAGAATACGATTTTTCAGTTACAAATCTTGGAGAATGCAAGATCAAGTCTCCAATTGAACTTTCACGGCATCACGGTGATTTCCGCGCAACATTCGTTCGTGATGATGCTTATGTCCGCCGTGTAGTTAATTCTTATGATGAAAAACCAGAAGCAATCACTCCAGAAGCAAACCACCTTGAAAAGGCCGGTCCTCGTGAATACATCTACTTCAATCCAGAACATGTAACAGCAGGTATCTGTACTTGCGGCGGTCTTTGCCCAGGTCTCAACGATGTTATCCGTGCTGTAGTACGCACACTCTGGAACCGCTA
>JAEDDW010000158.1 GCA_016293645.1 Treponema sp. | reverse complement strand
AAAAGAACATTGTCATTGTATGCCACGGCGGTGTGATTTCAGCCCTTATTACTCCACCTGGCCAATATTCCCTTCTTCCATTTTATTTCGCATATGGGTTCTGACTTGACGGCAGTTTCAAAATTCGAACTGAGGGGAAACAAGGATGAGTATCACCCTGCACAGATGATTTACCTGAACAGTCAGGCGCATCTTGGAATTAAATGATTTGAAAAAGAGCCCTGAGGTGATCTTACACTTCATGGCTCTTATTTTTTATCTTTAGACTTATTACTTGTTAACCTTGAATACGCTTACGGAATCAATGAGGTTTCTTGAATTACTTTTTGCTTCAATTGAAATTTCACTGAGTTTCCTTGAGTTGCAGTCCAGAGTTTCAACGGCAGAATTGCAGCTTGCAAGGCATTCCTTTACGCTGGTACTGGATTCTTTAATGCCGGAACAAAGTGTAAAGGCCTGGTCTGTACTGCTGCTGATTTTTTCTGCATTGGTCTTAACATTGTGGGAAATATCATCAATATCCTTAAGGGAAGTAAGGATTTCATGGGCCTGCTGTCCCTGTTCTTCTGCCTTTTTCTTAAGGTCTTCAATTGTGTCTGAAACACTCATGATCTGTTCGATTGTGGCACCGAAAGAGTTTGTGATGTTTACGGAAGATTCTGTAATTTCATCAATCTTTGCGCTGATGGAACTGATGGATTCCTTTGAACTGTTTGCCTGATTTGCAGTGGTTTCTGCAAGTTTTCTGATTTCACCTGCAACAACAGCAAATCCCTTGCCAGCTTCACCTGCGTGGGCTGCTTCGATGGCGGCATTCATGGCAAGAAGGTTAGTCTGTGCGGCAACTGCTGAAATTACATCGTTGATTGCAAGAAGCTGTTTTGAAGCTTCCTTAACCTGCTGAATTTCATTTGTTGAAGTTGTGAGCTGAGTTCTGTTTTCCTGAGAGACATCAACAAGTTTTCTGATGGATTCTGTTGCAGCATTTGTTTTGTTTGCAGTAGTAATGACATTCTGTGCCATATCCTGAACTGCTGTTGCAGATTTTGAAAGAATATTGCCCTGCTTGTGGATGGATTCGTTGAGACTGTTTGTTTCTGAAACGATGAGGGAAACTACCTGTGAAATGTTTTCTATTGCATTGTTTTCGGAAACGATGCTCTTGTTCATCGAGTCAACGGAAAGGTTTACTTTTTCTACTGTTGAATTAATCTGTTCTGTTGTATTCCAAACATTTTCAGAGACTTTCTGAACATTGGTTGCTGATTCCTTGATTCCTGAAACGAGTTTTGTCATGTTCTCTGCAAGTTCATTGAAGCCTGAAGAAAGAAGATTTGCTTCTTCTGAATTGTAGTTCTTGAACCTTTCTGTGAAATCTCCGCGAGAGAAACTCTGACATCCTTTAGATAAAGTCTTAAATGCCTTTGAGATGTTTCCAGAAATAAGAAGTGCAACTGTTCCGAATCCAACGATTAGGATAATCATGATGATTACGATGAACTTGATGTAGCCCAGAAGGATGTTTGAAAGTTCGCTAAGGTTTCCTTCACATACGATGAACCAGTTTGTTCCGGCAACAGAAGTAACGCCGTAATATTTTTTTGAAGAAATGAAAACCTGAGTTTCCCCGTTAAGAATGCTTGCGATGTCCATCTTTGCAACTTCGTCGAAGTCAGAGTCGTCAAAGAAATTTGCTTCCATGACTTTTGTACCGTCTTCATTGGTGATGTATTTCCCCTTTGCATCTATAAGATATACAACGCTGTTTTCTGTAAGTTTCTGATTCTGGAGTTTATCGTTAAGTCCGTCAACGAAACTGTCGATGGCAAGAACTCCCATGAATTTGTTGTTTACGACGATTGCTTTTGAAAGTGTAAAGCAGATGTTTCCTGTCTGGGCATCAATGTATGGATCTGTAAAAATGCATTTACCACGATTGTTTTTTGCGCTGATGTACCAGTCTCTTGTTACTGGGTTCCAATCTGGATCAGGATTCCAACCGTCGGCACTTACAAAGAGTCCACCATTGGCAGTGTCTCTGATGGAAATGTCAGAAGCATAATAGATGTCGAAAATGTTTTCTGAATTTTTCAAGAATATGGTGAAGTTCTTTAGCATGTCATCACCATTGTATTTGGCTTCAGCCAGTGCTGCAGAATTATTACATAGCAGTGCCATAGGTGTAAAAATATTGTTTACCTGTTCCGACATTTTTTCAACGTGAGCTGCTGAGGTAGTCTTTAGGTCGCTGCGGTATGTGGAATTCATTTTGACTACAGAAACAATTCCGAGAATTAATACAGCTGATAAAACTGAAAGGATGCTTATGAGAACTATTTGAACGTTTAATGAAATTTTCTTTTCCGATTTCAAGGTTAATCTCCTCCCTTATAACATAAGTGTATTATAAGGGAAAAATTGGATTTTTTCTAATAAAGATTTTTATTTTTGAAGAAATATTTTTTTAAGGATATTTAAAACTAATTGTTGGAAATTTTGTGACTTGAGTTATTCCCACTCGTAGATTTTGCCTTTGAGGATGGCATTGTACATTTTTTTCTTTACACCAGGATTATCTTTGTTAATTTTTGCCACGAGATCCTTAACATATTGGCGGCGAGTGGTTCCGTCGTGAGGACATGGATTTTTGACACAAGGCAATGAATATTTGTTTCTGAAGCCCTTCATGTCGCTTTCAGGAATATTGATCAAAGGCCTGACGACCGTAATGTCTGCTTCCTTGTAATAGGTCTTTGGTCCAAAGGTATAGAACTGTCCTTCATAAATCAATGAAAGCATCATGGTCTCGACAATGTCATCCTGATGATGGGCATAGGCAACCTTGTTGCATCCATGTTCCTTTGCAAAATTGTTGATGGCCCCCTTGCGTAGTTTTGCACACATGGCGCAATAGGTTCCTTTTTTGACTTTCTCCTTCAGAATTGTGGCTATGTCTGTTTTGAGCAGATGATATTCAACTTCAAGTTCCCGGCATAGATTTTCTACGGCGGACATGTCAAAACTGCCAAATCCGAGGTCGGCTGTGACGGCGATGATCTCAAACTTCTTTGGATAAAATTTTTTAAGGCCGGCCATGGCATAAAGAAGGGCAAGGGAATCCTTTCCGCCTGAAATTCCAAGGGTGATTCTGTCACCTTCCTGGATCAGGTCAAACTGCTGTATGCACTGCCTTGAATAGCTGTAGAGTTTCTGAAGTGTCAT
>JAEDDW010000157.1 GCA_016293645.1 Treponema sp. | reverse complement strand
TTCCGAGCGAGGGATAAAGTTCTATTTTTGAAATGTTCATTCTGGCAGAATATCCCCTTATCAGAGGGATAAATGAAAAACAGCCCACCAGGTATGTCTCCGTCTTACGAATTATATCGTAATTTGGAAACATACCCAGTGGGCTGCTTCATTATTTACTTTTATGTATCGGCCTCACGGATCTTCCGCATCTGGATGCGATGAAAGCATCATTCGGCGCTTATTGCAATAAATCCCAATATATGGTATAATACAGCTGAATTCTACAGTTCAGCCTATCAGATGGCCTTCCTGCACACGATACGCCGTTGTAAGGTCGAATACGACCATATCTCGGTCAGGCACAGCTATACCGCGTATACGGTATGTGGACTTCATATCCCAGCCGCAGGTCTGATATATAAAACGTACCATATCCATGCTTTTAAGCTCATAACTATCGTGTGAAGTATTCTCCGGCAGCTGATGAGCTCCGCTTGACTTATAGCTGCACTTCTCAACAGCCAGCTTTCCTTTCTCCGGATCTAACAGGAATCTGAAATACGGTGGTAAGCCTATCGCTTTCAGAGTTGTCTTGAATACAGTGATCCGTCCATATGCAACCGAGAAGCTGATTCCAAGATCATCATTCTCCCACGACAGTTTCTCCATCTGACACCTCCTCTTCTACGTCAGGGTATACTTCGCCCGTAGAATTCGCAGGGCCAGAATTATCATCAAGAGTCAGCTGCTTCCCGGCCTGCTCGATCTCCACAGGTTTCTTGTCGCCTGTGAGCATAGCTACGTTGATATACCCGTTCTCGACTGTGACCTGTGTCTGCTTTTTATGCTCTTCCACAGGGACTCCGAATGTTCCGGCAATATCCTCGGAGTAGTATCCCTTCTTGTAGTCCACGGTCTCGTCGATCACTTCGCCCTTCTTGGGCTTTTCACGGAATGTCTCCTTCACGATCAGGTCGAAAACATAATAGGTCTCGCCCTCAAACTCGATCTTATAGCCCAGTATCTTATAACGGCACTTAGAATCCCAATGCATGAGTTCATACAGCTTATCCGTAAAATCGGGGCAGGTCATCTTACGGCTCTTACGCTTATCCGGCTTGGCTATGCACCAGCGCAGAGCATCCTTGTCGTTCTCCTGGCAGCCCTTAACTGCAAACTTTTTCTCGTCCTCGCAAAGCAGCAGCTGTACAAAGACCACATCTTCCAGACCGTTGATGCAGGCGGTATTGAACGTGATACTGCCTTTTCTGATCGTAACAGCCGGATCACGCAGGTGTGCAAACAATTCCTTGCGGACAACCACAAAGTTATAGCTTCCGAAAGCCTGTTCCAGCTCTCTTCTTCGGAGTTCCTTTTCGGTAGTCAGTTCTTCGAACGTCATTTCTTCACTCGTCGGCATCATCTGCTCGGTCATATCCTAAGTCCCATCCTTCCATAATTGTTTCAGCTTCTTTCATCAGCTCTGCAAGAGTTTCTGAAGATAGTGCATTCATTTCTTCTATAACCTTTGCCGGTCTGAGAACATCCCAGTCACCACTGTAGTGCTGCTGTGACAGCAGATGTCCGCGTGCAATCGATACGATCGGAGTTCCGAAACCTGCACCCCATGACGGTGGATAGACTCTCACAGTTTCCTGAACCACGATCTGCTCCTCATCATCTTTTTCCGGGATGATGACCTGCTCTACAGTTTTCGACACTACGGGTTCGTCCAGATCAAATAAAAGGAGTTTATCAGAGCCGTTGCTGCGGAATTCTCCCTTAAATCTGTACTTGCCGTCATCCTCCCACGACATCAGGCTGAATATGACCTTTGCCAGCCCACGGCAGCTCATGCTGTTCACGATCCACTTATCTTCTTTCAACCTTCCCCAGTGGATCGCATTCGGATTATCACTCTCACAAGGGCGGATCGCGATACAGTTATTTACAGTGTTGATAAGCAGTTCAACGTACTCCACATCTTCAAATTTCTTTAAGCACGCAGTACTAAAGCGCATCTTTCCGCCTGATATCGTCAGAGACAGGTCATCAGAAGACGGAAAGAAGTGTGAGCTGACACGCTGATATCCGTTCAGATTCAGCTTAAGACCTGACTGGACATATTCTTCCTTTTCAATAGCGGTCTGAACACTTTCACATGCCTTCTGATAGTCCTCGGGAGAAAAGCCCTCCCAGTTCCGGTCGATTGGAACATATCCTTTGAGCGCACCGTCCTCCACAACGCTTAGCACGGGCAGGGCATGCTTTTTTCTTTTGTAAAATGCAGATGAACGGATAAGCTGGGCAGCGTTGAAGACATCCCGGCTGATGATAGCATCGTGATGATCACGCTTTCTATATTTCGGGAGCTTGCCGTCATTCTTTACTGCCTTATGCGTTTTGAAATCAGGCGTGTAAGTCTTATGAGCAAGGACATCGCCGCAATGACGCTCATTGTCTATAATTTGGGTTATCCATGAAGATTTCCACTCGGTATTGCCAAGCTTGGTCTCGCGCTGATAATCTGTCAGCAAATCCGCAATTTCCTTACTTGACCATCCGTTCACATACAGATAGTAGATGACCTTGACTGTCTCCGCCTCGGACTCGTTTATCATCAGTCCGCCGTCCTCGTCGTTATCATAACCCAGAAGCTCGGGAGTCAGGAAGATTCCGTTCTGGAAGCGGCGTTGGACAGACCAGTTCATGATGAAAGACTTGGAGCGTGACTCTTCCTCTGCAACAGTAGCGAGGATCGTCAGAAGCATAGTGCCTTCTGCGCCCAGTGTGCAGAGATTGTTTTCATCAAAGCACACGCCGACACCGTAGTTTTTCAACTCCTGAACGATAGAGAGGCAGTCAACAACATTTCTGGCGAAACGGGCGATGGATTTCACAAGGATAAGCTGGACTTTTCCAGCTTTCGCATCCTCAATCAGAGACAGCATACCTGCACGGTGAGACAGTTCTGTTCCGGAAATACCTTCATCACTGTAGATGCCGGCAAACTCCCAGTTCGGATTCTCATTGATACGCTTGGTGAAATCATTGACCTGTAATTCAAACGAGGAGGTCTGCTCGTCATTCTGTGTAGAGACACGGACATAGGCAGCGACCTTCATCTTCCTGTTTTCAATATCAAGGTCACTATCTTCATTTGCAGGGATGACTTCAATCTCTGAAGGATCGATTCCCTTGTATTTTTCCCTGATCTCGCCTTTATGTTCAGAATTCCTGATTCTGCGCTTTGACGCCTTCA
>JAEDDW010000156.1 GCA_016293645.1 Treponema sp. | reverse complement strand
ACTTGTTCTTTGAAAACTAGATAATATTTTATTTCTTTGTTAATTTTTATAACCGAGAACACCGCGTTTTAAAGAGTTTAAAACAAGAAATTAGTTCTTAATCGCAAAACTCATAACCGTTTATCGCAAGATAAATATTATAGGTTAAGTTATTAAGGGCGCATGGTGGATGCCTTGGCACTAGGAGCCGATGAAGGACGTGACTAACTGCGATATGCTTCGGGGAGTCGTAAGTAGACTGTGATCCGGAGATTTCCGAATGGGGAAACCCAGCAGGTTTTGCCTGCTATCGCTCAATGAATTCATAGTTGAGCCGAAGGTAGACGCGGGGAACTGAAACATCTAAGTACCCGCAGGAAGAGAAAGAAAATTCGATTCCCTAAGTAGCGGCGAGCGAACGGGGAACAGCCCAAACCAGAGAGCTTGCTCTCTGGGGTTGTAGGACTGGACATCTGAGTTACCAAGAAATAACGTAGTCGAATGATATGGGAAGATCAGCCAGAGAAGGTAACAGCCCTGTAAACGAAACGTTGTTTCCTCAGTCCAGGATCCTGAGTACGGCGGAACACGTGAAACTCCGTCGGAATCCGGGAGGACCATCTCCCAAGGCTAAATACTCCCTAGTGACCGATAGTGAACCAGTACCGTGAGGGAAAGGTGAAAAGCACCCCGGGAGGGGAGTGAAAGAGTACCTGAAACCATGTGCCTACAAGTAGTCAGAGCCCGTTAACGGGTGATGGCGTGCCTTTTGTAGAATGAACCGGCGAGTTATGCTAACGTGCGAGGTTAAGGCGGAAAGGCCGGAGCCGCAGCGAAAGCGAGTCTGAACAGGGCGAACGAGTACGTTGGTGTAAACCCGAAACCAGGTGACCTACCCATGTCCAGGTTGAAGGTGCGGTAAAACGCACTGGAGGACCGAACCCGTGTATGTTGAAAAATGCTGGGATGAGGTGTGGGTAGCGGTGAAATTCCAATCGAACTTGGAGATAGCTGGTTCTCTCCGAAATAGCTTTAGGGCTAGCCTCGGAGTTGAGAATCGTGGAGGTAGAGCACTGTTTGGACTAGGGGCCCGTCTTGGGTTACTGAATTCAGATAAACTCCGAATGCCACTGATTTATATCCGGGAGTCAGACTGCGAGTGATAAGATCCGTAGTCGAAAGGGAAACAGCCCAGACCACCGATTAAGGTCCCTAAATATGTGTTAAGTGGAAAAGGATGTGGAATTGCACAGACAACTAGGATGTTGGCTCAGAAGCAGCCACCATTTAAAGAGTGCGTAATAGCTCACTAGTCGAGTGATCCTGCGCCGAAAATGTAACGGGGCTAAACACATTACCGAAATCGTGGATGCAGCTTTGCTGCATGGTAGGAGAGCGTTCTAAGGGCGGTGAAGCCGGACCGTAAGGACCGGTGGAGCGCTTAGAAGTGAGAATGCCGGTATGAGTAGCGAAAGACAGGTGAGAATCCTGTCCACCGAATGACTAAGGTTTCCTGGGGAAGGCTCGTCCTCCCAGGGTTAGTCGGGACCTAAGCTGAGGCCGAGAGGCGTAGGCGATGGACAACGGGTTGATATTCCCGTACCGGTCTGATTTGTTTGAGCAATGGAGGGACGCAGGAGGCTAACGATGCGCACTATCGGATGTGCGTCCAAGCAGCAAGTCTGTCGGCGAGTCAAATGCTTGCCGGCTCAAGGACAAGCTGTGATGGGTATGAACGATTTATCGTTCTAAGTGAGCGACGTCACACTGCCAAGAAAAGCTTCTAGTTAGAATCAGACCGCCCGTACCGCAAACCGACACAGGTAGTCGGGTCGAGAAGACCAAGGTGAGCGAGAGAACTCTCGTTAAGGAACTCGGCAAAATGACCCCGTAACTTCGGAAGAAGGGGTGCTGGCCATGAGAGTGGTTAGCCGCAGTGAATAGGCCCAAACAACTGTTTATCAAAAACACAGGTCTCTGCAAAATCGTAAGATGACGTATAGAGGCTGACACCTGCCCGGTGCTGGAAGGTTAAGAGGAGAGCTTAGCGCAAGCGAAGGTTTGAATTGAAGCCCCAGTAAACGGCGGCCGTAACTATAACGGTCCTAAGGTAGCGAAATTCCTTGTCGGGTAAGTTCCGACCCGCACGAAAGGCGTAACGATCTGGGCACTGTCTCAACGAGAGACTCGGTGAAATTATAATACCCGTGAAGATGCGGGTTACCCGCGACAGGACGGAAAGACCCCATGGAGCTTTACTGTAGCTTGATATTGGGTGTTTGTACAACTTGTACAGGATAGGTAGGAGCCGTAGAAGTCGGGACGCTAGTTTCGACGGAGGCATCGGTGGGATACTACCCTCGTTGTATGAACACTCTAACCCACGCCGGCAATCACGGCGGGAGACAGTGTCAGGTGGGCAGTTTGACTGGGGCGGTCGCCTCCTAAAAGGTAACGGAGGCGCCCAAAGGTTCCCTCAGAATGGTTGGAAATCATTCGCAGAGTGTAAAGGCATAAGGGAGCTTGACTGCGAGACCTACAAGTCGAGCAGGGACGAAAGTCGGGCTTAGTGATCCGGTGGTTCCGCATGGAAGGGCCATCGCTCAACGGATAAAAGCTACCCTGGGGATAACAGGCTTATCTCCCCCAAGAGTCCACATCGACGGGGAGGTTTGGCACCTCGATGTCGGCTCATCGCATCCTGGGGCTGTATTCGGTCCCAAGGGTTGGGCTGTTCGCCCATTAAAGCGGTACGCGAGCTGGGTTCAGAACGTCGTGAGACAGTTCGGTCCCTATCCGTCGCGGGCGCAGGAAATTTGAGAGGATCTGTCCTTAGTACGAGAGGACCGGGATGGACATACCGCTGGTGTACCAGTTGTTCTGCCAAGGGCATCGCTGGGTAGCTATGTATGGATGAGATAAACGCTGAAAGCATCTAAGTGCGAAACTCACCTCAAGATAAGATTTCCCACTCCTTTATGGAGTTAAGACCCCTGAGAGATGATCAGGTAGATAGGATGGAAGTGGAAGTGCGGCGACGCATGGAGCGGACCATTACTAATCGGTCGAGGACTTAACCAAAAAAACGCAGGTTCTTGAAAAGAGAAATGAATATTGTCTAGTTTTGAGAGAACAAGGTTTTCTCAAGGAAAATAGTGTGGTGGCGATGGCATGGAGGATATACCTGTTCCCATTCCGAACACAGAAGTCAAGCTCCATAGCGCCGAGAGTAGTTGGGGGATCGCCCCCTGTGAGGGTAGGACGTTGCCATGC
>JAEDDW010000044.1 GCA_016293645.1 Treponema sp. | reverse complement strand
TCTTCACCGCTGATCGTCTGGAACTTGGCAAGAAGGTCCGCAACCTTAAGATTCTTCTTTTCTTCTCCGCTTACATCGTATACGATATGTCCGTCAAGCATCATGATAAGACGGTTGCCGTATTGAATTGCATTGGACATATTATGTGTGACCATGAAAGTTGTAAGGTGATCACGCTCAACAAAGTACTTTGTAAGTTCAAGAACCTTGTGTGCTGTTTTTGGATCAAGGGCAGCAGTATGCTCATCAAGCAGAAGCACTTTTGGTTTCTGCAAGGTAGACATGAGCAAAGTCAATGCCTGACGCTGGCCTCCTGAAAGCAATCCTACCTTTGCATTCATTCTGTCTTCGAGACCAAGCTCAAGCAAGGAAAGCTGCTGTCTGTAGATTTCTTTTTCAGCATTAGTAATACCCCAGCTTAAGCCACGTCTTTTACCACGTCTGTAAGCAAGAGCAAGGTTTTCCTCAATTTCCATTGAAGCTGCAGTTCCGCGCATAGGATCCTGGAAAACACGGCCAAGGTATTTTGCGCGGACATGTTCCTTGACATCAGTAATATCCTCACCATCAAGGACAATGCTTCCTGAATCAGGCATATAAACACCTGCAATATGGTTGAGCAAAGTTGACTTTCCTGCACCGTTTCCACCGATGACGGTTACGAAATCCCCGTCATTAAGAGTAATGCTCACACCCTTGAGAGCTTTTTTTTCCGTAATTGTTCCCGGATTGAAAGTTTTATGTATGTTTTTTATCTCCAGCATAATAATCTCCAAGTTCAAAAGAAATTCCAAAAAATCATGTTTTCAGATTTTCTCAGGATGCAGCAACACTCTTCTTCTTAAAACTCTTTTTGATCACAGGCACGGAAAGTGCGACCGCAACAACAACTGCCGACAGCAATTTAAGATCCTGTGTCTTCATTCCAAGCTGAAGGACGATGGCAATTATCATGCGGTAGATGACTGAACCAAGCACGACACCAAGAAGGCACCACCAGAAACCAAAACGCTTTCCGAATATGACTTCACCGATGATGATTGAGGCAAGGCCGATGACAATAGTTCCGATACCCATGCTTACATCACCGAATCTCTGCTGCTGCATTACAAGAGCACCACTCATGGCAACAAGAGCATTGGCTGTCATGAGGGCAAGGATCTTCATGAAATCTGTATTGATTCCCTGGGCACGACTCATGAATTCATTTCCACCGGTTGCACGGACAGCACATCCAATTTCAGTTCCAAAGAACAAGTAAAGTCCAAGAATCACAAGGACAGTAAAAATGATTCCGCATATGAGGGCAGAAAGAGAGGTTGCACTGACAGGGAAGATGTCACCAAGATGAAGTGCATTGTTTACCCAGTTTATGATGGTTTTGTTTGCACGTGAAAGAGGCTGGTTTGGACCGCCAAGAACGTGAAGGTTTATGGAATACAACGCAAGCTGAACAAGAATTCCTGCAAGAATTCCAGGAATCTTGAGTTTCGTCGTAAGTACCCCTGTAAGAAGTCCCGCAAGGGAACCTGCAACGGCGGCGACAAAAATTGCAAGAAGCGGATTAAATCCACTCACAATAAGAAGGGCACAGATACAACCACCAAGGGCAAAACTTCCGTCAACAGTCATATCGGCAAAATCAAGAATCTTGAAGGTAATGTAGACTCCAAGAGCCATTATTCCCCAAAGCACGCCCTGAGAAACAGCTCCAAGCATGGCCCCAGAGAACGGGATAAGAAAATCTAAAAATGATTCAAACATAGTGCCCCATTATACCATAGATTTTTTTCCCCGTATAGGAAAAAAGGGATCACCACATGGGATTTACGGCTTAAACCTGAACTCAAGAGCGACACTAAAATTTGGGTGATGCTTGACACATATCCGCTGCTGTGCGATAATAAGGCCAACAGCAAAGGCGCTGGATACAGGAAATAACTGTCTCCAGCGCTTTTTTTTGTTTTAAAATTTTGGGGGTTACAAAATGAAAAACAGCGTTTCTTATCTTGATCCGGTTCAGCCTTTTTTCGAACTTAAGACTGAAAATTTCTATCAGGATTGTGTGGAAGCAGAAGGCAAATACTGGTTCTACAGCTTTTCAAGCAGGAACAGTGCAAATTCAAACAACGTAACCTTTTTGCCAGACGGATGCACAAACCTTGTAATCGCCTGCGGCCACTATTTTGAAGCACACATGGTTTTCAACACGATTGAAGCAGTCACGCTGGAGATGAAACCAAACACCGAATATTTTGCGATCCGTTTTGAACCAGGAAACAACCCGTTTTCCAAGGGAGATGAAATAAAAGCAAACGCAGGTAAAATAGTTCCGGCTGAAACAGACAACCTCAAGGCAATCTATGCACTTGTAACAGACAGGGAGACTTTTGCCGAGAGAATGGATGCTGCATCAAAATTCCTTAAGACAATTGAAAGCAGCTCATCGACAAAGGAACTATTCAAGCAGCTTCTTGACATCATCATTGAAAAGAACGGGCTCATCAAGATCAGTCAGCTTGAAGAACTTGCAGGATATTCATCACGTTACATAAATCACCTCTTCGACCAGAATGCAGGCATGAGCGCAAAGCAGTTCTGCAACATCGTAAAATTCCAGCTTGTACTCAACGAGATCAGCAGCGGAAACATCGATTCATTCTCAAAAATCGCAGCCGATTACAGATTCTATGACCAGAGCCATTTCATCCACGAGTTCAAGTCATACACTGGAATGACACCAAGCGATTACAGCACTGCATTGAAGATTGCGGGATAACAAAAAAAGAAGTATCATGTTCCGTAGAAAAAGTTTATGACCCGGAATATAGGAATACTTCTGTCGTTTATTTCACAGCTTCTCTTTTTTTCATGCACATCCTCAAAGATTCAATCACCTCAAAAAGAAGAGATACGTCTTCTCTTTGCAGGTGACATAATGGCACATACGGAAATCACAGAAAGAGATTTCTCAGATGCCTTTACCGATATAGAATCTCTGGTAAAAAACGCAGATCTCGCTTTTGCAAATTTTGAGTCTCCAGTCGACGACAGCCGGAACCAGAGCAGCTACCCTACCTTTTCATGCCACTCAGATTTTGTCCAGAAGGCAATGGACAGCGGATTCAATGTCTTCAGTCTTGCGAACAACCATACCAATGACTTTCACAGAGAAGGAATTCTTGCGACAAAATTTTTTTTTGACAGCAAAGTTTCTGCCGGAATTTTTTCAGCCGGAATAAAGGAAAACGAAAAAGACGGCATAGAATTCAAGATGATTGAAAAAAATGGATTCACGGTTCTTTTTGCCTCAGTTACTGAAGTCCTGAATTTCAAGACCTGCACTCAGATGTTTGATTATGTTCCGCCGGATGAAAAAGGACGACAGGAATTCATCAAGACAATTTCAAGAAAACGAAGGGAAAATCCCAGCGCTCTCATGATTCTTTCCTTCCACACATCGGAGGAAGAATATGTCTCCAGCATTGCGGAAAAGAGCAAAAAATTTTATTATTCCATTATTGATGCGGGCATCGATATATTGTGGATCAACCATCCCCATGTACCAAAGGAATGGAATGTCATTACGTCTGGAAATTCCGGAAACGACAAATGCATATTCTATTCCGTAGGAAATACGATCAGCGCACAGAGAAGGAAACCGGACTTCAGGCGCCCGGACAAAAACATGGAGAACACCGGAGACAGTTTTCTGTTCCTGGTTGATTTGAAAAAAGATGCAGACGGCATCAGAATTCAAAATCTCGAACCTGTGATCATTACGACATTTATAAATGAGCAGAACAATTTTGTCATCAAAAGACTTGATGACAGTTTTATAGAAAACCTGAAAGCCCAGGGCAATGATAGATGGGCCTCATACCTTTCAGGCAGAAAAAAAATTATGGAAGCAGTTAAAGGGAAAAGTACATGGCAATAAACTACAAGGACCTTCCAGTATATGCCCAGAAGGAACGTATTCTTGAATCATTGAAGAACAACCAGGTCATTGTCGTTCAAAGTCCGACAGGATCTGGAAAAACTACGCAGATTCCGGTCATTCTCCACGAAGCAGGATATTCCTCTACAGGCGTTATTGCTGTAACCCAGCCTAGGCGCATCGCAGCATTAAGTGTCAGCGAATTCATTTCAAAACAGCTGAAGACAAAATATCCTGGCCTTGTTGGTTACAAGATGCGTTTTGAGGACAAGACTGACCAGACTACAAAAATCAAGATCATGACTGACGGAATTCTTCTACAGGAAATGAAACTTGATCCGTATATGTCAAAGTATTCAGTAATAATGGTTGATGAAGCCCATGAACGCAGCCTCAACATCGATTTTGTTCTTGGACTTTTAAAACGCGTGCTTGCTGTCAGACATGATTTCAAGGTAATCGTCAGCAGTGCTACGATGAATGCTGAAAGTTTCAGCAACTATTTCGGCGGTTGTCCGATCGTTTCAATCGACACCCAGACATTTCCTGTGGCTATGGTCTATGATCCGCCTGCACTGAAGACTACGACAGCTTCTGTAGAAGGAACCGAGGCTCTTCTTTCAAAAATAGAAAAAACCATTGACCGGGTTCTCGACAACAGGGAAACAGGAGACATTCTTGTTTTTCTTCCAGGTGAAAAAATAATCAAGGACTGCATGGAACGTCTTTACAGCAGCAGCTTCAAAAGCAAAATACATATTGTTCCGCTTTATGGACGTCTTCCTAAAGAGGAACAGGAAAAGGTTTTCGACAACGCTCCTTTCGGAAAGAAAAAAGTTGTTTTAAGTACAAACATTGCTGAAACCTCGGTTACAATCAACGGAATCACAACAGTAATCGACAGTGGTCTTGCAAAACTCAACTTCTATAGTCCAAAGACATTCACTTCTAGTTTGAACGAAACACCTGTAAGCCGCGCAAGCTGCAACCAGAGAAGAGGACGTGCAGGCCGTACATGCGAAGGAACCTGCTACAGACTTTTCAGCCGCGAAGATTTTGACAAGCGTCAGGAATATACGACAGAAGAAATCTATAGAACAGATCTCAGTGAAGTCGTGCTCCGCATGGCTGAACTCGGAATTACTGATTTTGAACAGTTCGATTTCATTTCACCACCTGGCCGTGAAGGTATCATCGGTGCCGTAAATACACTGAACATGCTCCATGCCCTTGAAAAAGACGGAACTCTTTCCCCTACTGGAAAACTGATGGTTGAATTTCCTCTTGAACCACGCGTATCAAGAATTATCGTTGAAAGCATCATGCGTTATCCAGATATTCTTGAAGAAGTCATCATCGCGGCAGCTTTTCTGAGCACACAGTCTCCTTTCGTTCTGCCTGTTGGAGAAGAAATGGATGCAAGGGCTGCCCATCATGCATTCCGTGACATTCAGGGTGACTTTGTTACTTACGTAAAACTTTTCCGCATATACTCCGAACAGAACAACAAGGAAAAGTTCTGCAAAAGAAATTATCTTGATGAACGTGTAATGGCAGAAATTGTCAACATCAAGGAACAGCTCGAAGAAATCGTATCAAAGAGACTGCAGATGCCTATTACAGGCGGCGGAAGTATGGACAACTATCTTTGCTGCATAGCAAGCGGAATGATTCAGTTTGTCTGTGTTCGTGAAGGCCGTGAAAACTACAGAAGCCTTACACAGGACCATATTTCGATTCATCCGGGTTCATCAATGTTCAAGACATTTCCGCTCTACATCGTTGCAGGAGAAATTGTCCGCACAAGCAGAATGTTTGCCATGAGTGTTTCGCCACTCACAAAAAAACTTCTGGCACAGATTGATCCAGACCTTGAACATCAGCTTACACTGGCACGTGGCAGCAAAGGAAAAAGTCTTACAGGAAATCTGGAGTACTCAGGTACAACTTTCCACGAAGAAAAAGAATCCAGAAAAGATAAAAAAGACAAGAAATCAAAGAAAGAAGCTGACAATGAAAATAGAATTACCCTGGGCGGAACTGATTTTGACTTCAAGAAAATCAAAGGTAAAAAAACCGTTCAGCTGCCATGGAAATCATTCAAGCCGGCTATTCTTCTTGAAAAAAACGAAAACCTTCTGGCGCAGATTGCAGGCATGAGGGGAACAATCCTTATGCAGGGCGGATTCAAGCTCCTTGACGGTGAAAAGATGGAAATAATCATGAAGGCTGCAAAGACCCTGAATCTGGATCCTATCGAGGAAAAACTCTGGCCCAGGAAAATGAATCTGAACATCCATGAAGGTGATTCGATAAGAACGCTCATAAAAAATGTTGAATTCATAATGAGGGTTACAGTAGCAAAAAGTGCATCAAAAGAATATGGTTTTATCTGTCTTTTCACAGACGGAAGTGGAACATACTGGTTCAAGGTGTCACGTGGTTTTGCGACAGCCATAAATGAAAGCATTTCTTCCCTGGAAAAACTCATCGATGATGCAGAAGGCAAAAATCTTGATGAAGCAGAAAAGGAAAAGATCAACATTATTTACAGACTTTTGAATGGCATGTATGAATAAAAAAGGACATGAAAATAACAGAAAAAATTTTCAGTTCTTTTGTTGAAAAAACAGGCAGTTTTGATTAGATTTTTAATATGAAGAGATTCCTACAATTCTGCCTGTTTTCTTTTCTTATCCTGCTTGCAGGTTGCGCATCCATTTCCAGAGCGGACCAGGGAACAGATTCAGGCTCATACACTAAATCCACCCAAAAGCAGAAAGATGATTTTCCATCCATAAAAAAAGACGGACTTACTGCTCCCATATGCAATCCGATACCGGCTGGGCAGATTGAGATTCTGGAGAGCTTTGAGGAGGACTGCTATTGGTATGCAGAAGGCAGAAAAATATCCAGCGATTATTCAATAAGCTGTGAGCTGTCTGATTTATGGGCATCAGACGGTGAGCAAAGTGCAATGTTTACTTTTGGGAGGGCACCAGAGACTTCATACTCAACGTTTACATGCGACACACCTGCCATCAGCAACTGGACAGGAGCAGCCATTGTAACAGCTGACATCAACAATACTACAAGCAAATCACTTACCGTATTTCTTCGCCTGCAGACAGGAAACAATCATGACGCCATAACAACACAGGAAGTGATTCTGGGAGCGGGTGAAAACACGAATGTGTATTTTGACCTTTCCCATGACATGAAAGATGAAAACGGGAATGACATTCCTTCCCTCATTGAAGAAAATGACATCAGATGCATTTCCTTTGTGTTCAAGGGAATCAATGAAGGTGGAACTGTTTTTATCGACAATGTGAACCTTGTTCGGTAATCTACTCTTCCTTTTCCATAACCGGAGAAAGAACTATCGACCTCTGCTCTACAGGAATCAAGCCATCTGCATAAGCCTTATACGGGCTGAAGGTAACAGGAACATTTTCCTCAAAAGAACCTTCCGCCAGTATTTTATACAAGCCATTGAAATATGAATTATCTGCGTTTTTTGGTCTGAACTGAATCATATTGTCAGTTCGCGTAATTGAACATGAATATACACCTTCTTCAGAAACAGTATCACCGGAAACTGTATATTTCCCGTCAACGAATTTCACGACCAGTCCTTCAGAAGTTTTCCATGAAACAACCTTTTCAAGATTGCGGGCAAAATCCATTTTCTTGTTTTTGGACCGGAGTTTTGATTTATAGAGATTCTGGTTGGTCTTTTTATAATCCCCATCCCATACTGTACTTTCACTGATCCTCATTCTTACATCGTCCTGGATGCGGACATGGATTTCTTCCGTTGACTTGAGGGAAATGTCTACACGACGCTGAAGGTTTTCAATTTCCTGATTGATGGTAGAAAGATACATTCCGTTTCTGCGGATATTGCTGTGAGCCCACTTGTAGACTTCTTCCGTGTCATCCTTGAAGAAAATTATTTCCTTGGTCCCATAATTGAAAAACAAGTAACGGATTCCAGTTCCGTCGCTCTCAGTCATGTACCAGAGGCCTTCAAGGAAATTGGCAAAAGTTCCGACTGTACCATCCTGGATTTTTGCAAGTTCCTTTGCGGCAATACGGTTTCCTGCAACACGAATGGTCTTTGTCTTTACATATTTATACTCTTCCTGGCTCCATTCATATTGAATCTGAAGCTGGTCGGTGCTCTTTTCATTTTCCGTGTCGGATGTATAAACCCAGATCGGAAAACTGGCACCATTTGCCTTGGATCTCTCATAGGCATCATAACGGTCAACCTGCTGGATGAAAATAGTTCCGTCGCCCCTAAGATCAACGATTTTCCTCAATGAAAAATTATTGTTCCAGTTGGAAATGAAATAGGCCTTTATGATGGAATCACCATTTTCCGCAAAACCCTGATAGACGAGGGATGTCCTGTGTTCACCATTGAGATCCATACCGGTATATGAAAAAGTCTGGGTCTGTTTGATTTCAGTAGACAGCTCAGCCTTTCGTTCGTAGGCAGATGTTTTAGGATTATACAGACCGATTATAAGGGAAATGAAAGGACTGTCCATGGTTTTCACGGCATTTACCTGATCATCATAACCATCACCATCAAAATCCATGCTCACGATGCTCAAAAGGGTTTCATTGCTGTGAAGCGGAATGAGAGAGACCAGTGCAGAATCATCGCTTTCAAGAGAAACATCCTGCACCGATGACTGGGATTCAACATTCGTTTTTGGAACAACAACGGAAGAAGAAACGCTGGCAACATCTTCCTTATATATATATTTTTTTGCAATTACAACAGATATAACTGAAGCAATCGCAAGAATAAACAAAGCAAGTGTAATTTTTTTCATTACGCTTATTTTACTAATTCTTGCGTTGATTTACAATGGAATACAAGATAAATCTATGCTTCAAGAACTTCCTTAAGAATTGCAAGTCCTCTGTCAATGTCCTTTTTTGAGATGTTCAAAGGCGGAACAAAACGAAGGACATCATTACCTGCCGTCGAGAAAAGAAGTCCCTTTGCCAGACATGCTTTTTCATATTCAACAGGATTTGACTTTACCTGAACTCCGATCACAAGCCCCATACCACGAACTTCAACCACGCAAGGAAGATTCCAGCTCTTTATCGTTTCGCGGATATAATTTCCTTTTTCGTTCACAGAATCCATGAAACCAGGCTTTGTAAGCTCATCAAGAACAACATTGGCTGCGCTGCAGGCAAGAGGATTTCCACCGAAAGTAGACTGATGGTCACCGGCTGCAAACACATTGCCCTTTCCGCGCCACATGCAGGCTCCCATCGGAACACCACCGGCAATGGCCTTGGCAAGTGTTACAACTTCAGGTTCAACACCGTAGATGTCAGAGCACAAAAGGCTTCCGCATCTTCCCATTCCAGTCTGAACTTCATCACAGATAACAATGGCACCAGCATCACGGGCAGCCTTGGCACATGCCTTTGCCCATTCCTTATCAAGCGGAAGAACTCCACCTTCGCACTGAACAGGTTCAAACATTACGGCTGCAACAGTATCGTCGAATGCTGTCTTGAGAGCCTCAAAATCATTTGGTTCAAGATATCTGAATCCTTCAACATAAGGTCCAAAGCATTCAGGGTGGAATTTGTCCTGACCTGTAGCAGTAAGAGTTGTAAGAGGTCTTCCGTGGAAGGACTTCTTCAATGTAACGATAGTCCTTCTCCTTTCGCCGCCGTTGAGCCATCCATACTTTCTTGCAAGCTTGACGGCACATTCATTGGCTTCTGCACCGGAATTTCCAAAGAAGACTCCTTCAAATCCAGTAGCCTTCAAAAGTTTTGCGGCGTATTCATTTCCGATGTCGCTTGTGAAGTAATTGCAGATGTGGATCTGCTTTTTTGCCTGCGCTGCAACAGCCTTTACAAGCGGCTTGTAGTTATGTCCAAGACAGTTGACTGCAATACCGGCAAGAAAGTCGACATACTGTTTGCCATTTACATCTGTCAATATGGATCCTTTTCCTTTTACAAAGGTAACATCAAAGGATCCGTAATTATTCAATATCTGTTTGTTTCCCATAATAATTCCCTTTCATAGCGCCAAGGACGGCGCGTCATTAGTTTCAGCTACAAAAACCGCGAGTTTCAATGCTTTTTTGCGAAGCAAAAAACAGACGCGGACGCGGCTGAATTGAAACTCGTCACTAAAAAAAATCCAAGGATGGATTTTTTTTAGTAAATCATAGTTCCTATTCCTCTGTCTGAAAACATTTCAATCAGCAGAGAATGTGGAACACGACCGTCAATGATGTGGGTTCTTGGAACACCGCCATTACGAGCAAGGAGACAACATTCAATCTTAGGTATCATACCACCGGAAATAATGCCATCGTCAAAATATTTCTGCACATCGTTCAAATGAATTCGCTGGATAAGGCTTGAAGGATCATTCATATCCTTCAATACACCAGGAACATTTGTAAGCTGAACGAATTTTTCTGCCTCAAGTGCGATCGCAATTTTTGCGGCAGCAGTATCAGCATTTATGTTATAACGCACGTTTTCTTCAGTTTCGCTCAACGCAATAGTGGAAACTACTGGAATCACACCTTCATTAAGAAGGCTCTGTACGATTTCTGGATTTACCTGTGTAACTTCACCGACAAAACCGTAGTCAACTCCATCTCCCTTATCAAGTTTCTTTGCGCGAATAAGGCCGCCGTCAGTTCCGCTTAAACCAACAGCCTTTCCGCCCTGCTGAACCAGCATTCCGACGATTCCCTTGTTAAGCTTACCTGCAAGAACCATCTGAACGATTTCCATGGTTTCCGCATCTGTATAGCGAAGACCATTGATGAACTTTGATTCCTTGCCGACTTTTTCAAGCATGGCATTGATTTCAGGTCCACCGCCGTGAACAAGAACAACCTTGATGCCGATTGTATTGAGAAGAACAATGTCTTCCATTACATAGCGTTTGAGATCCTCGTTAAGCATGGCATTTCCACCGTACTTGACGACAACAGTCTTTCCTACCCAGTGCTTAAAGTATGGAAGGGCCTGAACAAGAACGCTTGACCAGGTATCACTATCCAACCTTGAATTTATTTTGCCAGTTGCATTTTCATCTGCCATTTTCATGTCTCCTTCATTCAGCAATTCATGATCCGTAACTACGAATCATGAATCAAGTCCTGTAATCTCCGTTGATTTTTACATAGTCGTATGTAAGATCACAGCCCCATGCGGTTCCCTTTGCATTTCCATCCTTGCAGAAAACATTGATCTTGATTTCTTTTTCGCTCAAGATCTTTTTTGCAAGATCCTCATCAAAGTTCAACGGAACTCCCTGTTCAAAAACCATGATCTTTTCTGAAGGACTTCCGCTTTCAAAATAAACATCTGTCTTTTCAGGAGTAAATTCAAATCCGCTGTAACCCATGGCACAGAGGATTCTTCCCCAGTTTGCATCGGCACCGAACATGGCGGCCTTTGTAAGGTTCGAGCAGATCACAGCCTTTGCAAGTCCGCGTGCTGTCTCAACATCTTTGACACCTTCCACATTTACCTCAACAAGTTTTGTGGCACCCTCTCCGTCTGCAGCAATCTTTTTTGCCATCTGTGTGTTGATGGCATTGAGCGCTTCAAGGAATGCATCAAAATCTTTTCCTTCAGAAACAATCTCCGCGTTTCCAGCCATTCCGTTTGCAAGGATCGTGAGGGAATCATTTGTTGAAGTATCACCGTCGATGGAAACACAGTTGTAGGTTCCGGCAACAGAAGTCTTCAAAGCCTTTGCAAGCATCTGGGAAGAAATGGCACAGTCTGTCGTCATGAACGAAAGCATTGTTCCAAGATTGATGTGGATCATTCCTGAACCTTTGCACATGGCACCGATATGGACTTTCTTTCCGCCGATTTCCGTCTCAACAGCACATTCCTTGTACTGGGTGTCTGTCGTCATGATTGCCTGTCTTGCCTTTTCATGGCCTTCCTTTGAAAGACCGGCCTTGAGTGAAGCAACATTGTCCTCAACCTTCTTTATGTCCATCTGCTGACCGATGACACCTGTCTGACATACGATGACATCTTCAGTTTTTACACCACATTCTTTTGCGCAGAGTTCTGCCATACGGAGTGCATTGGCGGCTCCCTGGGCACCAGTACAGCAGTTTGCGTTTCCGCTGTTTGCGATCACAGCCTGAGCCACACCATCTGCAATATGCTGTTTTGTAAGTTTTACGCTTTCTGCCTTGACGCGGTTCTGAGTAAAAAGTCCTGCTGTTGTACAAAGCTTCTCTGAATAGATCATTGCAAGATCGTAAGTTGTTCTTGAAGACTTAAACTTGCACAATACGCCGTTGGCAGTGAAACCATCTGGAGCACAAACTCCGCCATCAATAAAATGCATAAATATACACTCCTCTTGCATAATTTTGCATAAATATACTATTTTGAACTTTTTTTTGCAACACTATTTTACAATATTCCTGATTTTTATATAATGACACTACTATGAAATCTATCATCAATATTCTTGTACGCGCATTTCTTACTGGAATTGCAATCGGAATCGGAGGAACTGTTTTTTTGAGCTGTGAAAGTAAGGTAGTCGGAGCAGCATTATTCGGAACAGGTCTCTTTGTCATCCTTACCTTCGGTTTTTACCTTTATACCGGTAAAGTTGGTTACATCGTAGAAAATAAGCTGAACTATGCAGGCGAAGTTGCCCTTATCTGGGTCGGAAACTTTATCGGAACTTTCACCATGGCAAAACTTATTCTTCTCACCCGTATTGCCGGAATCTCAGCAAAAGCATCTTCCATGTGTCAGGTGAAAATGAACGACAGCCTCGGAAGCATTTTCATCCTTGCAGTTTTCTGCGGAATGCTCATGTTCATCGCAGCTGACGGCTACAAGAAAATTGAACATTCAGTCGGAAAGTTCCTTGCTATTTTCCTCCCTGTAATCGTCTTCATCTTGAGCGGATTCGAACACTGCATCGCAAACATGTTCTACTTCAGCATTGCAAGTGCCTGGAATGCTTCAAGTCTTGGTTACCTTATGATCATGACTTTGGGAAATGCCGCAGGAGGAATGCTCATCCCTCTTTGCAGAAAGGCAATGACAAACTAGAAAACAGTTCAGTTCATCAACAAAAAAAATAAGGCTGCCCTAAAAGTAAAATCAGGGTGGTTGAGCGCAGTCGAAACCACCTTATATAGTGCTACTGGTCATTTAGACATTGCGGGTTTATGGAAGCTCCGCCGCCATATGCAATGACCTTGGCATAAATACTTTTTGGACAGCCTCTTCTTGTTTTAAAAGACTTTGGATCTAGAAAGCTGCAAGTGTCCTTTCAACACGGGCAACAGCTCTTTCCTTTCCAAGGATCCAGATTGAACCGATAAGTGGTGGCGAAACCTTTGATCCAGTAACAGCCATGCGTACAGGCATCATGAAGTCACCAAGCTTGATTCCAAGTTCTTCTGCATATTTCTTTGCCAGTTCTTCTGCTGCTTCATGTTCCATTCCGAAAATTTCAGCAACATAGTCCTTAGCCTTTAGAAGAACTTCCTTTGTCTTTGCTTCATCAAGCTTCTTTGGAATGATGTTTTCCTTTGCAGGAACAGCTGGTTCTGTAAAGAGGAAGTGAACCATTTCTGCCGCATCGGAAAGGAAGTGAAGTCTTTCCTTAATGAGCGGCATCAAAGCCATAAGCTGCTTCTTTACATCTGCAGATGACATGTTCATTGAAGCATCAACACAAACAGGTTCACCGTCTGCACCGAGGGAAACACCTGAGTATTCCGGGCCTACTTTTGGCTTTGGCTGTGGGTTGTCAGGATTGATTTCGAGAGTAGCATCACCTGTGCCTGTAATGAATGGAAGAACCCACTTGTAAAGTTCTTCGTCTGTAAGGGCACGGATGTACTGGCCGTTGTACCATTCAAGCTTCTTGTAGTCAAAAACGGCAGGAGCCTTGTTAAGGTGTTCAAGGCGGAACTTCTGACCAAGTTCTTCAAGAGTGTACATGTCGCGTCCGTCGTCATAAGAACAGCCAAGGAGAGCAACATAATTTACGATTGCCTGTGGAAGATAACCGCGGGCACGGAATTCATTCAATGATGTTGAACCGTGGCGCTTTGAAAGCTTCTTTCCGTCGCTTCCGTTTACCATTGGAAGGTGGCAGAATTCAGGGTGTTCCCATCCGAAAGAGCGGTACATCTGAACGTGCAATGGAGTAGATGGAATCCATTCCTGAGCACGCATGACATGGGAAACCTTCATGAGATGGTCATCCACGATGTTTGCAAGGTGATATGTTGGGAATCCGTCGCTCTTAAGGAGAACAGGATCCGGAGAAATGTCCTCATTGTTCCATTCTATGTCACCAAGGAGATGGTCTGAAAACTTTGTCTTTCCTTCAAGAGGTACCTTGAGGCGGATAACATAAGGCTTTCCGGCATCAAGGTTTGCCTTTACTTCTTCTGGAGTAAGGTGGCGGCAGTTACGGTCATAACCTGGAGCCATCTTGTTTTCTGTCTGGATCTTGCGGATTCTTTCAAGACGTTCTGCATCACAGAAGCAGTAGTAAGCTTCGCCGTTTTCGATGAGCTGCATTGCATACTTCTTGTAAAGTTCAAATCTTTCCGACTGAACATAAGGACCGTATTCACCGCCCTTTGAACCGCCTTCATCCCAATCGATTCCAAGCCAGTCCATTGT
>JAEDDW010000043.1 GCA_016293645.1 Treponema sp. | reverse complement strand
TTTAACACCCAGCTTCCGCCGATGCAGAAGACGTTTGCAAGCGACTGGTAATCGGCTGCGTTGCTTTCGTTGATTCCGCCTGTAGGCATGAATTTCACCGTAGGAAACGGACCGCTCAAGGCACGCAGCATTTTGGTTCCGCCTGAAGCCTCTGCAGGGAAAAATTTAAGATGGTCCAGGCCGTATGAAAGGGCAATCTCAATGTCACTTGGCGTAGCTACTCCAGGAAAAACAGGCATTCCGTTGGCAAGGCACCATTCCACGGTTTTAGGATTGATCCCCGGTGAAACAACAAACTGAGCTCCTGCATCTTTGGCCATGGAGGCAAGCTTGGCATTGATCACAGTTCCGGCTCCGACAAGAAGCTCCGGAAAATTCTTACGGACTGCCTTGATCGCCTCACAGATCATTTCATGGCCTTTTTCTCCTTGTGTCGTGCGAAAGGTTATTTCAAGTGCATCTATTCCTTTTTCCGATGCCTTCGACGCAATTTTAAGGGTTGCATCCACATCTTTTACCGTTACAACCGGAATCACTCCGGCTGCGGACATCTTTTCTGCCATCTCTTCAAACATTCCTATATTCTAGATTAAGTGATGCAATTTTTCCATACCAAAATTCCAAACTGGAAACGTTATGATTTTTGTATCAAATTTTAATTAATTTTAAAAAAAAAGTTTGACAGGTGGAATCAACACGTGTATACTAAACGTGTTGAGCAAACGTTTTTTCTTGTTTTTAAGAAATTTGTGCTTTATGCTTGAATCATAAGCGGGAAATTGGGAATGGAAAGACAGACTTCAGCTGTGACAATTTCAGATATCGCAGAAAAACTTGGGGTTTCCAAGTCTACTGTCTCCCGGGCACTGAACTGCAAGGGACGGATAGGGGCTGAGACACGCCGCAAGATCCTTGAGATGGCTGAATCCTGCAACTATATTCCTAATTCCATGGCCAAAGGGCTTGTCCTGAGGCACACATTCAACATTGGGGTTGTGGTTCCAAAGGATGCGGACAAAGGGGACATTCCCTTCTTCCAGAATTGCCTCATAGGAATTTCCGAGGCTGCATATAAACTGGATTATGATGTCGTTCTTGTTGTCCAGGGTGGCGGTGACATTACACCTTTAAGAAGGCTTGTGACAAACCGAAAGGTTGACGGAGTCATCCTTACAAGACTTGAAGAGGATGATGAATCCGTAAAGTACCTCAAGAAGGAAGGTGTTCCGTTCCTGGTTTTCGGAACTTCTGACGACGAGGACATATACCAGATAGACAGTGACCAGGTTTCCGGCTGTTTTGAAATGACGAAGTTCATGATCAGCAAGGGATGCCGCCGGGTTGCCGTTCTTGGCGGTAACAAGAACTACAGGGTGAACGCATATCGCTACAAGGGTTTCGAGGATGCCTGCATTTCAAGCGGTATCTCGCTGGACGAATGTTCGGTTCTTTGGGAAATGGACAGTCAGGAGGCTCTTGATAAGGCTCTTCCGGGATTGCTTGAGGAAAATCCGCAGTGTCTTGTCTGCATGGACGATGCGATATGCGTTTATGTGCTCAAGTGGCTCAAGCAGAATGACTATGAAGTGCCGGCGGACATTCAGGTCATTTCATTCTATGACAATCAGGTTCTGGAGAACAATACTCCTCCTGTCACGGCATTGAATGTAAATGTTTCCAGCTTTACAAGTTTGGCAAGCAGGATTCTGGTTGGACTCATAGAGGGCAAGGAAGTCGATTCCAAAACCACTGTGAAGTATGAGCTTAAGATCAGGGAATCATTCCGGTAATCGGATTGAAATATTGGAGACCTTGGAAAATTGGTTTTGAGGTTCCAGAAAATTGTAAACATTATCAGCACGGAACTCCATCAGTTCCGTTGTCTGATTCTTCATTATATAGGAGGATTTTATATGAAGAAGGTTGTATTTGCAGTTGCTGCTGTTGCAGCAGGATTGCTTGCATTGACAGGATGCAGCAAGAAAGAAGGAGCTTCGGCAAAGTCATCAAAGGCTGAAGAGAAAGTTGTTCTTACAGTATGGGAATCGCTTCAGGGACCTGATGAGTTCATCAAGCAGGCTGGAGAAGCATACACAAAGACACATCCAAATGTAGAAATCAAGTACGTAAATGTTGAACTTGGTGATGCAGCAGGTCAGATTGCTCTTGACGGACCAGCTGGAGTAGGACCAGATATTTTTGCAGCTCCACACGATAAGCTCGGTGAACTCGTAAATGGTGGACACGTTCTTCCAACAGTCAATGCAGACGCTGTTTCAAAGTCAGTTCTTGGTGCATGTTCAGCAGCCCTTACATATAAGGGAAAGATGTACGGATATCCTGTATCAGCAGAAACATATGCCTTGTTCTACAACAAGGATCTTATTGCTGAAAATGAAGTTCCAAAGACATGGGAAGCTCTTGCAAAGTGGACAAAAGACTTCAATTCCCAGAATCCAGGAAAGCGCGGATTCGTAATGGATGTTGGTAACGGATACTACACAATCCTCTTTACAACAGCAGGAGGAAACCGCCTCTTTGGTACATCAGGAACAGATACATCTTCTTCTTACCTTGCATCAGCAAACTCAGTCAAGGGGATGAAGTTCTTCCAGACACTCAGGGACGCTCTCAACGTTCCAGCTGCTGACCTTGATACAGGTAACTGTGATGCAGCTTTCCAGGGAGGAACTGCAGCAATGCACATCACAGGACCTTGGAACATCAAGAACTTCAAGGATGCAGGTCTTAACTTTGGTGTAGCTCCAATTCCAGCTCTTCCTGGTGACAACAAGCCTGCAGCTTCATTCTCTGGAACTCGCGCAATGTTCGTTTCAGCATACTCTGATCATCCGGCAGAAGCTTCTGACTTTGCTCAGTTCCTCATCTCAGCTTCTATGCAGCAGCTCCGCTTCGACTTGACAGGTGCTATGCCTTCAATCGACACACCTGTATCAAGCCCATACATCAGCGGATTCCTCAAGCAGCTTGATTACGCATTCCCAATGCCATCAATTCCAGAAATGGGCAAGTTCTGGGAAACAATGGGCAACACATCAAAGAACATCTGGGACGGCGCAGACGCTCAGAAGGAACTTGATGCCTGTGATGCCGCAATCATCTCTAAATAATTGATCTGTACACAGAGAAGTCGCGCCTGGCGAGATTTCTCTGTGTCTTACGGTTGTGCTGTATTGCACAGCTCTGGACGCTTAATGGGAGTTTTCCGCTTTTCTTGAACGTCCAGAGGTGCGCATTCGAATCTGCAATGATCTGCAGATGGTGTACTTGGATATGGATTTTATTTTTAATTTTGTGAGGTGTAATATGCGGATAGAATCCGACGGAAGTTCAGCAAAGAAAGTGAAGACAACCGCCTGCTGTTTCATGGGATTGTCACACCTTCTTTATCTCAAGCAGTATGTAAAGGGCGGAATTTTTGCCGCCATAGAACTGCTTTTTCTTGTAAACCTTCCTGCCGTCTGCAGAAAGATTTATGGTCTCATCACTCTTGGTGATCCACAGCCAGATGTTCCGCTTAAGCTTCGTGACAATTCCATGTTCATGCTTATTGACGGAATTCTTATTCTTGCCGTGGTTGCAGTTTTTGCGATCCTTTATTTCATTTCGGTGAAGAGTGCCGTGCGTGGATATACTGAATATGTACGGACCAAGAGATTCGTGTCTCAGAAAGCTTCCCTCGCAGAAGCTGGCGGAAATGCTTTTCCGATTGCAGGTCTTGCTCCATGCGTTGTCATGCTTCTGGTTTTTGTTGTAGTTCCGCTTCTGTTCAGCGTATGTGTTGCATTCACAAACTATTCCGCTCCGGAACACATCACTCCAAAGAATACCGTAGACTGGGTTGGCTTTGACAATTTCAAGGATCTTCTTTTCGGCGGAACTACATGGTCCAAGGGGTTTGCCCGCATCGCAATATGGACTCTTGTGTGGGCTGTTGCTTCGACTTTCACATGCTATTTCTGTGGACTTCTGGTTGCTGTACATCTGTCTGAAAGCGGAGTAAGATTTTCTTCCGTGTTCAGATTCATATTCATCTTGCCTTATGCAGTTCCGTCTGTAATCACAATGATTCTCTGGAAGCATATGCTCAACGGAACCTTCGGTATCGTCAACAGAACACTTCAGGCTCTTGGAGTCCTTCGTCTTGATCAGACAATCCCATGGCTTGGTAACGCAAACCTTGCACAGCTCATGTGTGTTGTAATCAACCTCTGGGCCGGCTTTGGATATTTCATGATGCTCTCAATGGGAACAATGACAGCGATTTCAAAGGACATGTATGAAGCTGCAAAGATCGATGGAGCTTCAAGTTTCCAGACACTCAAGAGCATTACTCTTCCACTTGTTCTCTACCAGACAATGCCGTTGATCATCATGAGCTTTACCCACAACATCAACAACTTTGGAATCATCTTCTTCCTTACTGGTGGAAATCCTGTCGTTAAAGACAGTACGACAACCATGGCCGGCGGAACTGATATCCTCGTTACCTGGATCTACAAACTCACAATTACTTTGCAGAAGTACAATTATGCCTCGGTTATTGCGGTGCTCATCTTTGTTGTCCTTGCACCATTCGCAATCTACCAGTTCAGAAATACAAAAGCTTTCAAGGAAGGTGAAGTATGAAATTACAGAAGTCATTACGCACGGTAAATCTTACATTCTCATATCTGCTGTTCGTTCTTATCTCGCTGGTGGTTTTCTATCCGCTGGTATATGTAGTCTCAGCTGCATTTGCACCAGGTAACAGCATTGCAAATCTCAGCATCGTTCCTTTTGGTGATGGACATACAGTCCGGGTATTTGAAGGCCTAAACATCAAGGTTGGTAATGGATTCACACTTGATCACTTCAGGTATCTTTTCACAAAGACGGACTACTGGATGTGGTTCAAGAACACTCTTTTTGTTGCCATCTGGACAACGGCACTTACTGTCATCATTTCTGCCTTGAGCGCTTATGTTTTCTCCCGTTTCCGCTTCATGTTCAAGCACACACTTTTGATGAGCCTTCTTGTCCTTCAGATTTTCCCATCATTTGTCGGAATGATTGCCATCTACGTAATCCTCATGCGTATCGGTGGGCTTGATACACTCTGGGGACTTGTCCTCATCTACGTTTCAGGAAATATTCCTTACAACACATGGATGGTAAAAAGTTACATGGATACAGTCAGCAAGAATCTTGACGAGGCAGCCCGCATAGACGGTGCAAGCCACTTCAGAACTTTCGCCACGATCATTCTTCCTGTGACAAGACCTATCATCACTTTCCTTGCAGTTTCAAGTTTTACAGGACCTTGGATGGACTTTATCTTTCCTAAGATGATTCTCCGCAGTCCTGAAAAGCAGACACTTGCCCTTGGTCTGTTCTCTTTTGTCACGGACAAGAAAAATGAGTTCACGAACTTTGCCGCCGGTGCCCTTGTTGTTGCAGTTCCGTTTGTAATCTTCTTCCTGTTTACCCAGAAAGCAATGATGATGAGCATGTCTACTGCAGCAGTCAAGGAATAAGGCGGAATCATGAAGTGCGCAAATGATTGCGCACTTCATTTTGGAATTATATCAACACGTGTTGACTCGAGTTGAATGTATGCTATTATCTGAATCAGAAACATATTCAAAACATTTTATGGGAGACTATTTATGACAACATATTCATACGACAGCAAAAGCCTTTTCAGGGATGGAAAGAGATGGTTCCCTGTAATGGGAGAGATTCACTATTCCCGCTATCCTGACTGTGACTGGAAGGAAGCTCTTCTTAAAATGAAGGAAGGTGGAATTGATATCGTCTCTTCTTATGTCATTTGGATTCATCATGAAGAAATTGAAAATCAGTTTGACTGGACAGGTTGGAGAAATCTCCGCAAGTTCGTTGAGACAATCAAGGAATGCGGTCTTTCATTCATAATCCGTATCGGACCATGGAGCCATGCAGAAGTCCGTCACGGCGGATTCCCTGACTGGCTGCTTGCAAAATGTCCTGATGCCCGTTCAACAAACGATGAGAAATATTTTGCGGAAGTTGAAAAATGGTACAGGGCAATTTACGAGCAGGTGAAAGGTCTTTTTGTAAAAGATGGTGGTCCAATTATCGGTGTTCAGATTGAGAATGAATACGGACACTGCGGCGGCCTTTGCGGTGCGGAAGGTGAAGAGCACATGAAGCGTCTTGAAAAAATGGCACGTGAAATAGGTTTTGACGCACCTCTTTATACGGCGACAGGCTGGGGTGGAGCGGTTACTGCCGGAATGCTTCCTGTCATGGGCGGTTATTGTGAAGCTCCATGGGATCCGCGCATTACAGAGATCGAACCAAGCGGAAACTATGTCTTCACATATGAAAGAAACGATCACGCCATCGGCTGCGATTTTGGAATCGGTGAGACTATTACTTTTGACATGACGAAATATCCATACCTCACTGCGGAACTTGGTGGCGGACTTCAGGTCACCTTGAAGCGTCGTCCTGTTGCCCAGCCTAAGGACATAGGCGGAATGAGTCTTGCAAAGATGGCAAGCGGATGCAATCTTCTTGGCTACTACATGTATCATGGTGGACAGAATCCTGAAGGAAAACTCACGACTCTTGAAGAGAACATTGCGACAGGTTCCCTCAACGATATGAGCGTAAAGAACTATGACTTCCGTGCGCCTCTTGGTCAGTACGGAATGCCAAACGGAACCTACGGTGAAATAAAGCTTTATTCCATGTTTGTCCATGACTTTGGAGAAAAATTTGCGGAAACTGATACGTTCCTTCCGGAAAGCAATCCTGTCAACGCAGAAAATTCTACAGATCTCCGTGAAAGCTGGCGGTCTTACAACTGCAAGTGCGGAAAAAAACGTGGATGGACTTTTGCAAGCAGCTTCCAGAGACGCAATAAGATGGCGGACCATAAAAATGTGGTTCTCGAGAACAAGGAATATGGTGTCAAGTTTCCAGCGGTTGATGTTTTTGACGGAGACTTCTTCTTTGTTCCATTCAACATGAAATGCGGTGACAGCGAAATCGAGACTTCCCTTTGTACACCGTTGTGCAGACTGGACAATGAGCGCAGAGCTTTTGTGTTCTACAGCAATGCACGTCCGGCAGGCGGAACTTTTGTCAAGGCAAGCAATGTTGCTTCGTCAGACAAGGCAGATGGCATCTACTATCAGTTTGTTGGAAAACCAACAGGAAATGAGGACATAGTGACTTTGACAAGAGAAGATGCTGAAAATGCGCATAAAGTCACAGACGGTGGCAGGCATTACATCTTCATTACTAAAAATGTAATGTATCAGGAATGCATCAACGGAACAACAGTGCTCAATTTCCAGTCGGACGGAAACATTGAATTCAAGACCTTCCCTGAGCTGAAAAATGTTCCTGATGGATTTACGAAAAAAGCTGATGAAAATGGCTTTGCAGTTTATTCAAATACCGGATGCTCAAAAGCAGCTCCCGCTGTGACATTTGAAAAACTAAAAGACGACGGAAAAACTGCCTCGTATAAAATCAACGTCGGACAGTGGAATGATCTTGATGATGTGTTCATCGATATTGCTTACACTGCAAATTGTGCTCGCCTGTATGAAAATGGAAAGCTCATTGACGATGCAATCTATGTCGGCGATGACTATCCATGGGCAATCGGACTTAAACGTTATGGAAAAGGCAGCCATGAATTTATTCTGGAACTTGATTCACTTGAAAAGGATGCAGAAGTATTCATTGAAAAGTGGCCTGATTTTGACAAAGCTTCCTCCCTTAAAACTGTCAGAACAGTGACCGCAAGATCTTTTGCATACACACAGGTGAAATTGTAGCATATTTCCTTTTTTTCTGGGACTGCCCGTGTACTCGGACAGTCCCTTTTTTTATGCTATAATTGCGGTCATGAAAGACATTACATTGGCCAGGGAAATGCTTGGCTTCATTGAAAAATCTCCAAGCTGCTTTCATGCAGTTTCAAATATTTCGGAAATTCTCAAAGAAAACGGATTTGCTGAACTGCACGAAAATGAGAAATGGAATATAACCGCAGGCAGATCCTATTTCGTAAAACGCAATGGTTCTTCCATCATTGCCTTTACAGTTCCGGAGAAAAATTTCAGACGTTTCCTCATCTGTTCAAGTCACAGTGATTCGCCGTGCTTCAAGATCAAGGAAAATCCTGAGATGGTTTCGGAACAGAACTATGTCAGGCTCAACATTGAAAAATATGGTGGAATGATCTGCTCAACATGGTTTGACAGACCTCTGTCCGTTGCCGGCCGTCTGCTTCTAAAAAAAGATTCTGTTCTTGATTACGAGGAAAAACTTTTCTATGTTGATAAAAATCTTCTGATGATTCCAAGCCTTGCAATCCACATGAACCGTGAGGCAAATGATGGTGTGAAGTACAATGTGCAGAACGACATGCTTCCGGTCTTCTCCTGCTGCAAGGATGAAAGACTGATGGATGTCATAGCAAAGGCTGCCGGCGTAAATCTTGAGAAAATCGCGGGCAGTGACATTTTCCTTTGCTGCCGTGATACAGGAACTTTTGTTGGGGCAAACGATGAAATGATTGCATCCCCAAGGCTTGATGACCTTGAGTGCGCCTGGACATCTTTGCAGGGATTCCTTCAGGGGAAAAATGAAAGTGCCGTAAAAGTATATTGTGTCTTTGACAATGAGGAAGTTGGAAGCCTGACAAGGCAGGGAGCTGATTCCACATTCATGGAAGATGTCTTGAAAAGGCTTTCTTCTGCCTGTGGAAAAAATGATGAGGAATATCATGTTGCAATAGCAGAAAGTTTCATGGTAAGTGCCGACAATGCCCATGCCATGCATCCGAATTTCAGTTCTTCCGCTGATCCTGTCAACCGGCCTAAAATCAACGGTGGACCGGTCATCAAATACAATGCATCCCAGAAGTACACGACAGACGGAATCAGTTCCGCCATGTTCCGTGGTGTGTGTGAAATAGCTGGAGTTCCGGTTCAGGTCTATACCAACCGTTCTGACATTGCAGGTGGATCTACTCTTGGCAATCTAAGCAACGCCCATGTTTCCATCAGATGCGTTGACATCGGTCTTGCGCAGTGGGCAATGCATTCCGCCTGTGAAACTGCAGGTGCTGATGATGTTGTTTACATGGTCCGTGCCTTGAAGGAATTTTTTTCTGCTGAGTGATCTTAAGAAATGACGGTTTGAAATTTCTTTTGATTTTATTATATTAATATTGTTGCTTATTGCTAACTATCAGGAGGCTCCATGCAGAAATTTGATATAAGCGGAATGTCCTGTGCGGCCTGTTCTGCGCGAATTGAAAAAGCCGTTTCCAATCTTGGTGGTGTTGAGAATTGTTCCGTGAATCTGCTGGCAAATACAATGACTGTTGAAAGCCATCTTTCGGATGATGAGATCATTGCCGCTGTTGTCAAGGCAGGCTATGGTGCTTCTGTTCAAGGCGGAACTCATGAAAGTTCCGGAAAGAATGGCGGCCAGGAAAAGGAACCGGAGACGATGTTGCTTAGGCGGCGTCTTTTCTGTTCCGTTTTCATTCTTATTGTCCTGATGTATTTTTCCATGGGGCATCACATGCTGGGGCTTCCGCTTCCTGATTTTTTTGTTGGAAACTACTGTGCCTTTGCTTTTGTTCAGTTTATCCTTTCCTCAATCATTCTTCTTATCAATAAAAAATTTTTCATAAGCGGAATCAAAGCAATCAGAAATCTTTCTCCAAATATGGACAGTCTTGTTGCTCTTGGTTCCGGTGTATCTTTTCTGTATTCGACTGTGGTGCTTTTTGTTCTGACGGGTGCTGTGTCGGAAAATGATTCCGGTCTGATTTCTCTTTGTCTTAAGAACCTTTATTTCGAAGGTGCCGCAATGATCGTCACGTTGATCACCGTTGGAAAGTTGCTGGAATCTGTTTCAAAAGGTAAAACAACAAGTGCCATAAAATCCCTTATGAAGCTTGCTCCATCGACGGCGACTGTTGAACGTGGTGGAATCGAAATTGTTGTTCCTGCTGAAGAACTTCTAGCCGGTGAAATTGTCATCGTAAAAAGCGGTTCGAAAATTCCTGCAGACGGAACCGTGCTGGAAGGTCACTGTTCAGTTGATGAATCTTCTCTGACTGGTGAAAGCATTCCTGTCGAAAAAACTGAGGGGCATAAGGTCTATGCCAGCACTTTGTGTACCCAGGGATTCGTAAAATTCCGTGCGGAAAAAGTAGGGCAGGATACAGGTTTTTCTAAAATCATTCAGATGGTCATGGATGCATCGTCGGGGAAAGCACCGGTTCAGCGGATTGCCGACAAAGTGTCCGGCGTATTTGTTCCTGTCGTGATTTCCATTTCCATTGTGACTTTCATTGTGTGGCTTGTTTCTGGTGCGGACATTTCCTTTGCACTCTCACGTGCCGTTGCGGTTCTTGTGATCAGCTGTCCTTGTGCCCTGGGACTTGCGACTCCTGTTGCCATAATGGCAGGTTGTGGAGTCGGCGCAAGAAACGGAATACTGTTCAAGAATTCTGCGGCACTTGAAAATGCCGGACGTACAAGAATAATCTGTTTCGATAAAACCGGAACTTTGACTAAAGGTGTTCCGGAAGTGACAGATATCGTGCATTTTTGTGATTCCGAGGATGAGCTTCTGGCCTATGCCGCAAGCCTTGAAAGCAAAAGCAGCCATCCGCTGTCAAAGGCTGTCATGGACAAAGCTGAGGGTATTGATCTTTTTGAAGTTGAGGATTATGTGGAAGTTCCGGGCTCAGGGATTAAAGGAACTGTTGGGCATAAGAAAATTTTTGCCGGCAATGGAAAATTTGTCTTTGATTCCATCAATCCGTCCGATACAGAAGAGAAGAAAAAAATACAGTCCCAGCTTGACAGGTTTGCCTCGGAAGGAAAAACGCCGCTTTTGTGTTCCGCAGACGGAAAACTTCTTGGCATCATCGCGGTTTCGGATTCCCTAAAAGATGATGCTGCCCTTGCTGTAAGGGAACTGGAAAAGATCGGTGTTGGAACTGCCATGATTACCGGAGACAATGAAATTACCTCAAATGCCATTGGAAAGAAAGCCGGCATCTCGAAAATTTTTGCTTCCGTCAAACCGGATGAAAAATCAAAAATCGTAGAAAGCCTTAAAAAAGAATTTGGATTCACTGCAATGACAGGTGACGGTGTCAATGATGCCGTTGCCCTTACTTCCGCAGACACGGGAATCGCCATCGGGGCTGGAACTGATGTCGCCATCGATGCTGCAAGTGTTGTCCTTGTCAAAAGCAATGTGATGGATGCTTTCAATGCGATAAGACTCAGCCGGTCGACTCTTGGGATAATTCATCAGAATCTTTTCTGGGCGTTCATCTACAATGTTCTCGGTATTCCTCTTGCCGCCGGAATTTTTTACAATGGGTTTGGACTTGCCCTGAATCCAATGATCGCTGCAGCCTGCATGAGTCTTTCAAGTTTCTGTGTTGTAACAAATGCTTTGAGATTGAATTTGTTCAAGGCAAAAAAAGGCGTTAAAATGACTGGTGAGAAAATTATCCAGCCAAGGAGTAAAAATATGGAGAAGACATTCAATGTTGAAGGAATGATGTGTTCACATTGCGAGGCTCACGTCAAGGAAGCCGTGGAAAAAATCCAGGGAGTCACAGAGGCCGTAGCTGATCATAATGCAGCAAAGGTAACTGTCAAACTTTCTGCCGATGTAGAAGACTCAGTCATAAAGTCTGCTATTGAAGGTGCAGGCTATAAGGTCAACTGATTACATTCTTCTATTGATCAATATCATAGCTGACAATCTTGTTTTTGCCTGTCTGTTTTCCATGGTAAAGCCGGTTGTCAGCAATCTTCAATGTTTCGTTCAGTGACAGTTCCGGATCTGAATTTGCGCATCCTGCTGTAACTGTAACTTTGAATTCTGTTCCGTCTGAATTGAATTCGAGCTGTGAAATTTTACCGGCAATCTTATGGGCAAGAATTTCCATTGACTCTTTGTAGATCGAGTTCTGTCTGATCAGCAAAAATTCTTCTCCGCCCCATCTGCAGGCCGTGATTATTTCGTTTTCAAAATCCTGAAGTATTTTTCCTATTTTCTTAAGTACCTCATCTCCCATATCGTGTCCATAGGTGTCGTTTATGAGCTTGAAATCATCTATGTCAAAAATCGCAACGGCATAAGGAATTCCTTCCGTCTGCATTGCATCAATAGCCCTGTCCATTTCTGCACGGATGCCACGCCTGTTGTAAAGCTTTGTAAGTTCATCCCTCAAGGACTGGTTTCTCATCATGTATGCAAAACGGATGGCATTCATTCGGAACAGATTTGAAAGGAAAGCAAGTCCTGAGAAAATGCTGATGTAGTTCAGTAAGGCAATCCTGTCTGCAATTTTTTCCGGAATCGTATAGAGAGGATTGATGTTCCGTGAAATGATATAACTCGAAAAAAACAAGACCGTCGATGAAATTCCAAGAAATTTCTGTTTTTTTGTAAGTTCTCTTGAGTCCAGGGGAAAGGACATGAGTACGGAGAAAACCATGACCCCAAGATAATAGTACTGAAACTGCATCTTCCATCCCATAAAGAAAATGGCCATGAAAACCTGGAGTTCCAGATGGAGGAGGATAAAGAAAATCATCACGAACGGATTGCTTTTCTTCTTTGTCAGGTACAGTATGGTGATGACGATGCATCCAATTGCGTTCTGGATGGTGCAGGCATAGACTTGACGGATCATGGAATCGAAAAGCATGATGACATGTGTTATAAGAACAATGGACAGAAAAGCTGATAGATAAAACTGTGTCCCAAGCTTGAATTTCATTTTATTCCCTCCTGTATGAGTATGGCACAATTCTATCATTTTGTTCAATTATAACTGGTTTTTGTTATCATTTTGTTTGTAATTTTATTTCAGTTCATTATTAATCTTGACAATTGGCAATAGTGGTATTATATTCAAGATGGCAACCGGTTGCCATAAAAAAATCTGATATTTTTCGAAAAATTCAGTTTTTTTTCCAATTTCCGGAACTCTTAGGATGCCGTTCGGATGAATGGCGATAAAACAATATATTCCATAAAAGGAGCACACACACTATGGCAAAGTTTGAAAACATCCCTGATGTAAAACTTGGTATCATCGCAGTAAGCCGCGACTGTTTCGTTATCTCTCTTTCAGAAAAGAGAAGGGCAGCTATCGTAAAGGCTTTTGCAGGCAAAGGCGAACTCTACGAAGCAAAGACAACTGTAGAGAATGAAAAGGACATGCTTAAGGCTGTTGATGAAGTAAAGAACGCTGGTTGTAACGCTCTTGTTGTATTCCTCGGAAACTTTGGTCCAGAAACACCGGAAACACAGATCGCACAGAAGTTTGACGGACCATGCATGTTCGTAGCTGCTGCAGAAGAAACACAGAACGACCTCATCAACGGTCGTGGTGACGCATACTGTGGTATGCTCAACTGCTCATACAACCTCAACCTCCGCAAGATTCCTGGAATCATTCCAGAATATCCAGTTGGAACAGCTGATGACATCGTAAAGATGATCGAAGAATTCATCCCAGTTGCACGCGCAATCATCGGTCTTGCAAGCCTCAAGATCATCACATTCGGACCACGCCCACAGGACTTCTTTGCATGTAACGCACCAATCAAGGGGCTTTACGACATCGGTGTTGAAATCCAGGAAAACTCAGAACTTGACCTTCTCGTTGCATACCGCGCACACAAGGACGACAAGCGTATTGCAGACGTTGTTAAGGAAATGGAAGCTGAACTCGGTTCAAGCGGAAACAACTTCCCAGACCTTCTCCCACGCATGGCACAGTTTGAACTTACACTCCTTGACTGGGCAGAAGCAAACAAGGGATGCAAGAAGTACGTTGTATTCGCAGACAAGTGTTGGCCAGCATTCCCTAAGGAATTCGGCTTTGAACCTTGCTATGTAAACAGCCGCCTCGCTTCCCGCGGAATCCCGGTTGCTTGTGAAGTAGATATCTTCGGTGCCCTCTCTGAATACATCGGTACATGTATCTCTGGAACTCCAGTTACTCTCCTCGACATCAACAACTCTGTTCCACAGGATATGTACGACGAAAGCATCAAGGGCAAGTTCTCTTACCCATATGTCCTCAACGACACATTCATGGCATTCCACTGCGGTAACACACCATTCTGCTGCATGAACAAGTCATGCAACCCTGGAATCAAGTTCCAGCTCATCCAGAACCGCCTCCTCGAAAACGGTGGTACACCAGACTTTACACGCGGTACTCTCGAAGGAGACATCATGCCAGGTCCAATCACATTCTTCAGATTGCAGACAACTCCAGATACAAAGCTCCAGGCATACATTGCACAGGGTGAAATCCTCCCGGTTGCAACACGCTCATTCGGTGGTATCGGTGTATTCGCAATTCCAGAAATGGGAAGATTCTACCGCCACGTTCTCATCCAGAAGAACTACCCACACCACGGTGCAGTTGCTTTCGGACACTACGGAAAGGCATTGTTCACATTGTTCAAGTACCTCAAGATTGCTGATGTTGCATACAACCAGCCAAAGGGAACATTGTACCCAACAGAAAATCCATTCAACTAATGGTTCAATTAATCCCAAGAGGGATTAATTGAACTCGAG
>JAEDDW010000155.1 GCA_016293645.1 Treponema sp. | reverse complement strand
AGGGATCCTTTTCGTGGTCATTTTAAAATTCCGTGTTATATTTTCTGTATGGACATTCAGGACATTTATACTCAGATGGTATATGACAATGCGGCTAAAATCAGTTCCGCCTGTGAACTTGAAAAACTTGACCAGATGCTGGAAACAAATTTTGTCCGCAACTGCTGGCTTTTCAATGACTCCGACGGCCTTGAATGTTCCGTGAAGGAAACTGTTTTTGAAGAAGCTGTCTGCGAGACCTTTGACGAGGAAACAATCAGAAAGGCACTGGAACTCGGTTTCTATCCCATGTCACTGAAAAAAAGGGTCACCCGGCTTTCGGAATTACCGGAGACGGAACTCAACTCGCGCACCCTGGACCAGCTTATGGGTCTTGAGATCTACAGGAACATCCTTACGGTGAAATACCACATGAACAAGCTTATTGTTTTCCCGGAGGACCTGCATGTGACAAAGAAAATGGCGGTCTGGCTGAAGGGGAAATTCGCGGGATACACCATGACCTTCAACAGAGACTTTGATCTTTGCATCGAGGAAATCCTTAATGCCTACCCTGAAACCTGGCTTTGTCCGGAACTGGTCGAAAAGTTCAAATTGATAAACCGCAATCCGGATCATACAGTCAGCGTCGATTCCGTTGAGATCTGGCACGACGGAACTCTTGTGGCCGGAGAAATCGGATTCATCACCGGCAACGCCTACGCAAGCCTGAGCGGATTCCACAAGGAAGATGACAGCGGAACATTGCAGATGTGCGCGCTTGGGCTTTATCTAAAAGAAAACGGTTTTGCCTACTGGGATCTTGGAATGGAACTGGAATACAAGTACAGGTACGGAGCCACCGCCTGTGACCGTGAGATGCAGATGGATCACTGGAAGTCCCTTTCAAAAAAGAAAGCGGAATTCCCAAAAGAGGAAATCCCGCTCGCACTTTTTCTTGAGAAGCTTTAGACGCAGACGACCTTAGTTTGCCATTGAGGCAGATCCCTTTGTCTTTGCCACAAGCTTTGCCTGTGTATCTGGATTGTACATGGCAAGAACTTCAGATGCAAAATTCGAGTCAAGCTCTGCCCTGTAGTTCTGGATCTGCGAAATATAGTTGAGGGTTGTCTGCGGTGTGTTGTTTCTGCGGACCTTGTTTGTTCCGGCGTTGTACATTGCAAGGGCTGCGATGTCGTTTCCGGCTGTGTTGAGACAGAACCTCAGGTGTGCAAGTCCATAGCGTGCAGAAATCTTTGGATCGTAAAAATCAGATTCCTCAAGCTTTGGAAAACTTGCATTGTTCAGCTGGAAAAGTCCGCGGTCGATGCTTCCGTTTGTGTTCTTGTGCATGGCATTGATCCTGAATTTGCTTTCTGTATGTGCCAGTGCAAATGCAAGTGAAAGCGGAATGCTGTATTCGTCCGCATACTGAAGTATCGCATCAGAAATCTCACGGTTGTTGACAACACGGCTGTAATACCATTCAACTGCGGCGCGGCTCTGAGGCTGGCGGTAAAGAACAAGTCCCGTGTCTTCCTTTTTTTTGTTTTCGATTACAAGTTCAGGGTACTCTTCCTCAAAAAGATTCTCGTATGAAACCTTCTGGTCCTGAGCAACTTCGTAATAAGATTCCAAAGGAATCACTTCATGATTGCCCTTGTCTTCAGGAATAAAAACTACAGTACAAACACAGACAATAACAAAAAACACACTGAAAGCAACTGTTCCTGAAACGAGCTTCACTAAATCCTCGCGGTTAAATCCCATTGTTTTCTCCCGATATCCGAAATTTGGTTTATAATGACAAATTCACAAAAAATGTTCAAGAGAATTCAATGAAATTCACATGAAAACCTTACGGTCTTTCGCAATCAGTGTGAATTTATACTAAAATTTCACAATATTTTCGTTCTTTTCTGCTATTTTTTCGTCTTTTGTGAAATAGATGTAATGCTTGTGCTTTGCGCTGAGTTCTTCCATGAAAAAGTCAACGTCAGCTTCTGCAGGAATCGCAAAGCCGATGATGTTCTCGCAGTCCTTTATTCGTCTTGCGCAGTGCTTCATGCTGGCTACGAAATTTTCTTTTTCTTCTGCTGAACCACACTCTGCGTCACAGACAGGAACGACAAATCCGTAGGTGTCATTTTCTTCCATAGATTTAAACTGATCCCTAAGGTCTGCAAGGAATTCCTCATTGTACGAATCCTCATCAAGACCAACCTGGGTCCATCTGACTTCACGGGCGCTGATGGATGAGCCGTTGAGTTCCGCCTTGGTTCCGTCTAAGAAATAGAGAACGTTTTTTTCTGACTTGAATTTTGCTTCTAATTTCATGGTGGAAATATACTACATAAATGGAAAATATGGTAGCAGGATGCAACGGGGACAGACCCCTAAAGACCGGACCCTTCGACTACGCTCAGGGATCCTATGTTAGTGCTGCTCAAAGATCCTATGTTAGTGCTGCTCAGAGATCCTGCGACAACGGGGACAGACCCCTACATTTCAATTTACAAAAAGGTTTTTGTATTCTATAATATGGTGTATTGTTTTTATCACGAGGATCTTTCTATGGCGGAAAAAATAACATCGGACAAAGTAATCAGGGCTTTTCTTGACGCGGCTTTCATGCGCTCGGAAGGAAACACAAGTCTTGCTGATATTGCTGACATTCTGCACATCAAGAAGGCATCTCTCTACAATCACTTTGAGAGCCGTGATGACATCATAGAAAAAACCCTGGATTCATGTACCGACTATCTTCGCGCCATCAGTTTCATTCCAGCCGACATTGCTTCCGTTGCTAAAAAATATCCTGCAGACACGGTCCTCAAGGGAATCGTAAGCCGTTACGTGAAGATGCACGAGAAGATGCCTCTTTTTCAGATCTACACTTTTGTTGAAAGCATGAAGTATTTCAACAGGAGGGCTGCAGACATCATCGCTGAGGAAAACACAAGGCTTGTTGAGCAGACTGAAAAAACCCTTCAGGAACTCATCAAATGCGGGAAAATTAAGATTGACGAAGACGGCATACGACCTGCGTCAAAATGGTTCGTGGCAGGACTTAATGATCTTCTTGGCAGATACCTTATGGCACGCAAGCAGGTAGTGATGACAAATCCAAGATCCGGTGACGGAGAACTTTTCCAGATTGAGCCTGATGAAAAGGCCCTTGAAAGAATCAACTATCTGGTTGAAGAATTCTGCAAAATGCTTTGATTGAATCCTTATAATATGCAGGTACCGGACCCTTCGACTACGCTCAGGGATCCTTATAACTTTTATAGGTG
>JAEDDW010000154.1 GCA_016293645.1 Treponema sp. | reverse complement strand
CCGAAGAGTCAAAAAAAAGCAGGGTACTTCGACATACTCAGCAACCCTGCATATAAAATCTAGTTCAGTTCCACATAGGTTTTACCGCTGCCACCTTCTTCCGGGCGTGCAAAGTGGTAGTCCTTTACCCCGGGGTAGTGTGCCAGGTAGTCGTGAACGGCCTGCTGCAGAATTCCATTTCCTTTTCCGTGGACAATCGAAAAGTTCCTGAAATTTTTTATGGCGCAAAGATCAAGCTGGTGTTCAAGTACTCGCATTGCTTCCTCGCAGCGCATTCCTAGAAGACGCAGTTCAAATTTTGGTGCTTCGTCAATTTCAGTTGCAGCCGATTCAACAAAATAGTCTGCCCGTGGATTTTCGTAGACTGGTTTTTCAGCCGGAACCATCTGGCGCTGAGGTACTTCCATCTTCATGAATCCAATCTGAACCTGCCAGATCCCTTCCTTGACAAGACGGATCAAAGTTCCTTTTCTCTTTTCAGCTCCGCATAAAACTTCCATGCCTTCCGTATAAACGATTTTTGCTGGAACCGTTTTCTTTGGTTCCTTCTGTTTCTTTGCGAATTCAACCTGATGTTCGTCGACGGTAGCAGTTTTAAGGGCTTCGGCGTTGGACATGCGCTGCCTGGTTTTCTTGCCTTTTGCAACTCCGTGTTCCTTTGCCTTTTTTATGCGCATTCCGTTTTCTGCGATTTTTTCCTCTTCTACCCGGAGATTGTTCATCTCATCCTCAAGTTCCTTTCTTTTCTGTTCCAGCTGAACTTTCTGCTCTTCGATGGAATCCTCAAGGTCGCTTATGAATCTTTTTACGCCCTGTGTTTTTTCTTTTGTGATTTCGCCTTCACGCAAAACCCTCACAAGATTTTCCAGTTTGCTTCTTGTTTCTCTCAGAAATGCAAAACTCTGCCTGTTCTCAATTTCCTTGAGCTCAATGTCCCTTTCAAGAATTTTGATTTCCCGGTTGTGGATTTTGAGTTCCTTGTTCTGAAGGTCAGCACCCTTGATCCTCTGCTGCCGCAGAAGTTCCTCAAGCTCTTCATGTTTTGATGTAAGACCCTTTATGAGTGTGCTTACATCGGCCTGTTCAGTTGAAATATATGTCTGTGCTTTTTCTACGGTTTCCACCGGAAGTCCTGAATGGCGTGCGATTTCAATGGCATGACTTTCACCAGGTATTCCCATCAGAAGGTTGTAGGTTGGACGAAGTGTTTCCGTGTTGAATTCAACGCTTGCATTCACGCAATATGGATTTGTGTATCCATAGTTTTTCAGAACTCCATGGTGGGTAGTCGTGATTACGAATGAACCTATTTCAAGAAGCCTGTCCAAAGTCGCCATTGCGATTGCGCTTCCCTCAAGCGGATCTGTTCCGCTGCCAAGCTCGTCCAGAAGTACAAGGGATCTTTCATCAGCATTGTTGAGGGCGAGGGCGATTTTTTTCATGCGGCTTGAGAATGTCGAAAGAGATTCGTCTATGGACTGCTCGTCGCCGATGTCTGCGAATATCGAACTGAACAATGGAAGTCTTGTGCCTTCTTCCGCCGGAATTGGAAATCCTGCCTGATTTAGAAGGGCAAAGAGAGCAATTGTTTTCAATGTCACTGTTTTTCCGCCTGTGTTAGGTCCCGTTATGATCAGGATCTTTTTGCCCTGCATGAAAGTTATTGTCACTGGAACAGCCCGTTCTCCCAAAAGTGGATGTCGGGCCCTGCTGATGAAAGGTGGCTCTTCCTGCATGTCGCAGTCTTCCGCAAAAATTCCGTTGATGGACTTTTGCCATCTGGCTGCGGCATATGTGCTGTCGAGAAGCAGCATTGTCTTCTGTGCCTCAATGAAATCGCTTTTGTATTTTGAAAGGTTTTCCGTCAGTTCTCTGAAAATTTTGTTCAGTTCTGACTGCAGCCGGAACTCTTCCTCGACAAGTTCATTGTTTGTCCTTACGATTTCCTCTGGTTCGATGTAAACTGTCTGACCGGTCGCACTGACCTCATGTATGATTCCCTTGACGGCATTTTTGCGGTCTGCGCGTACGGCAAGAAGTTCCCTGTCTGCACGGAAAGCAGGAACATTTGACTGTAATGCCTGGCTCAAGCTTGAGTCGGAAGTGTATTTCCTGATTGAATTCTCAATCTCTTTTTTGAGTGAAGAAATTCGGTTTCTGATTTCGCGTAGAACAGGGAGGTCTCTTACTTCACCTGTCGAAACATCTATGATGCGGAATATATCTTCGGCGGCCTGTCCAAGATATGGGAGTTCCGAAACTTTTTTTGCAAGAACAGGGATCTTAAGGTCGTCTTCAGCTCCTTTTATTGCTCCGCGTGTTTTTTCTGTGTAAAGAGAAAATAATCCCAGCGCAAAAATCTGTTCCTGATTCAGAGTTCCGCCTTCAATGCCAAGCTGAGAAAAAATTTCCTTGACTGGTGGCCAGGCAAACAAGGCCTGAGGATGGTCTGATGCAAGGTATGTGTTCCACTGGCGGCCAAGATCTTTCAACAGATCAATGTGTTCTTTTTCGGTTGAACTTTCACGGTGAAGAACTTCTTCCTGACCTTCTTCGCTCTGTGCAAAATGTGAGATCGCCTCGCGGATTCTGTAGAAATCAAAATCCTCTGCTACCTGTCCCTGTAAAAAAATGTCTTTGTTCATAGCCGTTCAATTAAATTTAGAATTTCTTCCGGTTTGTCTGCAAAAATTTTTGCTCCGTTTTCCTCGAGTAATTTTCTGCTTCTGAATCCCCAGGTTACGCTGATGCATTTGATGCCTGCATTGCGGGCCGTTGCCACATCAACTTCAGAATCTCCGATGTAGACAACTTCCTCTTTCTCAACACCCATGATGCGGATGATTTCATTGGCAAGGTCAGGAAAAGGTTTCCTTTTGAATCCTTCTTTTTCTCCCACTGCCGTAGTTTCGTCTACAACTTCTGAAAAATAAAGCCGTGCAAGTTCCTTAACCTGTGGATCCGGCTTGTTTGAATTTATTCCGATTTTGATTCCGCGTTCTTTCAGTGCAGAAATCAAATCCATTATTCCGTCATAGGGTTTTGTCTTGTTGTGCCAGTTGGAGCTGTAGTTTTTTTTCATCAGCTCAACTGATTTTTCAAAATCCTTGTTGTCTTTGCCCTTTGGAACTGCCTGTTCCATAAGGCGCGCAATTCCGTTGCCAACAAAACTGCGGACTTCTTCCAAAGTGCGAGGTGGCATTCCAAGCTGTTCCAGGGTTTTGTTGCAGCTGTCGGCAAGGTCCTGGATTGTATCGAGCAGGGTTCCGTCCAAATCAAAAATTAC
>JAEDDW010000153.1 GCA_016293645.1 Treponema sp. | reverse complement strand
CAAAGATTGCAGCACAGCGCGACTACATTTCTGAAATCATCGAACCTTCAGAAACCCGTGCAAAAATCGTTGCAAGCCTTAACTTCCTCGCAAACAAGGAAGAAAACGTAATGCCTGGTAAGAAACATGGCAATATTCCACTGTAATACTATCCAGCCATGGATGGCTGGGATTGCAGCAGGTCTATGAAAGGACTGTCCAATAAGTAGTCTTTAGGGTGACTGAGCGTGTGGAAGCCACCATCAATAGCATGGTGGGCATTTCGACTGAGCTCAATGACCCTGGGGCGAATACTTGTGGGACAGTCCCTTTTTTTTTACACTGCACCATGCAGGTCAGACAAGTTCCTCTTCTTCTTTTGTCTCAACCGGCCTTATATATCTGAACAGAGCGCAGTATTTCAAAGCCGCCTGGTTTGAATAAAGCATCCCATTGTCAGAATCAACGATGATTATTCCGCCATGAACAACATAGTCAAAAATCCTGCGTTCAGTTTTGCTGAATGAATACCCACGTACTGTCTGTATAAGATCGAAAGGAATATCGCGCATGACAAAGATACGGATGAATTCCGTAGTTTTGCTTCTCTTGATATCACGAAAACCAGATAGAAGAACTGTCGGAATGCATTCAATTTCATTCCGTACAAAAGCCTCATCACATTTTTCATCAAGACCGGAAACCGCAATCACGGTTTTTGAGATGCTGTTGTCCCCAAGAATCTTCTGCTCCTCGACACTCTTGACAGCAACAAGATCATAATACGTTCCTTCATAGGCTGTGAGAAATTCAAAGTCACGTTCAAGCCTGCCTTCAACAAGCTTTTTGTATTCATCAAGTTCCATCGCTTATTCTGAAGCTGCAATTCTGAAACCAAAATAGTTGTAGGCCTCATTTGGATCAAATGAATATCTGTCACCGGAGGCATAGAACATGGTGTACTCATTCCAGCTGCCACCACGCATCACACGCTCACTTCCATATTCAGGACCTGCCTGATATTCAGTAGAAGACGGAACATCGTAGGCAGCTTCCCAGTCCCAGCAGAATTCAAGGACGTTTCCACACATGTCATAAAGTCCAGCTCCATTTGGATTACCGGATCCTGGGATTGCTTTTCTCGGATCAGTTTCAGTTCCGGCTGTACCGACTGTATGGGTCCCTTTTGCATTTTCAGAAATCCAGCCGACACTTTTGACATCTACCGATTCATCATCATCACCATTGAAATCAACCTGACCGCTGGCAAGAAGATCCGACTGAAGTTTCTTTGCTGTTTTTCTTGCGGCAAATTCCCATTCAGCCTCGGAAGGAAGACGATAGCCGTTCTGGTTCCAGTCGCATTTAGATAGATCACAGATCGCAGTATCGGTTGCATCGCGGATAACATCACCCTTATATGAATAGCATGGATTTTTCCCACTGAACTCCGAATAGGCGTTGCACCAGACTACGGCATCATACCAGTTGATGTTTGTTACAGGTTCATTGCATCCAGTTTTTGTAGGAGCTTTTCCACGGCCGCCCTGGCTTCCTTCCTGTCCTGGATGAGAAAAAACATAGCCGTTGTTTTCAGCCCAGGTCCTCACCTTGTACCAGAGGCTGTATGTTGTTTCAAATCTACTGATCTTAAATGAACGCAGTTTTCTTTCCGACGAGACGGTCTGTGATTTTTCTCCAATGAGAAAAGTTCCGGCTGAACCAGAAAAAACAAAGCGGACATAACTGTCTTCCTCAACCTTTTTAGGTTCCGCTTTTGTCTTCTTTTTATTCTTTTCGATTCTCTGAACTTCGAGCTTTTCATTCACAGGTTTCTGCTGACCTGCAAGTGGAGTTGCAGCTGACATGGAAAACACAACAGCCATCGCGGTAAAAAACATATTCTTTTTCATTTTTTTCTGGCCCTCTTTTCTGCAATCATATCCTGTTTCATGAGATATTTTTTCTGCTTGCGTTCCGCCCGCCTCTGTTTGAGGGAGGTCTTCTTTTTGATGGTTTCTTCTACAGGCTTGTCACTAAGGCGCAGGAAGGCATTGGTGATCAAAACTGAAACAGCACAGAAAACAGTAACGATGACGACTGCCCACTTTCCCGTGTTTTCAAATGGAAGCTTGACGTTCATTCCGTAGAAGCTTGTAATCAATGTAGGTGCCATGAGAACAAGATTCAATATGGCAAGTTTTTTCATGACGATGTTCAGGTTGTTTGAAATGATCGAAGTCAAAGTATCATTGGTCTGGGCCATGATGTTCGTGTATGTGTCGGCCATTTCAAGAGCCTGGCGGTTATCGATTTCAACGTCGTCGATCCAATCCTGATCTTCCTCGTCAAGCTTGATGATCCGTGTCTTTCTCAGTTTCTCAAGAAGCATCTGGTTGGTCTTAAGTGACGTCGTAAAATAAACAAGGGACTTCTGTATGTTCTGCAGCTGAACCAGTTCGTGGTTCTGAACGGAACGCATGACTTCCGTCTGGATTGACGTTGTACGTCGGTTGAGTTCCTTAAGGTATCTAAGGAACATCATGTCGGCGCGGGCCATGAACCTGATCGTAAATGCAGGAAGGTCGCTCAGTGAAAGTTCGCGGACACGGTTTGCTGCAAAATCCTTCAGTACCTCGCAGTCGGTCCAGCAGATAGTAATGAAAAATCTACCTGAAATTATGATACCAAGAGGAGCCGTAAAATAACTTACGTCATCACCTGGAGAAAACACAGGAAGTCTGATGATTGTGACGATGTAACCTTTGTCATCGTTTTTTTCGATGCGGGAGAGCTCATCGGGGTCAAGAAAGTCCAGAAGGTTTTCCTGCTCTATGTCGAATTTCTTTTCAAGTTCAAGTATGTCATCGCGAGTCACACAGCGGGCATCAACCCATGTGTTTCTGTCGCGGTCCAGTTCTTCTTCATCTCTTTTTACAAGCTTTCCGTTTTCCTGCTGCCAGTATGTAATCATTTCAAATTCTCCGGAATGACAGCGGAATCATTTTCCTGATTACAGGATAAAAATGAAATGCTGCCTAGAAATTACGCCTGCATGCTTGGGGCGTATAGATTGTCTTCATGCATTGGTGATACCCGGAACTACTGCCACCGTCCATATACGCCTCCTTGTTATAAAAAAAATAAAGTGCCTGTTAGTTACTGAAAATGGACTCCCGCAACCAACCGCCTCAAGCCTGCTCAGGGTGCTCCCTTTCCACACAAAAAACTTCGGGCAAAGCCCTCAGATGTGGGTTGGGTCGCAAAGTCGCAGTTTGAGACGAACGCTTGCTCCGTCCATTTTCATTTCTTATAGTTTTTCTTTTCACTCAAAGGAGTTGTATATGGACTCCCTTGAAGAGAATTGTTGCTGAACATGAGCCGTCATTACAACGAACGCTTGCTCCGTC
>JAEDDW010000152.1 GCA_016293645.1 Treponema sp. | reverse complement strand
ATGCACTTCAGGATTCGGAGTAGCAATAGCATAGTGCTGTAGCAATTTGAGATACTATACCCTGGCAGAAATGTCAGGGTATTTTTTTGCATTCTTGTAATACAACAAATGTTGAAAATAGTAGTATAATAGCTGACTTAGAGGATAATTATGGAAAAAACAAAAATCACAGGCCCTGTTTACGATGCACGTGAACTTGGCACACCAAAGACACTTGTGCTTGGAATCCAGCACATGTTTGCAATGTTCGGATCAACCGTACTTGTTCCACAGCTTACAGGATTAAGCGTTTCGGCAACCCTTCTTTTTGCCGGTCTTGGAACCCTTCTGTTCCATCTTGTGTCAAAGAGAAAAGTTCCGGCTTTTCTTGGATCTTCATTTGCATTCCTTGCAGGCTATTTTGCAATCGCACCACACGGTGAAAAGGAACTTCTTCCTTATGCATGTCTTGCGGTTGCATGTTCTTCACTTCTTTACTTTATTCTTGCCGGTCTCATAAAGGCCTTTGGGGTAAAAAAGGTAATGAAGTTTTTCCCTCCTGTTGTAACAGGTCCTATTATCGTCTCTATCGGACTTACACTGTCTCAGTCGGCAATCAACAGCTGCTCGACAAACTGGATCATCGCCCTCGTTGCCATCGTCGTAATTGTAGTCCTCAATATCTGGGGCCGCGGAATGGTAAAAATTCTTCCTATTCTTCTTTCTGCAATTGCGTCTTACATTGTTGCTGCAATCATTGGAAAAGTTGACTTCAGCCCAGTTGCAAATGCTTCATGGATCGGACTTCCTGTAAAAGCAGAAGACACAGTTTTTGCAATCTTCAAAAATCCTGACACATCCCTCATCATCACATCGATCATTACAATCATGCCGCTTGCAATCGCAACCATGATGGAACACATCGGCGACATTGCCGCAATTTCTTCTACTGTAAACAGGAATTTCTTTGATGATCCAGGCCTCCACAGAACTCTTCTTGGCGATGGACTTGCAACTTTGACAGCATCCATCTTCGGTGCTCCGGCAAATACAACATATGGCGAGAATACAGGTGTACTTACACTTTCAAAAGTCTATGACCCTCGCGTCATCCGTCTTGCAGCCTGTTTTGCAATTCTTTTCTCTTTCTCTCCAAAATTTGCAGCCCTCATCAGCTGCATGCCGGCAGCCACTGTAGGCGGAATATCCATCGTTCTTTATGGAATGATTTCTGCTGTAGGTGTCCGCAACATCGTTGAAAGCCAGGTGGACTTCAAGGAAAGCCGCAATGTCATCATCGCTGCCCTTATCCTTGTCCTTTCAATCGGAATCAAATTCAGCGCAGCCGGAGCAATCAACATCCACTGTGGTTCGATCACAATCGGACTTTCAGGTCTTGCAGTTGCTTCCCTCGTCGGAATTATCCTCAACGCAATTTTACCGGAACGTTCTGATCCAGGTGAAACATCAATCAGGAAGGATGTAGAATAAAAATCACTTTCAGGTTTGTTTTCTGAACACAAGTCGCCCGGTATTTGCCGGGCATTTTTTTTGCAAACATAAGTTTCCCATATTTAAAATTCATCTTTCACTTGACGGGGGGGGGTAATTCTGTATAGTGAAAAAAATATCTGTTCACTGATTAGTTTGTGTTACAGATTTTCGATGGGAGACCAATATGAAAGCAACTGATAGTTCTCGATTCAGTTTTTCAAATTTTGAAATTTTTTTTCGTAAAGGGAAAAATAAGATTTCATTTATCTTCAGAAAAACCATATATAAGATTTCAACCGTATTCGTAATAAAAAAATGTAAGCATGAGAAAATTAAGGTGAAGGGTGAGATGGTTCCAGTTGTCGTATCCCTGACCAGTTTTGAGCCAAGGTTCAAGACTTTACATCTTGTATTGAAAAGTCTCATAAATCAAAAAATGAAGCCTGAAAAAATAGTTCTGTATCTTGATGAAACTGTAGAAATGAATTCAATACCTGACAAAATTCGTGCATTGGAAAAATATGGCGTGGAGATAAAAAATTCTTGCGAAGACTTCAAATGCCATAACAAATATTACTATGCGCTTCAAGATTACCCGGACAAATGCGTTGTGACAGTAGATGATGATGTTATCTATTCAAAAAATCTGATTAAGAAACTCTACTCATCATATGAAAAATTTCCTGATTGCATTTCCGCAATGAGAACTCACCTGGTGACCTATGACGATGATGGAAATCGGAAATTTTATAATGAATGGAAATGGAATTATAAAAAAATATTGGAGCCGTCTTTTAAATTGTTTCCTACAGGTGTCGGCGGTGTACTATATCCACCTTCAATCATGCCTGAAGAAACTTTTAATTCCAAAGTCTTTACAGATCTATGTCTGAAAGCTGATGATGTATGGTTGAAATTCAATGAGCTTAAAAAAGGAATAAAGACTGTTCATGTACCGTCCTTACTTCCTTCTTATTATTTGACTGAAGCTTCTGACATTAATAATTTGAATTCATCCAATGTCTCTCAAGGGAAAAACAATGAATATATAGACAATTGTGAAAAATATTTTTCATTAAAACTGTGATTATTCTATACTGAACTGTCTTCTGTCAGTTCTACACTTTTACCTGGTGATTTCTTGTTCTCAGTCTATGGAATTTACGATATAATGGAAGTGGAGACTAAACATGGACACTGAAAATATTTTTTATCTTAACCATCCGCTTATTCAGCATAAGATTTCCCGACTTCGTGATGAGAATACGGGAACAAATGAATTCCGCAAGCTTGTTGAAGAAATAACCATGCTGATGGGATTTGAGGCTCTTCGTGAACTCCCGGTTGAGGATGTTGAAATCAAGACTCCGATTGAAAAGTGCATGACACCTATGCTTGCAGGCCGCAAGATGGTTGTTGTTCCGATCATCCGCGCAGGTCTTGGTATGATGAACGGAATCCTTGATCTGGTTCCATCGGCAAAGGTCGGACACATTGGACTTGCCCGCAATGAGGAAACTCACCAGGCGGAAGAATACTACTGCAAGATGCCTGATCTTCTTGACCAGCGTCCGATAATTGTGGTTGATCCTATGCTTGCAACGGGTGGATCTGCCATTGATGCAATTTCCATGATCAAGAAACGCGGTGGAAAGAACATCAAATTCATGTGTATCATCGCAGCTCCCGAAGGACTTGAGCGTATGACAAAGGCACATCCTGATGTGAAGATCTATGTTGGACACCTTGACCGCTGTCTCAACGAAAATGCCTACATCTGCCCTGGTCTTGGTGATGCCGGTGACAGAATCTTTGGAACAGACAACTAATTGAATGAGGAACCGTCAGTAATTCTGGCGGTTCTTTTTTTTCATCAGTATTGCTGAGACCACAGTAATGCTAAACTCTCAGTATTGCT
>JAEDDW010000042.1 GCA_016293645.1 Treponema sp. | reverse complement strand
TTCTTCTCAAGTGCTTCCCTTCAGGACCTTGTTCACCACTATGTAAATACTGTTGGAACTGACTTCTCCAAGTTCCACGAGTACCACGTAATACAGCTCAACGACACACATCCTGTTGTTGCTATTCCTGAACTCATGCGCATTCTCCTTGACGAATACAATGTGGGCTGGGACGATGCATGGAATGTTGTTACAAAGACATTCGCATACACTAACCACACAATTCTTGCTGAAGCTCTTGAAAAGTGGCCTATCGATGTATTCCAGAGACTTCTTCCACGTGTTTACCAGATCATCGAAGAAATCAATCGCCGCCTCGTAATTGAACTTCGCCATAAGTTCCCTGAGGACTACTACAACCAGAACCACATGGCAATCATCCATGACGGAAAGGTTTACATGGCATGGCTTGCAATCCACGCAGGTTTCTCTGTAAACGGTGTTGCAGCCCTCCATACAGAACTCCTCAAGACACAGGAACTCAAGAACTGGTACACATTGTATCCGGAAAAGTTCAACAACAAGACAAACGGTGTTACACAGCGCCGCTGGCTCCTTTCTTCAAACCCGGAACTTGCAGCATTCATTACAAAGAGAATCGGTGACGGCTGGGTAAAGGAACTTGACCAGCTCAAGGGCCTTGAAAAGTTTGTCGACGATGAAGCTTCCATCAACGAACTCATTGAAATCAAGCGCCACAACAAGGAAAAGCTTGCTGAATACCTCAAGCACACACAGAACGAATTCCTTGATCCAGAAAGCATCTTTGATACACAGGTCAAGCGTCTCCACGAATACAAGAGACAGCTTCTCAACGTGCTCCACATCATGTATGAATACAACAGAATCGTTGAAGATCCAAACTACAACCCTCCTGCACACACATACATCTTTGGTGCAAAGGCTGCTTCCGGTTACCGCCGCGCAAAGGCTATCATCAAGTTGATCAATGCAGTTGCAGACCGCGTTAATAACGACCGCCGTGTACGCGGCAAGCTCCGTGTAGTATTCGTAGAAAACTACCGCGTTTCGGTTGCGGAAAAAATCATTCCTGCATCTGACGTTTCAGAACAGATTTCTACAGCCGGATATGAAGCATCCGGTACTTCAAACATGAAGTTCATGATGAACGGTGCCCTTACAATCGGTACACTCGACGGTGCAAACATTGAAATCGTAGAAGAAGCTGGTGAAGAAAACGCATTCATCTTTGGTCTTAAGGCTGATGAAATCATCAAGATGAAGAGCGAACATTCTTACAACCCGCAGAAGTACCTTGATCGCAATCCTCAGCTTGCAAAGGTTGTTAACCAGCTCATCGACGGAACATATGATCCAAGCGGAATGCTCTTCAAGGAAATCCATGACTCAATCGTCTATGGTGTTGAAGGACAGCCTGCCGATGTATTCTTCCTCCTTGCAGACTTTGATTCTTACTGCCAGGCTCAGGAAAAGATTGCCCAGGAATATGCAGACCAGAAGACATGGGCACGCAAGTGTCTCCTCAACATCGCCAACTCAGGCAAGTTCTCTTCTGACCGCACAATCGAAGATTACGTAAAGGACATCTGGAAGCTCAAGAAAGTTGTTGTAAAATAATTTTCTGAACATTCAGTGAAAGGAAAAGGGCTGTCGTAGATCTCTACGGCAGCCCTTTTCCTTTTTATGCAGCTGATATTGTTATTATGGAAAAGTTGCAAAATGAAAATGCGGGAAGAAAGCTAGAGGCTGACAAAAACACTTGCAGTCTGGAATGATAGTTTCCTTACCGAACTGCACGTGTAGCGACATATGGAGCGGTTTTGGCAGACTCGGTCTGACTGGTAGTATTTTCATTTTGTATGATTCTATGAATTCTTTTCAATGAAATCCGCGGCGGCTCTTGCCATTGCCTTGTAGGCTTCCTTGCCTGGGTGCAGGTGGTCTCCGCTGTCAAAGCCTTCTGCGAATTTTACGGGGCTTTCCTTGTCACGGACAGCCTTGTCAAAATCAACGCATCCGTCAAACTTGCTGCTTGTCCTGAGCCATTCATTGAACTGAGTGCGCAGGTCTTCGCGGAACTGGGCGTAGGTTCTCCAGCCATAAATAGGAAGCAATGTGCCTGCATAGACCTTGAGCCCGCGTTTTCTGCATTCATCGATGTAAAGTCTTTCCATTCCGCCTGCAAGATCGTCAAAGGTAGGCATGTCCGTCATCGGCCGGAACTTGTTTACTTCAACACCAACGGGATGGATGATGTCGTTGATTCCGTGCTGGATGATTACCGATTCAAGGCCAGCGATGTTTGTCTCGATTGGAAATCTTGTTTCTCCCTTAAGTCCGTAGGCCTGGTATGTGATGCAGTCATACTGACGCAAAATTCTTGTTCCGCAAACGGCACGGCGGATGACGGCAATGTCTTTTATGCCCCGATGCTCAAGTTCCTTCTGAAGGTAGTCCGGCCAGTCCTGTGCCGTGATGGAATCTCCGTAGCAGCAGATGGCCCTGTTTTTTTCTTCTGTCAGGACATCAACAGTGTTGAGAAAATAGTACCATGAAGTTGGACGTGAAAGATCATCTGGGAAAGTGCCGGCAGTCGAAAAGTCGCCGTAGGCATATGTTCCGCCTGAAAGAGGACCTGTGACAAGAGTACCTGCGTTCATCTGGGTGCACTGTCCGAGATACAAAGTGATGTCGATGGTTCCGCCTGCAACTGCATTGTACTCGATTTCATCTGTTGTGACTTCTTTGCCTGCTGGAATTGTGATAGGGGTCTGTCCCCTCTGTTTCAGTGGAATTTTGTCCGCAAAAGCTTTTGTAATGCTCACGTCTTCAGTTCCAGTAAGATTTGAAAAACGCACCCGGATCCTGCTGCCGTCAAAACAAAGATGGATAGGGTAGCGCAATGTAATGTCCTTTGCGTAGACTGCTTCGCGTCTGTCTGTTATGGAAGTGGCTGTTCCCCAGGTCGAGACCCATTTGCTGTATTCTTTCATCTGAATTTTCCTCTTGTGCCGGTTCAGTATACAGAAAAAGTTTTCAACTTTCAATTTTCTATTATATTTGCTAAACTTCTGCTCATGTTGTCTAAATATCTCATTGTATTTTTCATATCCATGGTGCCTCTCCTTGAACTACGTGGTGCCATTCCGGTTTCCCAGGGCTTTGATCTTCCTATGATTCAGTCCTACATCGTGTGCATAATGGGAAACATGATTCCAGTGCCATTCATTTTTCTTTTTGCGAGAAAATTTCTTGAGTGGGGGCAGGATAAGAAATTCATAGGCGGAATCTGTACGCTCTTCCTTGTCAAAGGCAGGCGTGGTGGAGAGAAACTTGAATCAAAAGCTGGCCGCGGTCTTTTTGTGGCACTTTTCCTTTTTGTTGGAATTCCATTGCCTGGAACGGGAGCCTGGACCGGAACCCTTGCCGCAAGTCTGCTTGGCATGAAATTCAAGGAAACTGTCATCGCCGTAATGGCTGGTGTTGTTTTCGCCGGAACTATCATGATGGCCTTGAGCATGGGCGTCTTTTCGTTTATAGGCTGAACTGGATTGCGAAATTTATAGAAGAAATATGTGAAAATTGGCAGATTTTGTCAGGTTTTTGTAAATATAACAAAAAATTTATCAGAATTTATTGACGATTTCTGCTTTTTTTTTTATTTTTCTAATAACAAAAGGTAAATGACAGGGTAAAAAGATGTCTAACGAAGAAAACAAAGAAAACGAAGAAAAAGTGACTGCAGAAACACAGGCTGAACCACAGGAAGCTTCGGCAGAAAATGCGGAAGAAAAGCCGGCTGAGGAGAAGACACTTACTCCGGAAGAAAAAATTGCGGAACTTGAAGCAGAGAATGCAAAACTCAAGGAAGAAGTTCTGCGTCGTGCAGCTGATTTTGAAAACTACAGAAAACGGGCAATCCAAGAAAAGCAGGATGCCTTTGACTATGCGAACACAAGTCTCCTGAAGGATCTTCTTGAAAGCCTTGACAACTTTGACCGCACGGTTGAAGCTGCCGCAACGGCAACAGATCCAAAATCAATCGCAGATGGTGTGACCATGATCAACAAGTCACTCATCAGCATGCTTGAAAACAAATACAATCTCGTTTCTTACGGTGCTGCAGGTGATGCTTTTGATCCTGACATTCACGAGGCGATCGGTAAGGCAGATGAGGATGTGGCAGAACCGACACTCAAGGCCGTGTATCTCAAGGGATACAAGCTCAAGGACCGCGTCATCCGCCACGCAAAAGTAATGGTATCAATGCCAAAGGATAATGCATAATTATTTATTGCATGATTTTTAATTGATAAAGGAAATACATAATGAAATAATTTGTAATTCATATGGCTTGAAAATTGTGCATTATGAATTGTGAATTATGAATTGGAGGAATAAAATGGGAAAGATTATCGGAATTGACTTGGGAACAACAAACTCATGTGTAGCAGTTATGGAAGGCGGAAAGCCTGTTGTAATCCAGAACTCAGAAGGTGGACGCACAACTCCATCAATCGTAGGCTTCACAGCTAAGGGTGATAGAATCGTAGGTCTCCCTGCAAAGAACCAGATGGTTACAAACCCAAAGAATACAATCTACTCAATCAAGCGTTTCATCGGACACCGCTACAGTGAACTCACAGGCGAAGCAAAGCTTGTTCCATATACAGTAAAGGATCACGGCGAAGATGTACGTGTTGAAGTCATGGAAAACGGTGTTGCCAAGGAATATTCTCCACAGGAAATTTCTGCTTTCACACTCCAGAAGATGAAGAAGACAGCAGAAGACTATCTTGGTGAAACAGTTACAGAAGCTGTCATCACAGTTCCTGCATACTTCAATGATGCTCAGCGTCAGGCTACAAAGGATGCCGGAAAGATCGCCGGTCTTGATGTAAAGCGCATCATCAACGAACCTACAGCAGCTTCCCTTGCCTTCGGCTTTGACAAGGATCAGAAGCAGGACAAGACAATCGCAGTTTACGACCTTGGTGGTGGTACATTCGATATTTCCATCCTTGAACTTGGCGAAGGTGTTTTCGAAGTAAAGGCTACTAATGGTGATACTCACCTTGGTGGTGATGACTGGGACCGCGCAATCGTAAACTGGCTCATCAGCGAATTCAAGAACGATACTGGTATCGACCTTTCAAACGACTCAATGGCTCTCCAGCGTCTCCGTGAGGCTGCTGAAAATGCAAAGATCAGCCTTTCAAACCAGGCTACTGCAGACATCAACCTTCCATTCATCACAGCTGATGCAACAGGTCCAAAGCACCTCCAGAAGTCACTTTCACGCGCACAGTTTGAACAGATGACAGACAGCCTCTTTGAAAGAACACGTGAACCATGTGTGAAGGCAATGAAGGACGCTGAAATCACTCCTGACAAGATTGACGAAGTTATCCTCGTCGGTGGTTCTTCACGTATGCCAAAGGTTCAGGAAATCGTAAAGAGCATCTTCGGAAAGGAAGGAAGCCGTGCAGTCAACCCTGATGAAGCAGTTGCAATCGGTGCAGCAATCCAGGGTGGTATCCTTGCAGGTGATGTTAAGGACGTTCTCCTCCTCGATGTTACACCACTTTCACTCGGTATCGAAACTCTCGGTGGTGTTTGCACAAAACTCATTCCTGCAAATACTACAATCCCTACAAAGAAGAGCCAGATCTTCTCTACAGCAGCTGACGGACAGACAGCAGTTACAATCCACGTACTCCAGGGTGAACGCGAAATGGCTGCAGACAACCGTACTCTCGGAAACTTCAACCTCGAAGGCATCCCTTCTGCACCACGCGGTGTTCCACAGATTGAAGTTACATTCGACATCGACTCCAACGGTATCGTTCATGTTTCTGCAAAGGATCTTGGTACAGGTAAGGAACAGCACATCCAGATCACATCGTCTAGCGGCTTGAGCGAAGAAGAGATCGAACGCATGAAGAAGGATGCTGAGGCAAACGCTGAGGCAGACAAGAAGAAGCGCGAAGGAATCGACGCAAAGAACGAAGCTGACGGTCTTGTATTTGCAACAGAAAAGTCACTCAAGGAAATCGGAGACAAGATTTCTGCTGACGACAAGTCTAAGATCGAAGCTGCCCTCAACGAACTTAAGGAAGCCCTCAAGAGCGACAACATTGACAACATCAAGGCAAAGGCAGAAGCATTGAAGCAGGCCTCATACAAGATGGCAGAAGAACTCTACAAGGCACAGGCTGCACAGCAAGGTGGTGCTGCTGGTGCTCAGGGTGCAGGTCCTGACATGGGTGCTGGAGCTGGTCCTGATGCAGGTGCAAACGCAGGTTCTGGATTCAAGGGTGCTTCAAACGCAGATGATGTTGAATACGAAGTAAAGAACTGATCTTAATGCGGTTTTCTCCTGATGACCGCACTATATTTCTTTTTCGCAGGACCTGAAAGAGTGATTTGCTTTTTCAGGTTTTGTGGATTATGGAAAAAACTATGGCTAACAAACGTGATTATTATGAGGTGCTCGGGGTAGACAAGGGCGCTGACAAGGATACCATCAAGAAGGCTTACCGCAAGGTTGCCATGAAATACCATCCGGATAGAAATCCTGGCGACAAGGAAGCTGAGGAAAAATTCAAGGAAGCCACGGAGGCTTATGAAGTTCTCAGCGACGACCAGAAAAAGTCTGTCTATGACCAGTATGGTTTTGCAGGTCTTGACGGAATGGGCGGTGCCGGAGCCGGCGGATATTCCCACGCTTTCCATGATTTCAGCGATATCTTCGGTGGAATGGGTGGCGGCGGATTCAGCGACATCTTTGAAAGCATTTTTGGCGGTGGATTTGGCGGCTCAAGACGTTCTTCCCGCAGCAGCAACGATGGTGCAAGTCTTCGCTATGATCTTCACATTGATTTCAAGGAAGCTGTTTATGGCTGCAAGAAAGATATTACCTACAGCCGTGATGAACAGTGTCCCGATTGCCATGGTTCTGGTGGCGAGCCAGGATCTTCAAGAAAAACCTGTCCTACATGTCACGGGCGCGGTCAGGTCGGCAGATCCCAGGCTTTCTTTGTCGTTCAGCAGACTTGTCCTACATGTCATGGGGTGGGAACTGTCATCGATAATCCGTGCCATGGTTGCCATGGAAGCGGAGTCTATTCAAAGAAGACGACTTTGAACGTGAAAATTCCATGCGGTGTGGACATGGGCAAGGAACTTGTCATACATGGAATGGGCAATGCCGGAACCAACGGAGGATCTGCGGGAGATCTTCACATTGTGATCAATGTGCGTTCAGACAGATTCTTTGAGCGTGATGGCCATGATCTTTATTGTGCCGTTCCAATCAGTGTTTCCCAGGCTATGCTTGGTGCAAGCATTGAGGTTAAGAATCTTGATGACAAGGTGATAACCATAAAGGTTCCTGCCGGAATTCAGAATGGAAAATTCCTCCGCGTCAAGGGCGAAGGTGTTCCTATGGACGGTTCAAGCAGGAAGGGTGACCTTATCGTCAAGATAATGATCCAGATTCCTTCAAAGCTCAACAGGCAGCAGCAGGCCGCCATGGAAGAATTCCAGAAGCTTGAGAAGCCTTCTGTTGCACCTGAACTTTTGTCCAGGGAGTCTCTGTTCTAGGCTGTTTGCCGATCTTGACATCATATAATTGACTGAACGGGGCTGTCCAACAGGTAATTAAGCCAGGATCATTGGGCCGTAATGTCGAAATGCCCAGCAACACTATGTATGTTGGTTTCGACTACGCTCAACCACCCTGAAATTACTTCTGGGACAGCCCCGTTGGTATTTTAAAGGCGCTTCCTGAGTTCCGCCTGTGAAATTGATCGCAGGAATTTTAGTTTTTAGAGATTTTTTACCAAAATTAACTTTTTTCTCCTAATCTGCCGATAATGTGATATAATATAATTCGCTTGTTTTTTAATTTTGGGATTTTCCTTGGTTAAAGAATATGTTTCAAAAATGAGGTACAGGAATGTATAAAACCAAAAAACGCATTGTTCTTACAATTTCCGGCTTGATTCTTTTTGCATTTATGGTTCTGCTTGTTTTGCTTGTGACGCCATTTGTGAATCCTAAGAGCCCTTATGCATCAGTGTTTCCTTTCTTTACTGCCTGTGTGGTTTTCTGCGTAATATATGCAGTTCTCAGCAGGAACCAGGAGACGATTCTTGAATTCATAAGAGGAAAGGAACTTTTTACAAAGGAAACCGGAATCCTCAATGAATTCATTGACAGAATGCGTTTCAGCTATTCCCTTGATGATTTTTATGAAGCCATCGGTTCCGTTCTTGAAATGAAAGGTGACTGTTCCGTTCTTCTCGTTGACCGCGAAAAAAACTACGTTCTCTACAACAGCCCTGACAGACTTTCATGCTCTGCCCAGACGATGAGGACTTTGGAATTGAACTATTCCGCAGACTGGAAAGACGGATATTTTTTCATTGGTGATGAATTCGGTATTGTTACTAAATATTCACAGTCACGAGGTTTCATCCTCAGCAAGAACAAGATCCATCTCTATGTTTTCTGCCGCTATACAAGACTTTTTGATCTTGAAATCTACAAGCCTCTTCTCGAGGAATTTGAACGTTTCCTTGAAAGATCAAATACAATCTCAGATCTTTCGGAAATTGCATCCCTTTCACGTGAATGGAAGCAGCTTGCTGATACACAGCAGTCCTTCCTTCCGCTCAACATGCCAAAGATCGACAAACTGTCCATCGCCGCATATTACCGTCCGCTGGTCAACGTTTCCGGAGACTATTATTCAGTTCTTCCAATAACTCCGACAAAGACTCTTCTCATGCTTGGTGACGTTTCAGGAAAGGGACTTGCCGCCGCCCTGGTCATGGGTCTTGTTATGAATACTGCCAAGATCCTTGAGGACAAGGAAGATCTGCCTGGCATGATCATGGCGATCCATAAGGCCATCAAGGGAATGAAACTCCAGGATAAGTATACTGTTCTTTTCCTTGGTGTTGTTGATACGGAAAAAATGGTGATCCGCTATGTAAATGCTTCCATGTCGGATCCTCTTATCATCACCAATTCTCCAAGCGGCTACAGAATCAAGCCTTTGACTTCAAACTGTTCCCTTGTCGGAATCATTGATATTGATGAGGTTGAAGTCGCAGAGCAGAGGTTGTTCCGTGATGACGTCATCCTCATGGCTTCCGATGGTGTTTCTGAAGTTATGAACGACGAAGGCATTGAACTTGGTGATACTGAACTTTATCAGAACACGATCAAGAAAAGTGCCGCCAAGTCGCCAAAGGAATTCATCGATGACGTTGTGAATCTCATCATGGACTACAACGGCGGAAAGAAACTCAGAGACGACGTTACCATGATGGTTGCAAAGGTAGAGAGGTAAAAGATGATTTACGTTTTTATAAATATACTTATTGGAGCAATCCTGATCTTTCAGTCATTCAGAGTAGACCGTCTTTCAAACAAGCATCAGAGTTCCAGCAATCTTGTCAACCTGGTTCTTTTCAGCAGTGTCGTCTTCTTCTTCATGGCGCTTACTGTTTTTCTTACTCTCAAGGGTACAAGACAGTTTGCACTCATCGCAGGTAGAACAACATTCATGCTCATGGGATGGCTTTCCGTTTCATGCTGTGACTATCTTCTCCTGTATCCGAACCACAATAAGACTGGTTTCATGAGATTTCTTAAGGGAATTCTTTATATTGCGGCTTTGTACATCGTGTTCTTTGCTCCAAATGGACTCAACCTTTTCGAGTATTCTTCTACAGGATTTGATATTGTTTCCGGTCTTGCCATCGGCGGAAAGTTTGGTTATTCGCTCAGGCTTACATGGCTCAACATATACAACCTGATTTACAGAGGAATTTTTCCTGGCTTCATTTCCCTTATGATTCTTGTAAGGGCAGAAAATTCAGAGACAAAACTCATGAAGCAGAACATCATAAGCAACGTTCTTGGTGTGATGCTTTCCTGGGTGGCATTCTGGTATCTTTCAAACTGTGCGCTCTATATGCCTTACATCATGGCTATTGCTCCAGTCGGATATCTTCCGATGATTTACATCTTCATAAGAACAAACAACAATGATGAAGTTACAGATGTCCGCGGAGTCATGCGTGCCTGCGTTCGTTTCATGCTGCGTTTTGCAATTCCTGTTCTGATCATTGGCGTAGGATTCATTCTCGTTCAGGATTTGAAGAATGTTGATTCCCTTCTTTTCAGCGGTGCCCTGCTTGCCATTGTTCTCGCTGTTGTTCTTTTCGAAACAATGATGCACAAGAAATTTGAGAAGTCTGAACTGTTCCGTGCCAAGCGTTATGCTGAAAGCTTTGAGCAGGATATTACAGCCCTTGACTTTTCCCTCAGTCCTCAGGAAATCACCGGCGATGTTTTCAGAATTTTCAAGAAGTACCTAGGTACTACATCAATGAAGATTGTCATGGACGACGGAACTGGACATATCTCCGTTGTTTATTCTTCTGACGACAATACCAATGTTGAGATTCCTTTTGAGCATGCAACCGGTGATGCAATCATGAACGCACACCGTCAGGTAATTTTCCGTGAACAGATCACAAGGAACAGCGCTCTTTCTGCTATCAAAGGAAAACTCAGCACTCTTTTCAACCAGACGAATTCAGATGCCCTCATCATGCTTAATGAAGGACGGAACTTCATAGGTCTCATTCTTCTTGGCCCAAAGGCAAGCGGAAACATTTATTCTGAATACGATTTCGATGTTTTCAACAAGTATTATTCAAATCTTTTCGTAGTTGGATATTACGTAAAGAACATCATGAATGAATCTGTTGTCGGTACCGTCAACCGTGAAATCCGCATGTCTGGACAGATCATCACATCCATCCAGGAAAACATGGATCTCATCAAGAGCAAGAAAGTTGATGCCGGCTATCTTATGATTCCTGCCCACAACATCGGTGGTGAATTCGTTGATATGATCCGTCTTACAGACACACGTCATATCTTCATTATCGGTGCTCTTTCAGGTAAAGGTATCGCCGCTTCCATGAGCATGGTCATCCTTAAGTCCATCATCCGTACCTACCTTGCAGAGACGACAGATTTCAAGAAACTTGTTGCAAAGGTAAACGTGTTTATACGTGACTCCCTTCCAAAGGGAACCTTCTTTGCAGGTATTTTCGGTCTTCTTGATTTCAACAACGATACACTGTATTACATCAACTGTGGATCTCCTGCACTTTATGTCTATACACGTGCATACAACAACGTAATTGAAGTTCAGGGTGAAGGACACATCCTTGGTTTTGTAAAGGATGTTACTCCTCTTCTCAAGGTAAAGAAGGTCAAGCTTGCTGAAGGTGATATCATCATGTCTGTTACAGACGGAATTCTTGATACCAAGTCGCTTCGTGGAGATATTTTCGGTAAGGCCAGAACTCAGACTGCACTTATGGACAACTCAGGTTATCCTGCAGAAAAGATGACTAAGTTTGCCTACGAGGTTCTTGTAGATTTTGCATCAAAGGAATTGGAAAACGATGTTACCATGCTTGTAATCAAGTATCTGGGAAACAAGGCATGACAGGGGGAATTGCTAAATGGATCAGTTGACATTGCGCGAAAAGGTCGGCGTTAACTATATGCTTCTTGAGCTTTCAGGGACATTCAATTCGAATACCTGCGTAGAGCTACAGCAGAAGGTAAACCAGTACATCATAGATTCAAACGTTGTTCTTGATATGGAACAGGTTACTCAGATTGATTCGTCAGGAGTCGGTATCATTATTGCCGGACACAACGATGGTGAAGAATATAATACGAGACTCTTTGTCATGAATCCGTCGGAATCTACGAGAATAGCCCTTAATAAAACAGGATTCTTTGACCTGTTCCACATAATACATTCCGTGACCGAGGTTGCAGATGTTTAGCTTTAAAGCTGGTGCCGCATTGCTCACAGGGCTTTTTGGCCTTTCTTTTTTATGCTGTGGTTGTACTAAAAAAGCTTATGCAGAAACGGCCGCGGAAAAAAGTTCCGTGGAAAGAAAAATTGTTGATCAGAAAATTTCAGATCTTGATCTTGTCCTTTCCGGAATGAATCCAAGGGCTGCTGAGTTTTGCAGGAACATCAGTAGAAACAGCGCTGAATTCCTTGGTGATCTTGAAGTCCTGCTGGCGGAAGAGAAAACGTTCCGTAGTGATGACAAGAGCCTGTTTTTTTTAATCGATAAGAAACACAAGGCTGAAAAAAATTATGTGCCAAAGGATCTTGTAGAACTTAAGGCCAACGATTATTTCAATCTCAACAAAAAAGGAATGTTCATCCGGCCGGAAGCTTTAGACGCACTTAAGAAAATGTCATTGGCTGCAAAACGTGACGGCGTTACTCTTCTTGTAAGTTCCGTATACCGTTCGTACCAGTATCAGGAAAACCTTTTCAACTACTGGGTCAGTGTTGATGGACTTGAAGAAGCTGAGCGTGAAAGTGCCCGTCCTGGAACAAGCCAGCATCAGCTTGCGACAGCAGTTGACTTTGGCAGCATCAGCGATGACTTTGATCAGACTAGAATGGGGCAGTGGGTCTATAGAAATGCCGCTGACTATGGCTGGTCACTTTCGTTCCCTAAAGGCTATGAAGATGTAACAGGCTACCGCTGGGAATGCTGGCACTTCCGTTATGTCGGTGTCAATGCATGCCGCTTTCAGAAAAAGTGGTTTGGTGATGTCCAGCAGTTCATGCTTGAATTCCTTGACCTGTGGAAGAACTGTATCGATTAGTTTCATGCAAGTCGTTGCCTTTTTGGTGACGGCTTTTTTTATTTCTCTTCCATATTCCAATTTGTTATTTTTTTCACTATACTTTATTCCATTATGTCTAGAGATGTTAAAGAATTGTGCCACTGGGCTGACCAGCAGGCTGCTAAGATTATCAAGGAAAAGGGTGACCTGGATTCTTACACTTGTGCTTCAGGAATCACACCTTCAGGAACAGTTCATATCGGTAACTTCCGTGAGATCATCACTGTTGATCTTGTTGTTCGTGCAATGCGTGACCGCGGCAAGAATGTTCGCTTCATCTATTCATGGGATGATTATGATGTATTCCGCAAGGTTCCTGGCAACATGCCAAAGCCGGAGGAACTTGAAAAATATCTCCGCTATCCAATTACTTCCGTTCCAGATACATTCGGTCGTGATGAAAACTATGCACGCCATCATGAAGTTGATATTGAAAAGCAGCTTCCACGTGTTGGAATCCATCCTGAATTTCTTTATCAGTCAGAACGTTATCGTGCAAACCGCTATGCGGAAGGCATGAAGAACGCCCTCCAGAACCGTGAGCTCATCAAAGAATGCCTGAATCATTACCGCGACGATGACCACAAGATGAAGCCGGAAGACATTTACTGGCCTACTGCAATTTTCTGCGGAAAGTGCAACAAGGACACGACTGAAATCACAGGCTACGACGGTGAATACGGAGTAAGCTACAAGTGTGAATGCGGCTGCGAAGAGACTGTAGATATCCGCAAGTTCGGCGGAATCAAGCTTGGCTGGCGTGTTGACTGGCCGATGAGATGGGCTCAGGAAAAAGTCTGCTTTGAACCAGGCGGAAAGGACCACATAAGCCCTGGTGGATCTTACGACACTGCAAAACTTGTTTCAAAGAAAATCTACAACTGGGATGCACCTGTTACAATGAAGTACGACTTCGTAAAGCTCAAGGGTGTTCCTGGAAAGATGTCATCTTCAAAGGGTAAGGTAATTTCCCTTGTTGATGCCCTTGAAGTCTATCAGCCTGAAGTTTTGCGCTACATCTTTGCACAGAACAAGGTTGACCATGAATTCTCAATCAGCTTTGATCTTGACGTTGTTACAGTTTATGAAGCATACGACAAGACAGAACGCCTTGTATGGGGTCTTGAGGAACCAAAGGAAAAGGATCCTGCAAAGAAGGAATCAATTCTCCTCCGTGAAAAGAGAATCTACGAATTGAGCCAGATCGAACCGGGTATGCCAAAGGTTCAGCCATATCAGGTACCGTTCAGACTTTTGACAACTTTGCTCCAGACTTATGATGGAGATGTTGATGCAGTGATCGCTTCCCTCGGTGATGTAAAGCCTGAGCAGGAAGAATGCCTGCGCCGCCGCTGTGCATGTGCCTGGTATTGGGTAAACGAAAGCGCTCCTGACTGTGCTCCAGACTTCTGCTTCAAGCTCCGCAAGGACGGATCAAAGGCAGAGGATATCTCAGGCGATATGCTTGCTGCGGTTAAACGTGTTCGTGATGAAGTTGTTCCTAAGGTTGGAACATATGCATTGGACAAGGAATGTCAGCAGGCAATGTACGACATTGCTACAGAGATGGGGCTTGAATCAAAGGCTCTTTTCACAGCCTTGTACCACGCTTTGATCGGTAAGGATCAAGGACCTCGTCTTGCAAACTTCATGAAGATCATTGGAAAAGAAAAGCTTCAGAAGATTTTAAGCGTATACTAGAAATCAACAAAGAAAGGGTGCTGTCCTGGAAGTTTTCAGAAACTTTTTTGGACAGCATTTTTTTTCTAATTAAGATTTCATGCTCTCATAATCATCGCATCTACAGATGTCTACTGTTGAAGTAAACTGAATTCCACCTGAGTTCGTTGCGGAATGAAGGAATCGTTGTGCTCCTGTCGATTACAACACATTCTGTCTGGAGTATTTCACACCAGTCGCGGAGCATTTCGCTTGTGACGATGTTTGAGAATGCTGTATGATGACCGCCACCTGCAAGGATCCATGCTTCAGAACCTGTTTCCATTGTTGGGTATGGCTTCCATACCATGCGTGCAACAGGAAGTTTTGGCAGAGGGGCTTCCGGTGGAACGACTTCAACTTCGTTTACAACGCAGCGGAAGCGGTCTCCCATCTGAACAACGGCTGCACAAAGTCCTTCGCCAGTGATTGAGTTGAATACGAGGCGAGCAGGGTCTTCTTTTCCGCCGATTCCAAGAGGATGAACTTCGATTCTTGGCTTTGCACCTGAAACTGCAATTTCAGGGTCAACTTCAAGCATGTGGCTTCCCATGTCAAGTTCCTTTCCTGGGACAAAATTGTATGTGTAGTCTTCCATGAAGGCGTTTCCCTTTCCTGCTTCTACAAGACCTTCTGTCATTACCTTGAAGGTACGTACGAGAGCTGCCGTTTTCCAGTCGCCTTCTGCACCAAATCCGTATCCGTCTGCAAGGAGTCTCTGGATTGCAAGACCTGGAAGCTGCTTGAGCCCGTGGAGGTCCTGGAAGTTTGTACAAAGTGCATTTGCATCAA
>JAEDDW010000151.1 GCA_016293645.1 Treponema sp. | reverse complement strand
TCCTGGGTTGTTCTCTGGATGGATGGTGCCCCGGAAGAAACACCTGCATAGAATACATGGTCTCTATCCTTGATCTTTGAGTATTCTGTCTCTCCAAGGCTGTCATCAACTTCCACCCTGAATTCATACTTTCCTTCAACTGTGAAACTATTGAGATCGATTGTGAGGGCATAGGTGAGCATGCCATCCCCCGGCTTATTCATGATCTCTTCCTCAGTTCCGTCTGGAAGAAGTCTTCTGTATACCCTTACGGCACCAATGCCATCATCATCAGTGATTGTGGCATAGATCTTGTTGTTGCTTGTGATGCCAAAGAGATTGCTGTTTACCTTTATGTCGTCTGCAGCAACATCTGTCTTGTAGTTGCCTGGTGTGATCACAGGTTTATCTGTCTTCTGGTCAACGGCATAGGTCTTGATATGCTTTTTGAGGTTGCCTACCTTATCGCAGGCATCAGCTTCGATTGTAAGGGTTCCTGTCTCACCAATACGTGTCGTGTCGATTGCCGTAGTCGTAAAGTCTGTTTTGTCGATAGGTCCGCTAGCGATTTCAGCATCACCGTTACGTGCAAACCATGTACCGATGTTCTCATCAGCAACTTCATTGTTATCTGCAATCGATGCGGAATACTTTACAGTTCCGTTAAGGACATTGCTTTCACCTACGACAACGTAAGGGCTTACCTTTTCGTTCTTTACTTCCGGCTCCATGTTGTCAACATAGAAGTTGATTCTTTCTGCGGCTGAAGTAATGTCGGAAGCATTCTTCATCACGATGTTCACAGTGATCTTGTATTTGCTTGGAGCATCAGGACAAAGCTTTCCGCCGAGAACAACCGACCAGCCGGCCATGTCGTCCACAATTTCACCGCAGTTGACAGTGATCTCAGTACCAAGGTCACCGATGACCTGGCTTGAATCAAGAAGATTTGAACATGTGTAGGCAACTGCGACAGGTGTGTCTTCCGCGAATTCCTGACCGAGCATCTTCACCTTACCGGAAATCGAGATCTTCTTCTTTCCGTCGGTGAATCCACCGGCTGCCTCGTCTATGGTCTTGGCGCTTGGTACGCCGCCAATGATTTCTCTGGTCGATACATCATAAAGTTCCGGAGGAGTCTCTGCCCTCTTTACCATGAAGCCGTATACGGCACCGTCCGCAGAAACCACATCGTTGGTGTTGCGGTCAATACCTTCCACGACAAACACGTAGAATTCACCGGCACGCAATGTGACGTCCTTTCCTGTAGGTGTGAACTGCTGAGAGATTGCCGTAGCCGCGTCGTTTTCGCTCCAGGTTCCTTTTTCGAGAAGGATAATGTCATCTCCGGAAGAAACTCCAGACTTGTAGCTTTCAAAGCTTGTGTAGTGCCTGAGTTTTACCGAAACGGTCTCCGGTCTGATGAGCGTGTTGTCCCTACCGGCGTTGATGTTGAATGATACTGAACTTCCCTGTGCAAGGGCTCTGAATCCGGTAACTGCATCGCCAAGGGCATTGCCAAGTTCATAGCCGCTTACGTTCCATGTAGGGCTGTTGTCCGGGTTGATGAGGAATTTTGAAGATTCTTCTGTATTGATGTTTTCTGCAACCGATGTGGACCAGTTGCCCTTTGTGTTCAGTACGTCAACGATGGCTGCCTTGTCGTCTGCCGAATATTCAGTTCCGGTGCCGTTGAACATCTTTGCGATCTTTGTTGCCGAGATGTTGAAATTCTTTCCGCCTGTTCTTGTAGAAGATTCAGACTGGAGTTCATTGTAGAAGTTTGTTGAGTTTATATAGTATCTTTCTGTTGTATTGCCTTTATCCGCTCCTGTCTGGTCGGCTGGATTGCGGTAAACCTTTGCGCAGTCGGTAAGCTGGACTCCACAATAGAAAATCTTGTCGAGGGTATGTCCGTTGCCTGCATCTGCGTCAGTTCCGTAGAGGGTGATATAGTTCTGGCGCATTGCTTTCTTGGCATCGTCGTTTGCTTCATTTGTCGGATAGTACTGGGCAATAATGAGAGGGCTGTCATCTGTCATTGAACTGTTGATGGAATATCCGTCGAGGGTCTTGACGGCTCCAATCGTTCCGGCTTCCCTGTCATAAAGGGCATAATGAAGTTTTACAGAGATTCCGTTTGACTGGTGAAGGTCATAGATGTCTCCGGTAAGCTTGAGGACACGTCCGTAAGTCGTGGGACTTGCATCCTGGGCTGTGGACAGAGGTTTTGCAAGAATGAGGATAGGAGCTGTATTATCGATCTCGAGGGCTCTTTTTTCTGTAGTTGTATGGTTTCCACCGTCGGATACGTTGACAGTCACTTCGATCGGACCATCCGGAATATCGTAACCGTTGTAGATACCTGTTCCGTTTGATTTGTTGAGGTTTATCTGCCAGATGTTGTCTGCATAGGTGGCTGCAAGCGGTCCCATGGAAAAATTTCCATTGTCGATTCCGGTTCCCTGGATGGTTACGGTGACACCTGTGATTCCTTTATCGTCGGCGTATGTTCCGGAAAGAATGAAATCTTCCATGATGGTAGCACCAACCGGCGGATAGGTGATGGAGATCACTGGTGCCTGGGTATCAACGCTTTCACCAAGACCGATTTCACAGGAAACAGTCGAAAACAGCGGTAACACAAGTCCCGCAGCCAGAATGAAATTTCTGATGGCTGACCTTACTTTTTTGAGATTCACTTTTTGCCCCCTAACTTTTTTCATGTACAATTAACTGACAACAATACAAGCGATTTTAATTAAAGAATATTTTAACATAGTTGGAAAAATACGCAAACTTTTTGTTATGATCTAAAAATTATTACATAATTCATATATTTTTATTATAAATTACCTCTTTTTTTGGGGGATATTGGAGAAAGAAAATGTGGAATTTTTATGGGACTGAACGTGCTATAAAAGGCCGTTGAGTGGACCCTTCGACTTCGCTCAGGGATCCTACGGATGCGCAGGGCTGCTGAGCCTGTCGAAGTAGGCCTATAAGTATTATTTCATTGACTAAATCAACAAAACAAACTTTAATCTAAGGTATGGTCGTAGAAAAAAAGGAAATAATAGAGCTACAGAAGCACATCGAACGTAAAATCAACGAGATGAACCTTTCTCCAAAGCCTGATTCGGCAAAGATCTTTGACCTGAACATGCTGGATTCAAACATTTCCCTTTTTCTTCTTGGGGCGGAATTCCGTGACGGGCCTCTTGAGCTTCTTTCAAAGGACAAGCTGATAATAGACGCGCTCAGAGCCTTCAGGAATGATTCCGTCAAGGAAATGGACATCTCGGACATGGCAAACGACATTGCCCTTGCAGCCCAGGAGATTCTGGAACTCATAGACAATCTTGAGGACAGGGTCGGCAACATCCAGGAAAAGATTTTCACCGACAATGTGAAATCAAGACTTGATTCTGCATACGAAGCTATCAGGCAGCTTACAG
>JAEDDW010000150.1 GCA_016293645.1 Treponema sp. | reverse complement strand
CAGTTTATCGGTGGGATGAAGGTCGGGGAGCCGTCCGCAGACGGCAGGGGCAGCGCCCCTCCGGAGCTGGCAGAGCAGCAGGCACGAGCCGGCAGTGAAGCAGCTCCGGCAACCCCTCCCCTTTAGGGGCGCAAAGCACTTTCACACCGCTGCACCGATGGGGTGGCGGTGTGAAAGTGCTTTTGCGTTACTTTCTCACCAGAAAGTAACAAAGAGGTTGTTTTTAGCGGAAATTTATGATAAAATAGAGGACGGAAGAATAAGCGGAAAGGGGGCGATTTTATGGGAGTTACGATTTCGGGTATGACAGGTGCAGGGAGCATCCGGCACAACAACCGCAGCTTCTCAGCGGCGAATGTAGACCGGAGCCGGACGGAGCAGAACATTGTTTTCTGCAACGAGGATCTGAAGCAGGTCTATCATATGGTCTTTGATGAAGCTCTCGCAGCCTACAACGCAAAGAAAACCAAAACGAGAGATAAGATACCGGACTACTATGAGCATATCCGGCAGAGTAAACAGGAAAAGCTGTTCCATGAAGCGATCTTCCAGATCGGCAACATGAGCGACTGTGGGTGCGGTACGCCGGACGGAGAACGGGCGGCGGCAGCTCTGAAAGATTTTGCGGAGTCTTTTGCAGAACGCAACCCCCATCTGCGGGTGTTCAATATGGTGCTGCACATGGACGAGGCAACGCCCCATCTCCATGTCGATTTTATCCCTGTGGCAACGGAGCAGTCAAGAGGACTTTCTACAAGGGTATCTATGAAACAGGCATTGAAGCAGCAGGGGTTTGTCGGTGTCGGCAGAAAGCAGACCGAATGGGCGGCGTGGATGGAACGGGAGAAAGAAGCTCTGACGGAGATCGCCCAGCGGCACGATTTTGAAATTATCTCTCTCGGCACGAACAGACCGCACATGGACTTGCCGCAGTTCAAGGAAGCGGCTGCGAGGCTGGAAGCGGTGCAGCAGCAGACAGCGGCAGTAGAGCGGGAGGTTGCTGAGCTGGAACGGCAGCGGGACGCTCTGAAAGGCACTGTGCGGCTCTTAAAGGAGGCTGACAGGGTAAATGCACCCCTGCATGATATTCAGCCGGAAAAGACGCTCACAGGGGCAGTAAAGGGCGTGACGGTGGATCAGGTCGAGCAGCTAAAGAAAATGGCACTGCGCAGCGTGACGGATCGGCACAAGGTACAGGAGCTGACGGAGGAAAACACCCGTCTGCGGTCACAGGTGCCGTCCATGAAGAAGCGGCTGGAAGAAGCGCAGCGGCAGCAGAGGCTTGAACAGGAAAACCGGAGGCTGCGCGATGAAAACTATTATCTGCAATCCGAGCTGCAGGAGGAACGCAGCTTCACCGAGCGTCTGACGGACGGCATCGGTCGGATGCTGGACTTCTTGGAAGAACACTTGCCGGAGCGTCTGCGTCCTCTGCTTGAAAAGGCGAGGGAGCTGCTGCCCGATCCGGAGATTGGACAGCAGCAGGAGCAACAGCAGCACCAGCGAGGAATGGGCGGCATGGAGCTGTAAAAGAAGCCTGTCCGGAGGGCTTGAAAATCTCTTTCGGACAGGCTATAATAACAACTGAAAATAGGGAATTGCTGTATTGATAATCTAAGCCCCCTGTAAGGGTACTCCCAACCTATATTTTTTCTCTCTGAAAGGGAGAAAGTCGGAGGGGAAAAGGGGGGTGAGCGGAGGGGTGTTGGAAGTGTGGTAAACCTCGTTAGAGGTTTTCCAAGCCACTGTGGTAAACCCATCGGGTTTTCCATAGTGGCGGCACTTTCAATGCCCCGCAGCGAGGGGGAAAAGGGGGAGGTGACTTTCTCTTTAAGGCGGCGTAGCCGCCGCTCTTTTGCTCCCCCTTTTCCCCCTTCCCGCCCGCAGGCGATCCCCGCCGCAGCGGATTTTCTTTTTGGTACTTTTTCTTTTGTGAGGTGGTAATATGACCGAGAATTATCGAGGCTGCTACGAGTATTTGAGCGCACAATATCCGGAGGTCGGAGGCTATGAGTTTTATAAAGAGCTGTTTCCGGACAATGAGAACTCCGGAGAACGGCACACGGATTTTTCCCATCCGAACGCTGTGTATCTGTATCGGGACGAACAGAGCGAGGATAAGAAGCTCCGGCGCAGGAAGATGTATAACGACACATGGGAACAGGATTACATGGAGTTTGTCGAGGGGAACAGCCTTACTTTGTGCAGCGGTCTTGCATATCGCAGAAAGGAGAACAGGCTGGAGAACGCCCAGCGGATGTATGCTCTGATCTTCGATCTGGATGGCGTAGGTCTTGCCGAGCTGCGCAACCTCTTTCTGCGCTTTGGCGGCGATCCGGAGCGAGTGCGCCGGTTGCCGATGCCGACTTTCCTTGTTCTGTCGGGGACAGGGCTGCATATCTACTATGTTTTCCAGCAGCCGATTGACCTATACCCGAATATAAAAATTCAGCTTAAAAGTCTGAAATATGACCTCACTTTCCGGCTATGGGAGTATGGCAGCACTTCGCAGGTCAAGGCGATCCAGTATCAATCCATCAATCAGAGCTTCCGCATGGTGGGCAGCATCAATGACAAGCATGGGACGGAGCTGGTCGCTTTCCGTACCGGAGAACGGGTAACGCTGGATTATCTGAACGCCTACGCAAAGCCAGAAAACAGGGTGGATGTCAATAAGCCTTTCAGCCCATCCAAAATGACACGAGCTGAGGCGAGGGAGGCATATCCGGAGTGGTATGAGCGTGTTGTTGTGAGAGGCGAGAAAGGACGCAAGAAGTGGGATATTGCCGGAAAGGTGCATGGTGATGATCCGTATGCGCTCTACCATTGGTGGCTGCGGCAGATCGGAGAGATAAAGGGCGGGCATCGGTATTTCTTTTTGATGTGCCTTGCTATCTATGCTTACAAATGCGGTGTGTCGAAGCAGCAGCTCCGGCAGGATATGAAAGAGGCTTTTGATGATCTGCAGATGGTGAAGCATGAGAACGCATTGACCGAGGAAGATATACGGAGTGCGCTGGAAGCCTACGACAAGGAGTATTACAATTTCACGATTTCCGATATTGAAGCTCTGACCGATGTTCGCATCGAGCGCAACAAGAGGAATGGTAGATCACAGAAAGAGCATTTGAAAAGAGCAAGGGCGGTGCAGGAAGTGGATTATCCTGGCGGCACATGGAGAAGAAAAGGGGCAGAAGAAAAGAAAGCGCAAGTCTATGCGTGGCGGCAGGAGCATCCAGAGGGACGCAAGGCCGATTGTCATAGGGACACCGGACTTGATCCGAAAACGATCCGCAAATGGTGGGACACCGTACCGGAGGGGCATATAACGGTCAAAATACGCCCATCACAGGCTTTGAGCGATCTGTTGGTGGAGGAATTTAAGAAAGGGCTGTAAACGCCCCAGAAACGCCCTACAAGGCGTTTTCGGGGCGGGTAAGGG
>JAEDDW010000007.1 GCA_016293645.1 Treponema sp. | reverse complement strand
CTAATTCATATAAAGCAAGACAACAGGATTGCTGAGCATAGTCGAAGCATCCTGCTTCCTTATAACACAAAGGGGCTGTCCAATAAGTATTCATGCCAGGGTCATTGCATATGGCGGCGGAGCTTCCATAAAGCCGCAATGTCGAAATGCCCGATACCACTATATGTGGTGGTTTCGACTAAGCTCAACCACCCTGAGATTACTTTTGGGACAGCCCTGTTTATTTGGTCAAACTAATGAGAAATTAGTCTTCAACTACTTCTGCAGCCTTGTATGTGTCTGCATAGTACCATTTACCTTTGAGTGTGTATCCCTGGTAAACATTTACATATACCGCACCCTGCTTCTGGTTACAAATTGGCTTTGTAACATCAGACTCTGCTGTCTTATAACCAACATCAGCTGCTGGAATCTTAACAGATTTAACCTTATTTGCTGTTTTGAGATCTGCTGTTTCAATCTTTCCGTTGTAAATGTCTACTACAAATCCACCATTGTAAGATGTATACTTCTTTTTTCCATTTTCATCAACAGTAAACTCGCCGTCTTCATAAACATCAAATGTCATTGTAAGATCACCGTTTGTATCTATAGTCGGGGTACAAACATTTGTGGTATTAAGTTCAACATATACTTTTTCAGCAGCACCATTTGAAGTAGCACCAAAATTTTTTGCTTCGATATCAGTTACATTAGAATACCTTGAAACATAATATGCAACCTTACCCTTTTCTGTATAATCGTAATTGAACCCTACGATGAAAAATCTTCTAGGTTCCTTTTCTGCGCGGGTTGAATTTGATTCGAGATCCCAGATGTAACCCATTGCACCTTTGCCACCATTGCTTGTATTCATTGTAACCTGGCAAAGAGCTCCAGCGTGCTTAAATGTTGTTGTGTGGTAAGCTCTGTAGACATCATTGCCTTCATTCTTGAAATCAACACTGTAGTCGTTGTTACTTCCGGAAAGTGCTTTGAGTTCATCATCATCATCTTCTGCCTTACATCCCATTACACCAAATGCAAGTGCAGCTACGAGTGCACCACTCATCAAAATTTTTGAAAGTTTCATTGATTTACCCCTCTAAAGGTTAGTTTTCTTTGGGTAAAGCACAAGCGCCAAGTTCAGTTTGATAATTTTTAAGGGCTTCTGAGTCACCTATGGAGTAGGTTGTCTTCATTTCATAATTACTTATATTAAGCCAGTCGCTGTCTGCCATTTTTCCGCAGCTGTCAGACAAACCATAGTCAAATCCTACCTGAATCACCAGCTTTCCAAAATCGATATGCGCACCAGCACCTATAAAAAAAATGTTTCTGTCCCATTCAAGGAGACTTATTTTTTTTGAACAATCTTTCGGCTGGTAAATTATTTCTGAAAGACTTCCGCCTGCATATCCACCATGAGATTCCAATGAAAAATATTTTTCTATAGCACCGGCTTTAACTAACATAAACGCCACAACTACTACAACAAGAAGCTTCTTTCCTTCCATAAAAAATAGTCTACAACATTTACCAAAGATTGCTAAGGCGACGGCGGGGGCATGGAAGGGGAGCTGTTTTGATTCCGCCCATACTTGAAACAAAAACCGTAAAAATCTAAAATGTCCGTATGTCAGAAAATAATAATTTAATCAATGAATTTGTAGATAAAAAAACACTTTCTGCTTTAAGCAGCCTGCTGGAAACAACCAGCGAAATCAGCGCCGTAAAGAATGCGGTTCAGCTTGCGGATTTTTTTGGACTCGGAGACAGCTTTAAGAAAATCGCAGACAACAAGTCGGATGAGGAAGCAAAACTCATCACAAGTTTTGACAAGAATCTTGTTCTTCTTATTCAGAAGACATGGGTTGAAAAATCAGACGAAGCCCTCAAGGCCCAGGTTCTCTACAATCTTGAGGAATTCCACAAAATGCTTGGAAAAAAGAAATACAGAAATTCTTATGTTCAGTTTTTTTCCATTGTTGAAGACGTTGTATACCTCATGTTCGGCACACAGTCAAAGTCAAAGGATTTTGAGGAATATGCCCTCCGCATCGACCCCGAATTCGGCATCTTCTGGTGGTATATCAAGTCTCTTCCACAGGATGCAGACTGGACAGAGGAAAAAACAAGGACAGCTCTTCTGCTTGCCATGTATTTCCTTGCTAACTACTAGTAACTGTCAACCATAAGGCCCTTGTATTTTACGAGGGCTATTTTTTTAATTACATAGGAGAACCATTATGGACATAAATGCAATCTGCGCTTCACTCAGAGGCGGAACTGAAAAGCTTGCCTTGCAGAACGCAACAATCAAAAACGCAGCCCTCAAAGCCGTCTGCGAAAGCCTACGCAAAAACAAGGCTGAAATTTTTGCCGCCAACGCAATAGATGTAAAGATTGCCCGTGAAAAGGGAACAAGGGAAAGCCTCATTGACCGCCTTAGCCTTGATGAAAAGAAAATGGACGGAATCATCGGCGGTGTTGAATCAATCATCGCACAGACAGATCCAATCGGCGAAGAAACTGCAGGCTGGAAAACACCAAACGGACTCCTCATCAGGCAGACAAGGGTTCCTGTTGGCGTTGTGGCCATCATCTATGAAAGCCGCCCGAATGTTACAGTGGATGCCTTTGCCCTTGCATACAAAAGCGCCAACGCAATTCTTCTCCGCGGTTCATCATCTGCACTTAACTCAAACAAGGCCATCGTAAAGGCAATCAAGGAAGGTCTTGCTTCAGTTGAAAACGGTGTACCGGAAGCTGTGGAACTTGCTCCATGCGAAAGCCGCGATGAAGTTCCGGAAATCCTTACAGCCGTCGGAAAAATCGACCTTGCCTTGCCAAGAGGCAGCGCAAACCTGATCAAGACAGTCGTTGAGACAGCAAAGGTTCCTGTAATTGAGACAGGAAGCGGAATCTGCCACCTTTATGTTGATGACAGCGCAGACCTTCATATGGCGGCAAAAATTGCAGCCAACGGTAAGATGCAGCGTCCTGGAGTCTGCAATGCCCTTGAATGCATTGTGGTAAATAAGAATGTGGCGAAAAATTTTATTCCTAAACTTGCAGAAGTTTTTGCAGGCAAGGTTGAAGTCCGTGCCGATGAAAAGTCTTACGGTCTTTTTGAAAAGGCAGGCTACGGAAAGCTTGTTAAAGCTCAGGATGCAGACTTTGGATTTGAATTCCTTGACATGATCTGTGCAGTAAAAGTTGTTGAAGACATTGATGAAGCAATCGGCTACATAAACACCCACAATTCAAAGCATTCTGAAAGCATCATCACAAATGACATGGCACACGCAAAGATGTTCCAGGCAAGAATCGATGCAAGCTGCGTTTATGTAAATGCAAGCACAAGATTTACAGACGGCGGTGAATTTGGTTTTGGCGCGGAACTTGGAATCAGCACCCAGAAGATGCATGCCCGCGGCCCTATGGGAATCAAGGCACTTACAACCATCAAATACCTTATTGACGGCGACGGCCAGGTAAGATAAATGGCGAAAGCATTTGTCCAATAGAAGCCTGTACCTTTGATAACTTTCGCCACAAGAATCGCAGTTGTGCGATTCTTGAACATCCGGTTGATATCCAACAGGTGAAAGCATTTGCTTCAGTAGAAGCCTGTATCTTTGATAACTTTCGCCACAAGAATCGCAGTTATGTGCGATTCTTGAACACTGTCATTGCGAGCCCGGAACGGGCGTGGCAATCCATCATGCCTTTGCTTCCTGGCATATGGATTACTTCGTCTCGCTGCTCCTCGTAATGACGAAATGTCTTCCCCGTCATTGCTGGCGGTATATCTTTTTAACTTTATTTTGCCTGGGCAAGCAATTCGGAAATGTTGAAGCAGTGGTCGCCTATGCGTTCAATCTGCTTGACAAGATCCATGTAAAGAAGTTCCGCCTTGACATTGCTTCCTTCTTCAAGACGCTTTCTTGCAAGTTTCTTGAGTTCATTCTTGAATGCATCGATGGAATTTTCAAGCTCTGTCGCAAACTCAAGTTTTTCCTTTGACAGATGCTTGTTGATGTTTATGTGGATGAACTGCATGAACTGACGGGCAAGTTCAACATAAGGCAAGAGGCGTTCCATATCCTCATCCTTGAATTCCATTTTCTTTTCAATGCTCTTCTGAATAAGTTTTCCAAGGGCATAGCACTCATCTGTAATGGCCTCAAGATCATCAACAATCTGAATCATTGAAGAAATATTAGAGAGCTGGGTTACACTGACTGGAAGAGTCTCGCACTTAAGGAGATAGGCAGTAATCTGTTCCTGCATCTGGTCGCAGTAGTCTTCCTCGCTCTTCATCACTTCCATGTGATCTTCGATGAACTTTGTATCAAGAGTTGTAATTCCAACCTGAAAGCGGTCAAACATTTCGCTTACGATGTCAGTCATCTTTGCAATCTCACCTTCTGCACGAACAATGTAACCGCCGTAGCTGTCCCTGGCATGGGAAACAAATTCCAGCTTGTATGTTGAAGGCAATGCGTCAGGATCATCCTTGATGATTTTTCTTGTAAGGGCACAGATCTGGTTTACGAACGGAATACACACAGCTGTCGTAAGTGATTTGAACACTGTATGAAGAATTGAAATCTGAATCGCAATATTGTTTTTTGGAGAAACCCATTCAACAAAGTTAAGAAGCGGTCTGAAGAATACCACTACAAGAACCGTACCGAATATGTTGAACAATACATGGACAAGAGCTGCTCTTTTTGCATCTGCAGTTGTTCCCGCTGCGGCAATGATTGCATCGATTGTTGAACCGATGTTGCTTCCGTATGTCATGATGGCACTCATTTCCCATGTAACAACCTTGTTGAAGGCAAGGGTAATTACGATGGCCGTAAAGGCGCTGGAAGAATGCATCAAGGCCGTAATGAAAATTCCGATGAGGAATCCAACGATATAGGAAACAAATCCCATATGCTGAATGTCCTGAAGCCAGCCAAGACTTGCAGGATCAATCCTGAACAGATCAGAAAGACCACTCAAACCAAGGAAGAGCATGCCAAAGCCCATAATGGCTTCACCCATGTTCCTTGAGTTGGCATTCTTCATCATTGTAAGGAAGTAACCGGCTCCAAAAACCGGAATAGCAAAAGCGCTAATCTTAAAGTTGAATCCAAAGAGGGAAACGATCCAGGCTGTTACTGTCGTACCGATGTTGGCACCAAAGGTAACGCCCACGGACTGAGCAAGGGAAAGGAGACCTGCGTTTACAAAGGAAACAACCATGACAGTTGTTGCCCCTGAAGACTGGATTATCATGGTGATTGCAAGACCTGTCAAAAGCCCCGCAAACCGGTTTCCGGCAACCATACCAAGTGCACGCTGAAGTCTTTCACCCGCACTCTTCTGAACACCGTTACTCATGAATTTCATTCCGCAAAGAAGAAATCCAAGACTACCAATCAAACCCAATAAAAATGATACTACAGCCATATTAATTCCTGGTTGTAAAAATTATTTTAGGTTATGTCCGAAAATTGTGTTGTCATGCATAGAATACCGTCATGCTGAACTTGTTTCAGCATCTTTGATAGAAACACTACGCCAGATCCCGAAATAAATTCGGGATGACATACCCTGCCCTTCGACTACGCTCAGGGACCCTGCCGGATCGGTGAGCGTAGTCGAACCGTCCTAATGGCAACACTTTCTACGGACATCGCCTGCTTTATTAAATGAATAAAGGTTGCCTCGGATGTCTTCCAAAGCAACCTTCGTGTACTATTCTATTTCTGCGTTTTCTACTTTTTCAAGAGTAATCTTTTTGCCAGCTGCAACAAGTGCTATACCAGCAGAGTGTGCAACATGGTTAATTACCTTGTATTCAACCTTGCAGAAGCGGTCGATGTCGATCTTTGCAGGCTTTTCAACTGCACCTTCATAACCTTCAAGAGTTACGACTGTACCAGGTGCTGCCCAAGGAGCTGTCAAAAGTTCAACCTTTTCAACGCCGTTTTCCGTGTAGTCGGAAGCAAGGAGCATACCGTGGCTTTCAACACCCTTCATCTTTCTTGGAGCAAGGTTTGCCGCAATGATTACGTGCTTGCCAAGAAGTTCTTCTTCCTTAAGGTAAGGGCGAAGACCAGACTGAATGATGCGAGGTGTTCCGCTGCCGTCATCCATTGTTTCAATGTAAAGCTTGTCACCCTGTGGGTTTGTCTCAACCTTTTCAATTTTTGCTACGCGGAGCTCGATGTATTTGTTGAAGTGTTCAACAGGATCGAATGCTGCGGCTGCCGACTGTGCTGCATTTTCTGCGGCCTTCTTTTCTGCTGCCTTTGCATCGTTCTTTGCTGCTGCTTCCTTTGTTGCCTTGTCTTCTGCCTTTGCTGTAGCTTCCATGATGTATTCAACATCGATTTCACCTGCAACGCAAGGAACACCAACAGCCCAGTTTTCAAGGATCTGTGGGTGGATTTCACCGAAGATACCGCACTGCTTGCCATTTACCATGATTCCTGCCTGACGGCCAGGGATAAAGCGTGGATCGTTTGTTTCTACAACTTCATACTTGTGGTCAAGGTAGTAGAGGATTGTGCTTACTTCAGAAGCAGCTTCGTTAAAGTTGGCGTTGTTGCTTGCAGTAAGGAATCCGAGGGACTGGATTGTCTTTGTTCCTGTATTTTCGCTTGGATCGATGTAGGCAATCTTTCCAACTTCAAAAATCTTGTGCGGGTAAACTGCGTTTCCGCTCTGTGCTTCTGCTTCAAACAAAGATGCGATGATTGAAGGGCGGATGAACTGGTAGTTTTCGCTCATTGGATTGGCGATTTCAATTACATTGCTTCCGTCAACACCCATGTTGTCGATGTATGTCTTCTTTGATCCAAGGTAGTTGAAGATCATTTCCTGGTAGCCAAGACCAGCGAGAATGTTCTTAACCTTGCGGCTGTAAAGTGTAACAGGAAGAAGGCGTCCGATTGTAAAGTCATTTGGCTTTGCAGGCTTAAAGTAATCAAGTCCCATACCGATCATAACGTCTTCGATGACATCAACTTCGTGAAGGAAGTCGTTGCGGTATGGAGCTGGAGCAACTGTAAACACTGTTTCGTTGCCTTCCTTCTTTACTGTAACTGTATTTCCCATGCGCTGGAGGGCATCCACTACCTGAGCTTCCGTAAGTTCTTCTCCAAGCTTCTTGTTGATTGCAGAAAGTCTTGCATCTGTTGTTTCCTGGAAGTAGTAAGGAATTGTAACATCCTTTCCGAATCCAGTGTCATATTCATGGTGAACCTTTACAGGAAGGATTTCGTAACCTGCATCGGCAAAGTCACATGCAACGATGTTTGCAGAAAGCATGAGGTCCTTCATGTCGGCACCGGTAAGCTCAACAACAAGCTCCTTGTCGCCGATTTCAACCTGCCCCAAAGTTGCACTGTTGATTATCGGTGTCATGCTCATGACTTCGCCCTTGTCATCCTGAAGAACAGGGTACTTAGGGAAGTCCTTGATGATGTGGCCGTATTCCTTTCCCTTTGGATGTGTTTCTACGATTTCGCGGAGAGTCTGAACGCTTTCACCCTGAAGAGGCTGGAATTTCATTGTATCCGGGTCGCATGCGTTGAAGTGGATTGGCCACTTAACGTTTGCCTGGCGGTAAACACCCATTGATACAGTCTTTCTCTTGCGGCCAAAGTTCCAGCAGAGCTTTTCCTGTGTCTGCATGATGTCGATGAGCATTGCATTGTCGATGGCTTTTCCCGAGATTACGAAAGAAACCATGTATGGACGGATGTAGCGGAGTTCAGGATCAACATAAGCATCGCGGCTTCCAGTGTCCTTAAGGTCTCCTGCCTTTGACATGAATTTTGAATAGTCTGAATGCTTTGCACCTTCGTGTTCGCGGAGGCAGCGTGTGATTCCGCCTGTAGACCAGAGGTCAGGACGGTTTGTATCATTAAGTTCAATCTTTATAACACGGTCGTCTTCTTTGTCTTCCATGTTTGGCTTTTCATCAAGTTCAGCCTTTGCAGATGTAAGTTTCTTTTCAAAAAGTTCCCAGTCATTGTATTTTGTTCCAAGAAGGTTCCAGAACAGTTTTTCATTGACTTCAATCTTAGGCATAAGAGTCCTCTACATAGGTAAAAAATAATTTGGGGAAAATTATACCGTATCTATTGAAAAAAAACAATTATTCAATCCGAACTTAGGAATATTTTGAATTGATTATGAACTGTCGATAACAAAAATCAGTATTTAACATTAATTTTCAAATAAACTGCATAAGCATAAGCTAATATTTATTGACAAATGCCTTTTTTGAAGTATACTTTATCTAGAATCTTATTTTTAAAGGAGTTTATTATGAATAAGAAGGTTCTTGCAGCAACTGTTGCGTTGGTAATCGGTGCTTCAGCAGGCGTATTTGCTGACAATATCGGTGCTGGTCTTGGTCGTGTTTTGCTTCAGGGCAAATCTGGAAAAGGATGGGAAATCCTTGGTTCTATTTTGAACGGATGTTGTGCAAACGGTGCATTTGCCATTACAACAGGTACTTTGGGATATCGTGAAGGGGAAGCTATTGCTCTCGTAGATACAAAGAACTTCGTTGCAGACAACATGGACGGTCTTGCACAGGACATTGCAATGGGTGAAGGTGAATACCTTGACGTTCTTGCAGACATGCTTGCAGTTTCTGACAAAGCTTCTTTCAAGAGCACACTTAAGGACAACTTCAGCAACATTTATACATCTAGCGATGTAACAGCAGAAGAAGTAGCAGCAAGAATTCATTCATTCGCAATCTAATTTGATGCAAATCAAGTTTTTGGAGAAAAGCAGATTGTCATTACGCAGTCTGCTTTTTTTGTTTATACTTATTATTCCATTTAAACTTTTCTCTCAAACAGAATACGAAACATCACTTATAAAAAAAGCTGAAGAACTTTCTTTATATAAAGATGACTACTGGCTTCTTCTTTGTCATTATAAAAAAAGCATAACCGGTTATAAAAGTCTTCTTGATGATAAAAATTTTTTTCTTGCACCTGACGGTAAAAAAAATCCTAAGGCTGAACTTGAAGCAACAATTCATTCTTTCTTCGATGAAAAAAAGGAAGATGTGATTCACCCTACTTATAAATACAGTTCACGCTATAAGTGGCTTTGCAATAAACTGAATATAGATAAAAACCAGCTTCCTTATGATGGTGATACTGAATATGCCAAAATAAAGGAAATGCTTAAAGTAAAGTCCTTTTATCTTGTTTTTCCTGCGGCTTACATGAACAGTCCTGTTTCCATGTTTGGACATCTTTTTTTTCTTATTGAAAGTGAAAATACTCCTCACCTTGCAGGCATGTCTATAAATTATGGGGCTATTGCAACAGATCCTCCAAGTTTAATTTATGCAATTAAGGGAATTTTTGGAGCATATCCTGGCCGCTATGAAATTGTTCCATATTATAAACAAATTACACAATACAGTTATCTTGATATGCGTGACACCTGGGAATACAAACTCAATCTTTCAGATGATCAGAATGATACAATGCTTCGTCATATTCTTGAAATGAGTTTTACTTATACAGATTATTTTTTTCTTGATGAAAACTGCGCTTACTGTATTCTTTTTCCAATAGAAGTTGCGCGTCCTGATACAAAACTTACGGAAGAACGTTCTCTTGTTGTTGAACCTGTTCAGGTAATGAGAAAACTAAAAAAACATGGTCTTCTTGGTAATGCTGAATTCAGGCCTTCTATGTATTCAAAAATGATGCATGAAAAAAGCTTTATGAATTACAGTCAGAAAAAGTTTGTAAAGAAATTATGTCTGGGCAAAGCTGAAATTTCAAATATACCAGAAGGTCTGAGTGATGAAGAAAAGGCTAATCTTCTGGAATTTGCATCAGACTATTTAAAATTTCTACTGTCAGATAATAAAATTACTCAAAAAGAATATCAGAAACGGTTTATAGAAGTTCTTACAGAAAGAAATAAAATAAAGTGTGAAAAATCTTTAGCTTTTGAAATTCCAGTTCCAACTTCTCAACCTCAGAATCCTCATGGTTCACACATGATTAGTACCGGAACCGGCTTTGATGACGGTGATTTTTTTACAGATGCCAGTTTCCGTCTTCTTTCACATAACATGATGGACAGGGATGATGGATATTCTCCAAATTCACAAATTGAATTCTGCACTGCAAATCTAAGATACAATGTTTTTGAAAAAAAGATTTCCCTTAGGTATGCAGACATTGTAAACATTGTTTCTATGCCGGTATATGACAGTTTTATTCCTAAAAAAGGATTTCTGTTAAGGGCTGGTGTTGAACAAAACCTTTACAAGGACGGAAAGGAAACCCTGGCTGGCCACTTTAAGGGCGCCGTGGGAATAAGCAACTTCATTCTGCCTTGCACACAGGCCTATGTCCTAGTCGGAGGCGACAGTTTCTTTGCCCCAAGGTATGACTATTACACGGACATTCTTGGCGGTGCTGAGATTGGATTCATTACTACGGCAGGAATATGGAAGCAGAAAATTTCAGGTTCCGTATATCAGTCTCCTTTTGATATAGAGCATACAAGGTTTGAAGCTAGAGCAGAAGAAAGACTTTCACTGCACCAGCATCTTTCACTTAATGCTTTTTACAGTTTTTCAGGAGATTTCCGCAGAACAAAACACAGTGCAGGAGGTTCCATTAGGCTTTTTTATTAATTTTCAAATATTGAAACACCTGACCTTATGCTCTTTCTTTAATTCCTTCCATTCCGGAATTTCAGAAAAGCACCTTTCACTTGCCCTGGAACATCGGTGTGCATAGGGGCAGCCTTTTGGAGATTCAAGCAGTGTGTTCATTTCTCCGTTTTTTTCAATTTTATAATTTCCGCCTGCTCCTGCAAAGAGTGCCTGTGTATAAGGATGAACTGCATCTTTATACATGTCCTTTGCAGGCCCTTCTTCCACAAGCATTCCACGGTACATTACGCCGATGGTGTCACAGAACCAACATGAAACCTTAAGGTCATGGGCAATGAAAAGAAACGAAAGTCCCCTTTTCTTCCTCAAATCCTGCAATAGATTCAGAATCTGGGCCTGAACACTTACATCAAGGGCACTTACAACTTCATCGCAGACAAGAACTTCCGGCTCCATTATGAGGCCACGGGCAATGGAAATTCGCTGGCGCTGACCGCCTGAAAATTCCGACGGCTTTCTGTCCAAATCCTTTGCATCAAGGCCTGTTTCTTCAAGGATTGCGGCAGCCTTTGCACGGGCATCTTCCTTGTCCTTCCACTTTGAGGAATATTTCAGCGAAGAAGTCAGAATGTCATAGACCGTAAGGCGCGGGTCCAATGAACGGGAAGGATCCTGAAACACGTAGCGCACTTTCTCGCGGAACAAGGCCAGCTGCTTCTTATTCATCTTCTGAACGTCCTGACAGCCACCATCGGCGCAGTAAAGCACGCTGCCAGAATCAGATTCATACATGCGGATCATAAGCCTTGCCGTCGTTGTCTTTCCGCAGCCGCTTTCGCCAACCAGTCCATAGGTCTGCCCTTTCTTTATCTCAAAGGAAACATCGTTCACCGCATAGACATGCTGGTCTGCCTTTGCAAAAAATCCTGCATCAAGGCCAAAGCGTTTTTTCAGGTTGCATACTTGTATTACTGTCTCATTTTCCATAGTTGTTTTCCTTATCTAAAAAATGCCGGTGGTTCGACTGGCCCACCATCAGCTTACGCAGTTGTATCCTGATTCCCTGCACTTTTCCGATGCAAGTGAACATCTCGGTGCAAAAGGACAACCCGGTTCCGGATTTGCAGGATCAGTCACGCGGCCCGAGATGGCGGTGAGTTTTCCGTCCTTGTAGTGACTTCCGAATTTTGGGCTTGAAGCAAGCAGGGCCTTTGTATAAGGGTGCCTTGGATTTTCAATTATCTGTGCGGAACTGCCTTCTTCCATGATCAATCCGCCGTACATGACTATGATCCTGTCGCACAAGGAAGCAACAAGGTCGATGTTGTGGCTTATGAAAATGATTGAAAGTTTTCTGCTTTTCCTCAAGGCCGCAAGAAGTTCCACAATCTGCGCCTGGATCGTCACATCCAGAGCCGTCGTAGGTTCATCGGCAATGAGAAGGCTGCAGTCCTGGGCAAGGGAAAGGGCAATTGAAATGCGCTGCAGCTGACCACCGCTGAACTGGTGCGGATAATTCTTAAGGCGTTTTTCTGGATCAGGCAATCCTACTTCCTTCAAAAGCTCTATCGTTTTTTCTTCACATTCTTCCTTCGTAAGCTGCGGATTGGAATTCCTCAAAGTCTCCTCAAAGACGGAACCGATATTCTGCAGCGGATCAAATGAACGCCCCGGCTCCTGGAAAATGTAGCCGATTTTCTTTCCACGATATTCACGAAGCTCGTTTCTGTCCAAAGATGTAAGTTCCGTTCCCTCAAAGAAAATTTTTCCTTCGATGGTTGCGTTGTCTCCATGAAGACCCGGAATTGCAGTAGATGAAACTGACTTTCCACTGCCGCTTTCGCCAACAATTCCAAGAATTTCTCCCTGGTCCATGGAATAGCTTACACCGCGCACCGCATGAATCTTTACGTTTTTGTTTCCTCGCAGAAGATCAAAGGTCACGTGCAGGTTTTCAACGGAAAGGAATTTTTTGTCCTGACTACCGCCTGATGATTTATTTTCTTCCGGCGAAGGAACTCTTTTTTTTGCGCCAAATGTTTTTTTATTGAACACCGCATGATATGGATCATAGAAATCACGCAGGGCATCACCAAGGAAATTGAATGCCAGGGTCACAAGAAGCAGAAGCCAGACCGGAAAAAGAAGCCATGGAAAATTCCTCAAATTATTCAAAGTTGAAATGTCACGGTTGATGAGGCTACCCCAGCTTACAGCCGGATCTGCAATTCCAAGACCAAGATAGGACAACGTTGTTTCGCTCATGATGAATCCCGGAATTGAAAGTGTGGTACTTACGATTAGAAGGCTTGTTATCTGCGGAATGATGTGGCGGAAAATTATGACCAGTGAAGGCATTCCTTCAAGAACCGCATTCTGGACAAATTCCTCACGCTTGATTGCATGAACCATACCGCGCAAAGTCCTGGCACTTCCAGGCCAGCCGACGAGCGAAAGAAGAACCGTGATGATCATGTAGGAAGTTCCGCTGTCCATTTTTGAATTCAAAAGAGAACGAAGGAAAAGAATCAGGTAGAGTCCCGGTATCAGCATGAAAAACTCGCTGAACCTCATTACAAGCCAGTCTGTCTTTCCGCCAAAGAAACCTGCAAGTCCACCAAAAATTATTGCAAGAACAAGGGACACGGCACTTGCCACAAAACCGATGGTCAGGGAAATGCGGCTTCCGTAAACAATGCGGCTGAAAAGATCACGGCCCAGATTGTCCGCACCAAGAAGATATACCGGATAATCGCTGTCTGCCGTACCAAACAAATGAACGTTAGTTTTGAAAAGTCCCAGAATCCTGTACTCGCTGCCACGGGCAAACAAACGAAAGTTATGCTTTATGTCCTTTACCCTCGCATACTGCCATGTACTTGGCTCAAGGACCCGATACTCGCGCACTTTTATTCCGTCGATCCCAAGCTGGATGTTTGCCGGGTGAAAGGTGTTCTCCGGGAATGACTTTGTCGCAGGATAAGGCGCAACAAATTCCGCAAAGATCATCACAAGGTAGACAAGGCCAATGAAAATCAATGAGGCAAAGGCCAGAGGCCGTGATTTTATGTATTCAAATATTTTTTTCATTCTTACTCCTATCTATGATGGATTGCTTCGTCGCCTGCGGCTCCTCGCAATGACGTATCTTTTATGCCACTGCTATAACCTGTTCCACCCGTCATTGCGAGCCGAAAAGCGGCGTGGCAATCCATATGTCATGCTGCCAATGACGTGTTTCACGCTTCAGTTTGCTCCGTAACGAATGCGTGGATCCACAACCGCAAGAAGAATGTCCGAGATGACCATGCCTGCAAGGACAAGGGCCGAAACGAACATGCTGTTGGCAAGAACAAGGTTTACATCCTGCTGAGTGACTGCCTCGTACATGAGACGGCCGATTCCTGGATATGCAAAAATTATTTCAAGAATGAGGCTTCCGCTGAAAAGACCGGCAAGAAGATTCGCGCTGCCTGTGATGTATGGATTGAGCGTGTTCTTGAAAGCGTGGTTAAGGTATACCCGTCGCTCGCTGATTCCCCTTGCACGCAAGGCCATGATGTAGGGCATTCCCATCTGGTCAAGCATGGTGGAACGGATCATCCTCATTGTTCCGCCTATGCCCCCAAGGAAAGAGGCAAGCAAGGGAAGGAATATGTGGTGCATGTAGCTGAATGTAAATCTCACCGGTGCTTCATCAAAAGGAAAATCAGGATAGGCCGTCACCGGGAAAAGACCTGACAGAGATGCAAAAAGCTGAAGCAGAATCAAAAGAAGGATTCCCGGGAATGCATGGAAGAACAATGCGAAGAATGTTGCCGCAATGTCCGTCCGTGTTCCGGCTTTGGATGAAAAATAGACGCCAAGCAAAAAAGAAAAGCCCGTGATGAAAACAAGGGAAATGATGTTAAGTAATACGGAATTCCAGATGCGCGAACGGATCAGAAAACTTACGGGTGCTCGGGAAATCAGGCTTGTCCCAAGATCATGATGAACCACGACACGTTTGAGCCATGCGCTGTACTGAACATAGAAAGGCTTGTCGATTCCAAATTCCTCACGAAGCTTCTGTTCCTGCTCCTCGGAAAATTTTGCATCCTGGGTGGACTGGTTTTTGTTTCCTTTGCCCGCAGACATTTCAGTCATGATCTGCTGGCTCATCATCTGGTCGACGATGTCTCCCGGCGCAAGCTCCATGAGGCCAAAAAGTGCAAAACCAAGAAGATAAAGAAGCACGAGCATGGTGGCAAGGCGGCTCAGAATGAACGACCCAAGAGGCACCTTTTTACGGAACACAGTCCATGGATAGACAACTGTAGATTTGATCTTATTGAAAACTTTCATTTTATCCCCGTTGATTAACGCGCAAAAACATATTCCGTTCTTGCACCATACATATTGTCATAGTAAAGGTTGGTCTGATCCCACCGGTTGTTCAATGCGTAGAAACTTCTTGCGCTGACAAGATAGATCACCGGACACTGCTCAAGATAAATCCGCTGGTATTCGTCCCAGTATTTTTTTGCCTGAACTTTGTCGATGGTGTAGCTTGCATTGTTGTAAAGCCAGTCCACCCTTGCTTCCCATTCCGTCGCCGGTCTTTCCTGCAACGGATACCAAAGGTGAAGGTTTCCGTAGCTTACCCAGACGTTGCTTCCCTGAGACGGAAATATACTTCCACCGCTGAGACCGATTATTATTGACTGCCAGTCGTAAGTTGCCGTCAGCATTTCGACTATCTTCTGGAAGTCTGTCTGGCGGACATTTATCTTGATACCTACTAACGAACATTCGTCAGTTATTATCTGAGCTATGTCACTCATTGTGCTGCTGGAACTATTGATCGTTAGGTCAAACTCAACAGCCTTGTTTTCCCAGTCCCGCATTGTTCCGTCTGAACCACGCTTCATGCCGATGGACTCAAGCAAATCAAGGGCACGTTTCACATCATAGCGGTACTGAAGAGTAATTCCGTCATCATAGAATGCGTTTGGTTTTGCAAAGAAGCTGTAACAAGGATCCGCAAGTCCACGATATGTCTGCTGGATGATTCTTTCACGATTCAAAAGACAGCTCATGGCCTGACGGAACTCTTTTTTGCAGAACCACTTGTAATACTGGCTTTCCCTGTTTTTGGGATTCTGATTGAAAGAAATGAATGGAGCGGAAAAAGAACCGTCTGCACGGTAGACCGAATAATCTTTTCCCTGTGAATTTACAACCTCATCTATTTCTTCAGGACGCGGTCCGTAGCTTTCAAGCTTTCCCTGTTTGAAGAGAAGATATTCAGTATTCTGGTCACCGACAATCTGACAGATGAGAGTTTCAGGATATGGAAGTGATTTTCCGCCAGAATCTTTTTCCCAGAAATCTGGATTGCGTTTATATACGATTCTCTGGGCAGGTCTGTATTCAGCAAAAAGCCATTTGCCGCAGGAAGGAATTTCCTTTGGGTCGCTGGAAGCATTGAAAAGATCCTTTACGCCGTCAGCACCTTTTTCTTCCTTTGCCTTTCTGTAAATGAAACAAGGTTTAAGGCTGCAATTTGTCGTAAGGAGTGGTTCCGCAACAATACGCGGAAAAATGAAATCGAAGCGCCTGTCGTCAATCTTTACGCATTCAATATGTCCCTGGCTTCCGTCTTCCATCTCAAGAAACTGTCCGCTGTATCCGGAACTCTGGAAAACCGCATCACCTTCAATTTCGTTGTACCAGTAGACAACATCATCACTTGTGACAGGAACGGTTTCCTTTTTCCCATACCATGACCACAGAAGTCCATCACGCAAAGTATAATGAACGGTCAATGTTCCTTTTTCTTCGTCTGTCTCAATCTCAAAAAAGGCAGCCCTCGGTTCCCATTCCTTTGTAACTGCGTTGTAGTCAACAAGGCTTTCCTGTGTCTGGGCGATTATTCCGCTTGAAGAACCATCACGTTCTGCGATCAGGTGATTGAAAGTTTTTGGATCTGAAAGGATGGAATCGTTCCATGTTCCGCCTGTTTTTCCGGAAATAAATTCCTGCCCCGTATATGGCTTGTACTGAGTGCGTTCAAGAAGATGCTGTCCTGCATGTGCGCGGTAGTCTTCAATTTCAGCAAGTGTCATCTCAGGCGTTTTCTGCCCGCATGAACAAAATGCAGCTGCAACAACGCAGACCGCTACTGTCGTTTTGAATATTTTCATTTTTCCCACCACCAATAGTATAGCCTTTTTGGCGGCTTTTTACTATTCTAAATTCATGGCCAAAGTGAACGCAATTTTTGCCCATGGACTCAATGGAGAATTCTCACTTGCCGATGGAAGTCTTCCGTGGAAAGGAAAGCCGGAACTCAATGAATGCGCAGGAAAAGATATGCAGCATTTCAAAAATACCACACTGGGTCACATCGTAATCATGGGTTTCAATACCTACGGAACTTTCAGCAGGCCTTTGACTGGAAGAATAAATGTCGTGATAGACCGAACAAAGAACAGCACAGCCACCATCAGTGAAAATGATTTCAATTTTTTTTCTTCTCTGGAAGATGCCATCGATTTTTTTTCACGGAATAAATTTTCACAGAAAAAAATATTTTTGATCGGCGGTGCGAAACTTCTGGAATATGCCTTTACGAAAAATCTAATCGACGGAACAATCTACGAAACTGTATTCAACCACGAATTTCCCGAGGCAACTGTTTTCATGCCAAAGCTTCCCCTTGCCCTGAAAAACAACGTAAAAACCTTTTGCTTTGACTGACGTTCCGGTGATATTCACCCTTAAAGCCCGCAACTTCTGCCAATCCTTTTTCATCGGTAGTAACGGTTCCCTGCTGATGGGACTGCAATCCAATGATATTCGTAGCACTGAAGGTAAATAAAAAAAATCCCTCCCAGTATTTCTACCGGGAGGGTCTTGCAAAGAAACCCGAGAGTTTCGTTTATGAAACCCCCAGAGTAAAAATCACAGGACGTGATTTTTACGGTTATTTCTTTGTTGTCTTCTTTGCTGGAGCCTTCTTTGCTGCAGGCTTCTTTGCTGCTGGAGCCTTCTTTGCTGCTGGAGCCTTCTTTGCTGCAGGCTTCTTTGCTGCTACCTTCTTTTCTGCTACTTTCTTAGCTGGAGCCTTCTTTGCTGCTGCCTTTGCAGGAGCTGCCTTCTTTGCTGGAGCCTTAGCTGCCTTGGCTGCCTTTGCTGCTTCGATTACTGCCTGTGCACCTGCAAGACGAGCTGCTGGTACGCGGAATGGAGAACATGATACGTAGTTGAGACCGAGAGCATAGCAAAGCTTGATTGAGTCTGGGTCACCACCGTGTTCACCACAGATGCCGAGGTGGAGGTCCTTGTTTACAGAACGTCCGCGTGCTTCTGCGATTTCGATCATGTCACCAACACCAGTTGCATCGAGTGTTGCAAATGGGTCCTTGAGGAGAACTTTCTGATCAAGGTAAGAATCGATGAACTTAGAGTAGTCGTCGCGTGAGAATCCGTATGTTGTCTGAGTAAGGTCGTTTGTACCGAATGAGAAGAAGTCTGCATATTCTGCAATCTTGTCAGCGTTACAAGCAGCACGTGGGAATTCGATCATAGATCCGATCTGGAACTTGAGCTTTGTTCCGCATTCCTGGTTAACTGTAGCGATTACAGCTTCTGCCTGTGCGCGGATCTGCTTAAGTTCTGCGAATGTTGTTACGTTAGGGATCATGATGCGAACGTCGTTCTTGATACCTTCTTTCTGAGCCTTAGCTGTTGCGCGGGCAATAGCTTCAACCTGCATTTCGTAGATTTCTGGGTATGTGATGGCGAGACGGCAACCACGATGTCCGAGCATTGGGTTGTGTTCGTTGAGTTCAGCATACTTCTTGTTGATTGTTTCTACTGATACGCCAAGCTTCTTTGCAAGTGCTGCAGCGAGTTCTGGTGTTTCAGCCTGTACGAATTCGTTAAGAGGTGGGTCAAGGAGACGGATTGTTACAGAGCGTCCTTCCATTGTCTTGATGATTTCGTAGAAGTCCTTCTGCTGAAGTGGGAGGATAGCCTTGAGGTTAGCCTTACGAGCTTCTGCATTTTCAGAGATGATCATCTTCTGGAATGAAGAAAGCTTTGGTTCTTCGAAGAACATGTGTTCTGTACGGCAAAGACCGATACCAGCTGCACCGAAGTCGAAAGCCTGCTTTGCTTCGTTCTGTTCTGCGTTTGCGAGAACTCCGAAACCTGTAACCTTCTTTCCAGACTTTGTTGTGCGAACTGACTTTGCACGGATTTCATCTGCCCAACCAAGGAATGTCTTGAGGTCGCCAGAAACAGCTGCTGGTGTTACTGCGAGAGCTTCACCGTAAACCTTACCTGTTGAACCGTCGATAGAGATGACGTCACCCTTCTTGAATGTCTTTTCACCGATCTTTACTGTTTCCTTGTCGAGGAATACAACTTCTGCACAACCACAAACACATGGTGTACCCATACCGCGGGCAACAACAGCTGCGTGTGATGTACGACCACCAGTTGAAGTAAGGATACCCTGTGCAACGTACATACCAGCGATATCATCTGGAGATGTTTCCTTGCGAACGAGCATTACCTTCTTTCCAGCCTTGTCCCATTCAACAGCTTCTTCTGCTGTGAATACGATAGCACCACAACCTGCACCTGGAGATGCGTTGAGAGCTGATGCGAGTGGCTTTGCGTTCTTGAGAGCTGTCTTGTCGAACTGTGGGTGGAGAAGCTGGTCAAGCTGATCTGGCTTAACGCGGAGAAGTGCTTCTTCCTTTGTGATCATCTTTTCTGCAACCATGTCTACAGCCATCTTTACAGCTGCTGGACCTGTGCGCTTACCGTTGCGGCACTGGAGCATGAAGAGCTTTCCTTCCTGAACTGTGAATTCCATGTCCTGCATGTCGCGGTAGTGCTTTTCGAGGCGGTTGCGGATCTTTGTGATTTCAGCAAAGATCTTTGGCTGCTGCTTCTCGAGAGCAGAGATATCCATTGGTGTGCGGATACCGGCAACAACGTCTTCACCCTGAGCGTTGATGAGGTATTCTGCCATGAACTTGTTTTCACCTGTTGAAGGGTCGCGTGAGAATGCAACACCAGTTCCTGATGTTTCACCCATGTTACCGAATACCATTGCCATTACAGTAACAGCTGTACCCTTGATCTTGTTTTCATCGATGTTGTTGAGCTTGCGGTAAACGATAGCGCGATCGTTCATCCATGAACCGAATACGGCACCGATAGCTCCCCACATCTGTTCCTGTGGGTCCTGTGGGAAGTCCTTGCCCTTTTCTGCCTTGTACATAGCCTTGTACTTAGCTACAACTTCCTGGAGGTCTTCTGTCTTGAGCTCAACGTCTTCTTTAACACCGCGAGCCTTCTTTACAGAGTCAAGGATTTCTTCAAATTTGTCGTGATCAACACCCATAGCAACGTTACCGTACATCTGGATGAAGCGGCGGTATGCGTCCCATGCGAAACGAGGGTTGTTTGTCTTTGTTGCAAGTCCGATAACTGACTTGTCGTTGAGACCGAGGTTGAGGATTGTATCCATCATACCTGGCATTGATTCAGCTGCACCTGAGCGAACTGAAACGAGGAGTGGATCCTTTTCGTCACCGAGCTTCTTGCCCATAGACTTTTCGAGCTTTGTGAGGTACTTCTGTACTTCTGCTGCGAGAGATGCAGGATACTTCTTTCCAAGCTTGTAGTATTCCTGACATACGTCGATAGAAATTGTGAATCCTGATGGAACTGGAAGGCTCAAAGGTTTCTTTGCCATCTGAGCAAGGTTAGCACCCTTTCCACCGAGGATGAGACGCATTGACTCGTCGCCTTCTGCATCACCGTCACCAAAGTAATAAACATATTTGGTCTTAGCCATTAATGTCCTCCATATATATATGTAGCTAAAAATTATACAAGTAATTTTTTTTATCGTCAACAAAAGTGCATTAAAAAGCAATATATAGAAACAAAAAAAAATCTCTACGGAACTCATGTCATGCCGTACCTTGATTTCCTCGAATCTTAAAATGTTGTATTTCCAACATTTTAGAAATTGAGACATTTTCTTTGCATCAATTATCTTTACCGGGCACATATGGCACAGAATTCCGGCGTATTTCAACTCCATGTATCAGAATGACACACAATGACTGAAAGAAGATCCAGGAAACCCTGTCCACCATGTTCCAGAGGCTTTTTTTCAAAAAATTCATAAAATTTTTAAAGTTGGCACAGAATATGCATAGTGTTAAGTGTAAGGCAGGAACAACCTTACGGAATCAAACTTCAGAAAACAATTTTATATAACCTAGGAGGGTTAAGACTATGAACGAACTTTCACTTTTGGATTCACTTTTTGGAAACGACGGATTTTCATTCCCATCAGCACGCAACGCCTACATGACACCAAAGGTTGACGTAATGCAGAAAAAGGACTGCTATGTTCTCTGCATGGATCTTCCAGGAAAAACAGAAGATGACGTTGAAATCACGCTCAAGAATGACGTGCTTACAATTGCAGCTGCTGAGAAGAAAGCTGAAGAAAACAAAAACGAAGAAGCAAAGGAAGAAATCTGGCTTATCCGCGAAAGGAACTGGGCCCACACTGAATTCCGCAGAAGCTTCACTTTGCCAAAGGACATTGATCCTGCAAAGGTTTCCGCAAACTTCAAGAACGGAGTTCTTTCGATCACAATCGGACGCAAGGAAGAAACCCAGGAACAGAAGATAAAAATAATCGCTGCATAAGACAATATTTCAACGAATTTCCTTGACACTGGAGGGTTTAAAAAGTATACTGAAAACAGCTTATAAAGCTGATAAAACTCTCTCCTTTAGTTCGGGAAACCGAACGATAGAGGCTCTGGTGAACGCTGGAGCTTCTATTTTTTTAAACGCATATCTTGTTCCGTCTTGAAAAAAATAAGACCTGAGACTTGAACAATTCTGAACTCTAGAAATTCATACCGATGGAAAAACTGCTGGCAAATGTTTTTTTCGTCGTGTTGTAGACAACACCAAAACTCATGGCAGGAATGGCAAGCTGCTTGAGGTACATCTGCATTCCGCCGCCGACTCCCTGATTCAACTTGTACTCCCTGTCAAAATCCTTTGCCACTGCCACCTGATAGCAGCCATAGAGAGAGAAGATCCCCATTTTTGTCTTGAAGGCGGCGTATTCAAATCCGGTATTGATTCCACCTCCGATTTTTGAACCGAAATCTTTGGGGAAAAGCCTGACTCCAAGGGCACTGTTTCCAATGAATGCGGAATATGGGACAAACAGTCCGTAGATTCCAGTTCCGCTGAAAAAGAACCTCAGGTCATCAATGACCGGCTGCTGGAAAACAATTCTGGTCGTAAACCTGTGCCAGATGTAATGATCGGTGTATATGCATATCTCATACTGCTCTTCGATGGACTTTGAGGAAAGAAAGACCCCGTTCCAGTCAGTCGTCCCTAGCTTCAAATCCGGCTTGATCTCAACATAACGGCTGTCACCCATCGCCTTCTCATCTTTATCCCTGTCGATGTCCCTGAATCCAAAATTGGCGGTAAGAGACCCCGTGAAAAAGCTGGAGAATTTCTCCGTGACGGTGCCTCCGATATTGGCGGAAATCATGTCATAGTCGATCCGCTTTTTGTCATCCATGTCACAGTAAATCTGGTTTTTTCTTCCGGCTGTCATGAAAATCGAAGCTCCGGGAGCACGTCCTGCAGGAGGTTTTGAGAACATGGTGATTCCACGGAATTCCTTTTTTGAGAAAAATCCTCCCAAAGCCATAGTGTGCATGAGTCCGAATGCATTCGTGTCAAGGACAAAGGCTCCGCCTGTAATGTTTCCGCCTGAGACCGTGAAAAGAGGAACGGCAAGGAAAGAAATCTTTTCCTTCAGGTTGACGACCACTACAGTTCCGTCTTCTGCCTCTTCTTCCTCAAGTTCTATTTCTGAAAAAATTCCCGAAGCCTGCAGATCGGTTTTTATCGAACGAAAGGTTTCCTGATTGCTTTCAAATCCAATGAATTCATCAAGACTGCGTTTGACGGCAAATTCCTTTGTTTTTTTCAATCCCTCAAACCTGAAAGCGGTAATGGGTCCTGCAAAAAGCAGGGGCAGCCCCATAAATGAGGCAAATAAAACCGACAGAACTTTTTTATTCATGGTGGCAATTATAAACCATATTCAGATAATTTGGTAGAGAAATTAAAAAAAGATATGATTTATCAATAAATGCAAAATACCGTAAGATTTTCTTAAGTTTTCACGAAATTTCTTTCAGAAAGTATTGACTACAATCATTAAATATTATATCCTTACAACCAGCAGCAAATTAATCATATATGAAACGGATCGCCATTTATTCCTCCTTAGGGCGATCCGCTTTTTTTTACCCTTCCCGCAAACTCAGATGAATGAAACCCACCGGCAAGAATCAACTTGGCCATTGATTTTTTTTCTCCAAACTGATAGATTCTTGGGAAACGGGGGTGTAGCTCACGTGGCTAGAGCGCTAGCATGGCATGCTAGAGGTAACGGGTTCAAGTCCCGTCATCTCCATAGTTAATCAGAGGTTTTGCATAGGAGTGCAGAACCTCTTTTTGTTTTAAAAATCAAGCAAAATAAAATAAGGGACTTGAACCCGTTAGCCAGCGAAAGCTTTGCTTGATAGCAATCTTTAAATCCCGAAAACTTTCGCCGCGGGGCTGTCCCAAAAGTAATCTCAGGGTGGTTGAGCTTAGTCGAAACCACCACATATAGTGGTATCGGGCATTTCGACATTGCTCAATGACCCTGGCATGAATACTTATTGGACAGCCCCGATACCTATTTTTGCCGGTCTTTTTTTTTACCTGCAATTCCTATATAATTTTTCCACTATGCTAAAGACAATTAAACCTGAATTACTTACAGACAATGCGTTCAAAATGATCGGAAAAGACTGGATGCTTATCACAGCATGTACAAAAAAATATGACAGTGAAGGCAACATCATCACAGGCCGCCCAAACACAATGACTGCCAGCTGGGGAGGTGTCGGCGTACTCTGGAACAAAAATGTCGCCACAGTCTACATCCGCCCGTCACGCTACACAAAGGAAATCATAGACCAGACCGATACATTCTCCCTCAGCATCCTGCCTGAAAAATTCAAGACAGCCCTGGACTACTGCGGATCCCACTCAGGCCGCGACGAGGATAAATTCCAGAAGACAAAGCTTGACGTCCAGTACATGAACGGAACTCCATGGATCGGCCAGTCAAGACTTGTCATTTTCTGTCAGAAACTTTACGCACAGGAATTCGATCCTTACTGTTTTGCTGATGAAAAACTCTGCAAGCAGAATTACAGGAAAGATGACTTTCACACCATGTACATCGGAGAGATTACAAAAGTCATGGTCGAAACAAGGGACATGAAATAAATCCAGACTTTGGGAAAATACATGGAATTCACTGAGAATAAAATCTGGAAAAAAGCATCAGCGATCGGTTTTGCATTTTCCGTCGCATGCCTTCTGGTCTGCATACTACAATATCACGCTGAAAGCAATGCCAACACTTTTCAGAAGACCGTCCGCCTGACAATGAACTTCATGGCACTGAATCTGTTTTTTTTCCTGATCTTCAACCCTCTGAATTTCCATGTATATGCAGTTCTTTTCTATGCCTATGGGAATGGAAATTTCCTGGACAACGGAAACATCCTTGGATCCATATGCATAGCCCTTTCCTATCTTTTTTTAAGTACAACGGGTTTCTTCTCGAAAAGAAAACTGCTCAAGTCAGCACTGCTTTTATCCGTTCCTGTTTTCTGTCTTTGCGTACAGGCATTCCACACAGGCTATGTCGTATTCATTATTTCCGTGATGCACATAATCGGCGCGGAACTGATCTTCTACCTTGCATGGCTTTTGCTTACCCCGAAGATTGAAAAAGCAAAGGAAATTAAGACTGAAAAGAAAATCAGCAGAAGCCGTTTTTCGGAAAGAGATATCGAATTCCTTGAAAGGGTATTAAACGGCGAAAAGTACAGCAAGATCGCCTTGATGTACAACGTTTCCGAAAGCACGGTAAAAGCCCAGATGATTGAGCTTTACCATTATCTGGGAATAAACAGCCGCACAGAATTCCTTACACTTTTCAGCGGCTGCAGATTCACTCTGGAAGATTAGCGCTGGATTGTCGCGGCGGCTGTCTTTGCCCTGGTTTCTTCTCCGCAAAGGAGCCTTACGATTTCCATGGCAAACTGTTCGGCGGTACCGGCACCTCGGGAAGTCACGAGAGTTCCGTCTGTAACGAAAGGAACATCAGCAATATGGGTGATTTCCTTTCCATTGGATTCAGATTCCATGCCCGGATAGCAGGTCCATTTTTTTCCATCAAGAGCCTTTGTCTTTGAAAGAACAAGGGCAGGTGCTGCACAAATTGCACAGACGAGCCTGTCCTCCTCAAGCATCCTGTCTATCAGCATAAGGGCCTGACTGCAGTTGCTTACATTTACAGTACCTGGCATTCCCCCCGGAACTATGACGGCATCAGGTAGTTCAGCAGTAGAAGACACGTAGGTTTCAAGAGTCATATCGGCGATGACCGGTATTTTTCTTGCACCTTCGACAGTTCTCGATGAAGTTCCGGTTGCGACAGTAATGACCTCCACTCCCGACCTGCGAAGATAGTCTACCGGAGTAATTGCTTCCACCTCTTCAAATCCATTGGCAAGAAATACAACCGCTTTTTTCATTTCTAGTTCTCCTTCCATCAAACTGGCCTATCCTGAATTCCACAGGACAGAAAATACTTTTCCCAGCCGGAACAATACCTGCCAGCCCGGGGAAACATTGAAATTATACTATCAAAGGGTTATCATTGTATATCATGAAATCTATTCTTCTTATCGATGGATCACCTTTATTTCAGGATTTTTTACGTGACAAAGTTTCTGCTGAACAGGTTGGACTTGAATGTGCCGGCAGCAGGGACGCATATACAAAAATGCTCTCAATTCTTCCGGATCTCATCATCATTGAGATTGAAACAGTCATTACGGAAGACCTGACTCTTCTTCTTGAAAAAAAACACACTGATCCAAACGCCAAGAGAATTCCTATCATCATCACCGGCCCTGTCATGGACCGATCAAAAGTCGCAAACCTGGTTGAATTCGGTGTTGTAAAATATTTTACGAAGCCGATCAAATTTGATGTTTTCTTCGAGGCCATTGGACGCATACTCAAGATGCCTCTTTCGATGGATACCACACCCTGCATCCTCGACATCCACCTCAACGGAAGCATAATCTTTGTTGAGATTGCCCAGGGTCTGAACCGCGAAAAACTCATGCTTCTCAAATACAAACTGGCCCAGATCATAGACAGATACAAGATCAACTTTCCGAAGATAATCCTCATGCTGACAAACCTGCAACTCACCTTCGTTGACGGAGCAAATCTTGAGCTTCTCCTGGACAACATTACCTGCGGAAAGAAAATCGCGAACAAATACATAAAGATCCTTTCGTTTGACGATTATGTAAAGGAACTGGTAAAAGGTCATCCTGAATACATGGGAATGGTTGTCTCACAGAACCTTCAGTATGTAGTCTCAACACTTCTCAATGACAGTGATGATGCCAATTACGATTCCACAGATTTCATCTATGACAACATCCTCCATTCTGACAGACCGACAGACAATGCTTCTCTTGGATTCATTGATGACAGAGGCGGAACTGAAGGAAGCAGCGGAACCATGATGAGGGTTGCCCTGGTCGACGATGACGTAGTCGTCAGAAAACTTCTTGAGAACACATTTACTTCGGCAAGCGGTGAAGCATCGTTGTACGAAAACGCATCTACTTTCCTCAAGGCCATCTCGGACGGAAAGGAATTCGATATTGTTGTTCTGGATCTTTATCTGCCTGACATGGATGGAATCAGCATCCTCAAGACGCTGCTGCAGAGAAACTACCAGACACCGATTCTCATATACTCAAAGGCCTCTTCAAAGGAAGTCGTTCTCCAGGCTCTTTCACTTGGAGCAAAAAGCTACCTGGTGAAACCTCAGAAACCGGGAGCAATCCTCAACAAGGCTCTTGAAATTCTACACTCGTCATAATAAGGAAAATCAGGGGATGGATTCACCTTCACTCGAAGTCGGCAGCAGATTTATCGCAAGTACCATGCATGAGGTCCGCACACCTTTGCAGACCATCATCAGTACCCTCGAACTGCTCGAGGACACTCCGCTCAACAAGGAGCAGACTGAATATATCCACCAGATTGAATTTTCCGCCAATGCCCTTCTTGGTCTTGCAAATGACGTCCTGGACTTTACGAAAATCTCATCCAAGAATTTCAAGCTTGAGATCCAGCCTTATGACGTAATAGAACTTACGGAACGTGTCGTCGACCTCATCACGGTGGAATCCTTCAACAGAGGCATCGAAGTCCTTACGGACATTGACTATAGAATTCCCCAGAACATTCTTGGAGACCCTGTCCGCATCCAGCAGATCATCCTTAACCTGGTCAAGAATGCGGCAAAATTCACTGAAAGCGGATATATATTCATCCGTGTTTCCGTGAAGGACGCTTACCTTCTTTTTGAGATAATCGACAGCGGAATCGGTGTTCCGGAAGACAAGCGCAGGCTCATTTTCACGGACTTCTATCAGGTTGACGGAAGTTCCACACGAAAAACCGGTGGTACGGGACTTGGTCTTTCCATCTCGAAAAATCTTGTCAATGTCATGAAAGGAAAAATTGGAATTCTCGAAAATCCTAACGGCGGTTCCAATTTCTGGTTTGCCATTCCTCTGGAAAAAACGGAAGGAGAAAGAAATTCCTTCTCACAGATTTCAATTCCAGGAAAACAGAAGGTCCTCATCGTCGATGACAACTCCCTTGCACTCAAGACCCTGAAGTCAAAGCTTCTGTACTACGGAATCGCTGAGATCATTCTTGCAGACAGCGGATATTCCGCCCTCCAGAAAATTCAGGAAGCGGACCAGCTTGGAAAACCTTTTACAGCAGCCTTCATAGACCTTCTCATGAATCCAATGGATGGATGGAGACTTGCATCTGAAATCAGATCCACACACACCACAAAAGACCTGAAGATGATCCTCATGGTTCCGGAAGGACAGCTCAGGCAGGATGCAAAAATGAAAATGCTTGACTGGTATGACGGATACATCTACAAACCAATCAAGCAGAAGGCCCTGGCCGACGTACTCGAATCTGTACTCAACGAAAGGGACACAACGGCAAAGGAATCTGACGAAATCACGGAACTTGCAAACACAAGGAAAGTTTCCTCAATCCTCGATCAGCAGGTGGGCAGCAGCTTGAACATCCTCGTTGCAGAAGACACGCCTATCAACCAGAAACTTCTTGGAACATTCCTCAAGAAATTTGGAGCCAACGTCTATCTTGCGGAAAACGGACAGGTTGCCGTTGACCAGATTGAGCTTCACCCTGAAATCGACCTCATATTCATGGACATCTTCATGCCCATCAAAAGCGGTATCGACGCTACCATCGAGCTTCGAAACAAGGGATACAAGGGAATCATCATTGCATGTACGGCAAACAGTGACCCTGACGATTTCAAGACCTATAAAAAAATCGGTGTAACCGACATTGTCGTAAAACCGTTTAAAAGAGACACCATACGCGAACTCCTCGAGAAATGGGGTTCCGTACTTACAGTGCCAAATGCGAAGGACATCATCTCCCTTACGTTCCTTGAAAACAAATCATCGGAAATGTGGAACCTCGAAGACTTCATGGACACCACAGGGCAGAACATCGAATTTGCGATTTCCCTTATGGATGAGTACATAACCCAGTCCAAGGAGCTCATGGAAAACCTGAAGGAAGAACTCAAACAGTCACCTCTCAACTACGAAAAGATTGAACTGTATACCCACACCATGAAGGGAAGCAGCGCCTCCGTAAGTGCGACCCGATTTGCAGATCTTGGACGCAAAATGAATGATGCCGCAAAGACAAGAAACCTTACGGATCTTGAGTCCGCAAGAATCAACTACGAAATAGACTTCATCACTTTCACCAATATCGTTGCCAACTGGAAGAACTCAATATGATCAAGACGAATTATCATACCCACACTGAATTCTGCGATGCAAAGAATACGGCAGAAGAAATGGTCATCGCCGCAATGGAAAAAGGAATTTCAATCCTTGGTTTTTCCAGCCACGCAATGTATCCCTTTGCCGGAGATTGGCATATCGGTACAGAGAAATATGCTGACTATGTAAACGAGATCAACCGCCTTAAGGAAAAATATCAGGGGCAGATCAAGATCTACACGGGATTTGAAGTTGAATACATAGACGGAATCTCGATTCCCTGCTTTGACACATACAGGGAATTCAAACCGGACTATCTCATAGGATCAGTTCACTTTGTGCCTGGCGACGGAGGATACTATGAGGCAGACGGAAAGGAAGATTCTGTAAAAGAAAGAATAGGAAAGTTTTTTGATGGCTCCGTAAAAAAAGCGGTGCAGGAATATTTCTGCTGCGAACGTAAACTGCTCAAAGACGGAGACTTTACCTTCCTTGGCCACTGCGATCTTGTCCAGAAACAGAACATAAATTCAATGCTTTTTAACGAAAACGAATCCTGGTACAAGAAAGAGCTGAAGGTACTGGCAAAAGAAATCGGGAAATCAGGTGTCTGCGTCGAGGTAAACACCGGTGCAATCTGCAGGCTTGGTGCGAAAAGGCCATACCCAAGTCCTTACCTTCTTGATCTGCTAAAGGCAAACAACGTTCCCCTCACCATCGATTCCGACGCCCATACTTCAGCTGGAATAGACTGCTGGTTTGACGAAGCAATCCAGTACATAAAAAAAGCCGGCTACACAGAACTTGCATTCTATGAAGACGGCCTGAAATTTCAAAAGATCTGATCTGCAAAATTACTGGCGGCGCTCGTATTCATGCTGACATTCAACGCAGAAAGTTGCATATGGAATTGCTTCAAGTCTTGTTTCTGCAATAGGTTCTCCGCACTCAAGGCAGATTCCGTATGTGCCCTGTGTGATTCTGTCGAGGGCACGGTCAATCATCGCAAGGCGGTTCTGATCTGCCTGTCCCAGTGAATTGAACAGAGTCCTGTCGATTGTATCAGACGCGATGTCTGCATCATCACCGCTTTCCGTAGCTCCACCGAGACTTGTAAGCTGGTCGTTGCGTCCTGTAAGTGAATCAAGAATCTCATTGCGTTCCGCAGTAAGCTTCTTCTTCTGTTTATCTAAAAAATCCTTTTTCATAATCAAGCTCCCATCACTTTGGCTGTCCGGTAGTTTTTCGGTTGACAGCCGTTTTTGTTTTGTTCATAATAGTATAGTATATTTTCCTAAAAAGGCAAATAATTTTGGAGGAATTGTGGCTAACAAAGACGAAGCTATCGAAGTTGAAGGAATCGTAAAAGAAGCATTGCCAAACACAATGTTCCGTGTTGAACTCAAGAACGGACACATCATCCTTGGTCATCTCAGTGGCAAGATGAGAAAGCACTACATCAGAATCGTTCCAGGTGACAGCGTTAAAGTTGAGCTTTCACCTTATGATCTCAACCGCGGCAGAATCATTTTCCGCGAAAGATAGAATAGAAAAAGTCTTAGCAACATCTGAAGAAAGCTGTTTTTTTATTTTTCTTATGGCTGCTTCACATTCTGAAACAACTTCTTCTTTTGCAATATCCCAGTTTCAAGGGCGTGAATGTTAAAGAACAGGATAGAAATCAAAAGAAAGGAAAGATGTCTTCTATAATATAGACTTGTAAAACTTAAAACTCATTAAACAAATTATAAAGCACATATGCATATACGACAATGTTTGAATAAATTAAAAATAATGTTATTCCATGCCGCAGAGTAGTTCCGAAAATTACAATAAACTGAAAGAACTGACGCTATATATTAGACTAAACAAAGGCGTTTTATGCACAGACGGAATCATGGATTCTGCCTTGGTATAAGACGGCTTTTTTTTTATTTACCCGGGGGTTACATATGTGTGGATTCGTTGGTGCATTTGATCTGGCAAGCGGAAGCAAGCCGATAGAAGAAGGACTTAAGGAACAGCTTCGTTCCCAGGTTCTTGAAATGTCAAAGAAGATTCGTCACCGTGGTCCGGACTGGAGCGGTGTTTATACAGGCGACAATGCAATTCTTTCACATGAACGCCTTGCCATTGTCGATCCGTTCAGCGGAAAGCAGCCTCTTGTCAGCGATGACGGAAAAATCATCCTTGCGGCAAACGGAGAAATCTACAACCACAAGGAAATCCGCAGTGAATTTGCCGGAAAGTATGAATTCCAGACAGGTTCAGACTGTGAGGCAATTCTTCCTTTATATAAGAAATATCGTGACAGCGGAAACTTCGAGGAAATGATCGAAAGGCTTTCAGGTATTTTTGCTTTTGCCCTTTATGATTCTGAAAGGGACATGTACCTCATTGCCCGTGATGAAATCGGTGTTGTTCCCCTTTATCAGGGCTGGGACAAGGACGGCCGCTATTATGTTGCTTCGGAACTTAAGGCTCTTGAAGGTCACTGCATTACAATAGAAGAATTTCCTAACGGATGCTATTACTGGTCAGGTGATGAAAAACCTATAAAGTGGTACAAGCGTGACTGGGAAAGTTACGATGCAGTCAAGGATGCCCCTTGCGCAACTGATGACAAGGGTGAATTGATTGATCCTTCTGTAATTGCAAAGGTTCGTGACGGACTTGAAAATGCAGTCAAGGCTCAGCTTATGTCTGATGTTCCTTACGGAGTTCTTCTTTCAGGCGGTCTTGATTCAACTGTAATTGCCGCAATCACACAGAAGTATGCAAAAAAACGCGTTGAAACAGGTTCCCTCAAGGATGCATGGTGGCCACAGCTTCACTCTTTTGCAGTTGGCCTTGAAGGTTCTCCTGATCTTATCGCTGCTAAGAAAGCCGCAGACTACATCGGTACAGTTCATCATGAAATCCATTTTACAATTCAGGAAGCACTGGATGCCCTGGAAGATGTTATCTACCATATTGAAACTTACGACATTACTACGGTTCGTGCCTCAACTCCAATGTACCTTTTGGCCCGTGCAATCAAGGCAATGGGAATCAAGATGGTTCTTTCGGGCGAAGGAAGCGATGAACTTTTTGGCGGCTACCTTTATTTCCACAAGGCTCCAGACGCAAAGGAATTCCACGAAGAACTTGTTCGCAAGATGAGCAAACTTCATCTTTACGACTGCCTCCGTGCAAACAAATCCCTGATGGCCTGGGGTATCGAAGGCCGCGTTCCGTTCCTCCACAAGGAATTCATCGACATTGCCATGAGATTGAATCCGACGGACAAAATGAGCATCAAGCTTCCAGATGGAAAGCAGCGCATTGAAAAGTGGATTGTCCGCAAGGCTTTTGAAGACATTCTTCCTCCAGATGTATGCTGGAGACAGAAGGAACAGTTCAGCGACGGTGTAGGCTACAGCTGGATCGATACACTGAAGGAAATGACAAATCAGAAGGTAAGCGATGCGGAATTTGCACAGAGGGAAAAGAGATTCCCTGTAAACACGCCTTCCACAAAGGAAGAATATTTCTACCGTGAAATTTATGAAAAGCTTTTCCCAAGCCCAACAGCCGCTTTGTGTCCTCCTCATGAAGCCGGAGTTGCCTGCTCGACAGCCAAAGCCCTTGAATGGGACGAAGCCTGGAAGTCTTCTAACGAACCGTCTGGAAGAGCAATTTCAGGAGTTCATGATCAGGCTTACTGATCGTAATAAATTGAAGTGCACCCCTAAAGTTGGACAAATAAAGTTCAATTTTAGGAGGTGCATTTTTTATTGCATGAAAATCCTCAATCTTCCGCAAAGATCCATCTGATGCTTCTTATGGCATCCCTGATTCCTGTAATCACCGAAACAACACAGATCAAGTTGATGATGAAGCTCCATCTTCCCAATGTATAAAGACAAAGCAGGCTCAGTCCAATCTTGAAGAGACTGCTCCTCAGATATGGATAGGCCTTTTTACCCTTTGGCGTTTCCGTTTCATTTGTCGTATATGTATACGTGTAACGATGATTTCCATTCGACTGGTAATTTCTGTAGGCATTCCTGAAGAATTCCTCATACGGATCCTGTGAATAGAAATTATCGGCTCCATGATATGCTCCCTGCTGGGAATAAGCAGATGAACCAAAGGCATCATACTGGCGGCGCTTGGTCTCATCACCAAGAACTGAATACGCCTGGTTTATTTCCTTGAATTTTTCCTCGGCCTCAGCGTTTCCTTCGTTTCTGTCCGGATGATATTTGAAGGCAAGGTTTCTATATGCCTTTTTGATTTCATCTGCGGAAGCATTCCGTTCTACGCCAAGAATTCTGTACAAATCTTCCATCATGTATTTCCTGAAGGCTTTCCTTTTCAGGGTAAGTCTATGTAAATAAAGTTAATATAATCCAGCCAATAATGCAAATTTATCTGTGCTTTTCAAAAGGCCGGATTATGACCCAGGTAGCTCCGTTGCCACCGTGATTTCTGTCCGGGTGTCCGCTTGTTCCAAGACGTTTATCCTGCTCTATGAAAAGTCTGACCATCTGTCCAAGGACCGGATCGCTTCCGTTTGAATGGATTCCCTTGCCGTGGATAATGAGGATCTTCCTCAAGTTCCGTCTGTAACAGTCATTTACAAAATTCGTAAGCTTTGCCCAGGCCTCATCTCTTGTAAGCTGGTGCAGATCTATTACAGCCTCTGGATTCAATGACTTCAGATATTCAAGATTGTTCATCCTTTCGTTGCGGTCCGCTTCTTCCGAAATCCTGTCCTTGTCCACAGTTCCGTGGCGGTTCAGCCAGATGTCCATGGGATTCATCCGTTTTTTTCTGTCCAGCTCCATTATCTGCTCATATGAATATCCCTGACGAGCGGCTTCTTTTTCCTCCTTTGTTGGAGCGTTTGCCTTTTTGTGGGAAACCTGATTCTGTTTTGACTTTGGTTTTGCCCTCTGCCTTCCTTCCCACTGATTCAAAATGTCACCGAAATCCATATGCCAACTCCTGACTCCTTATTTTATAAGACACACGCTCTTTGACGGAATCCATCCGTAAGTGTCATTATGACGGATGTACATCCAGTCTCCCGCAGATCTTATTATTGAAACAACACTTCCTGCCTGGATGGTTACACCTGTCATGAGATTTTCTTCTGGAATAGGATTCATAACTCCGCCGGTGAAAACACCATGGCTCGAATTTACCCTTACTCCATATATTCCGGTAAACACGGAAAAGAAGATAAGAAGGGATACAAATATTGCTGTCTCCGTTTTTTTTCTGACCACGACAAAAAATATGGTCACGGCAAAAACTGCTGTCAGAAGAGCAACCATGGCAAGCAAGACCATAAGACTTGGCTCATGATAATCACATGGCAGACCAAGTTCAAGTTCCGCAGCTTTTCTTTCATCTACGACACTTGAGAACGGAAATGAATGTCGTTCCCTTATATGAAGTTCAACAAGACGGGAAATGTCCTGGGGACTGGCCTCGATATTTTTCTTGGACTCAAAACTTTTTTCCGTCTCGTAGAAAGCATAGACGAAAGGATTTTCCTCCCTTGCTTCCTGGATTATCTGTTCCGCTTTTCCGGCCTTAAAGTTGAAAACCGGACATGGAATATCTTCTACGGAACCATTGTATGAAGTCGCGGCAATGAAAATTTCCGGAAGACGAAGATCTCCTTCTGAAAGCGGCTGCCAGTCAAAAGTCGCTACCGGCTGGAATTGGGTCACAAATCTGGAATCACCTGCAGGAAATGAAAATTCATAATCCTTTATTTTCTTGAAGATGGAATCTTCCGGTATGTTCCAGAAAATGTTCTGTATCGATTCCATGTATCTTGCAGTGACAGTGAAGACAACATGATCCCCGGAATTTATCTTCATGAATTTTCCTTTCTTTGACGACTCAAGGGTCTGGTTCTGGAAAACCACATTGATTTCCGGATGGATGAATCTTGGATTCTGGAAAATCTCTACGCTTTCAAAAGGTATCTGGTAAAATCCACCGTCTATGGTAAGGTCTATAGGCTTGATCCTGTAGCTCCCGGTTTTTGCAAAACGCATCCACAGGATTATTCTTGTTCCTGTTGTATATCCACCGCCAAAAGCCTCGTCACGTGGAATGAGGACAGTCTCTTTTTTTGAAGACACGAAGCTTACGTTGGGAGGAAGTGAATTCACGGAAATCTGGACGCTGTCAGGCGTAACATTTTCTATCTCGACAAAAAATGAATTGTCATTCTCAGTGAACAAAGTATCCTGTGTCGGACGGAACCTCATGCCCCAAAGATATGCCCATGAGACTGCCTTTGCAGACAGAGACAGACATGATGTTGCCGCCAGTATCAGTAATCCTGCGATGATCTTTCTGATTCTTTCTGCTGATTTTTCCATTGCTGCTGTTCACCTTCTTTGAGTATCGAATAGAGGGCATTTTCCAAAGTCTGGTCTTCCCTGTTTTCGGAAATGGGAATGAGTTCCGTGGCACCTTCATTTGCATGGGATGATTCTTCCCGTAATGAAAGTTCCAGGTTGATTTTGGCGTCTGTGCTTGTTCCGTCTATGAGAAGAGACCTTCTGAAATAATCGGCCGCTGCCTCATAGTTTCCGTTTCTATGGGCGATGATTCCAAGATTGTACAGAACCGCAAATTTTATCTGGGTTGGAGCATTCTCATAGACCATGTTGAATTTGTTCCGGGCAGCTTCCGTTTCCCCCTGCATAAGGTATGTAGAACCTATTCCGTAGACCGAATACTGATATACAAGACTGTCTCCGCGTTCCTGGGCACTGCATGCAGATTCAAGAAAGTTGGCTGTTGCCTTCTGATAATTTCCTTTGGACCAGTCGATTTTTCCTTCAAGGATTTTTACACCGTCATCAAAACGTGGAGTACATCCCGTCATGATGAAAGCAAGGCTGACCATGGTCACGGAAGAAAGAATTTTCCGTTTTCCGCCGGAAACATCAAGTTCTCCCAAAAGAATCGACATGAGAAAAAAGACGATCGCAAGGATTATGAAAACCCTGTGCCTGTCTACGGCCTGGATCTCATAGGAAATTCCATTGCCTTTTGCATCCCCCGAGATAAGTTTCAGAATTTTTGTGGCAGACCCCATTTCAGAAGCATCAATATATTCGCACTCTGAGGCAAGGGAGTTGCTGCCAACGGAAGTGTTTCTTTTCCTTATGGACTGGATGATTTTTTCCATCTCAGAGGAACGCAACGCCGTCTTAATTTTTGTCTGACCGTCTCCGGCAAGAACTTCACTTTCACGTTCATTTCCGAACCCAACGATTATGACAGGAATGCCATAGCGCACAGATTCCGAAAGAGCAGACTGCAGCGACGAATCCGTTTCCTCACAGTCAGTGAAAAGAACAATGCAGGAAGCTTCGGAAGACTGCTCCGGAAATGATGAAACTGCGGCCCTGATACCTTTGCCAAGACTTGTTCCTTCCGACGTCATGAGTTTTGGAGAAAGGTTGTCTATGGCAGTCACCACGGAATTGTAGTCATCAGTAAGCGGAACACAGACAGTTCCGTCACCCTTTGCAATCACGACGGAAATTTTTGTTCCGTCTGTATGCTCAAGAATTCCTTTTGCATATGCGATGGCCGCATTCAGACGGGAAATTCCGCCAGGTGCGTCATGAGCTTCCATGCTGTAGGAAATGTCAAAGACAAATGAAACTGCCTTTCCGTTTTTCTGAACAGGAATCGTATCAGTTCCCCATGAAATTCCGGCCCCTGCAAGAATGACCATGGATGCACTGAGAGCACGGAAAATCGTCCTGAACCAGAAACAGTACTCGAACCTGTTTGAAAAGAAACTGCCACCGGCTACCTTGTTCTTTTCCGACAGAACGTTTTTCAGTTTCTTGTACTTCAGAATCACAAACAGCATCGCAAAGACAAGAGGCACAAACAGGATAAAAGCTATAGGATGGCCGACTGTAAGATTCATAGAACCTCCTGCAGCAAAAGCCTTCTGATTATCCATGCGAGGACTGCAAGCAAAGCTGCGGCGACAAGGAAATAGGAATAGTAATACGTATCAATGTTCTTCACGTGGTAACTCTGGACAACGCTTTCGTTTTTGCTGATGGAAGACAAGGTCTGCGAAAGCGAAGCAAGAGAATCGGATTCAAAATATTTTCCGTCGCTTTCAGAAGCCAGTTTCACCAGGGTTGACGTGTCAAAATTGGATTCAAGATAGCCCGAATAGACACGGTTAGTCTTAGGGTCCACATAATCAAGGGGAACAACTCCCCTGGTACCTATTCCAAGAATGTAAAGGGAAATGCCCTTTGATTTTGCAAGACGGGCAGCGGTGTTGGGATGGACCGAACCCGCGTTGTTCTCACCGTCAGTGATAAGTATGACGACTTTTTTTTCAGCCGGAGTATTTTCAAGATGATAGACAGCAAGGCTTAGTCCGGTTCCTATGGCAGTACCGTCACCAAGTTCCCCGACATGCATGCTTTCCAGTCTGTCGAAGAAAACTTTTCTGTCCATTGTCGGCGGCAAAAGAAGACTTGCCGATTCGGCCATCTCGACAAGACCGAAATCATCGCCGTCATTCTGTTCCGCGAGGGAAGCAATGGCATTCTTTGCCGCATCAAGTCGATGCAGATCACCTATGTCCCTCGCCGCCATGGAAGGACTCACGTCAACGACATAGATCACGGAAGCACCTCTGGAAGAATAGACCTTCTGGTGACGGTGATAGACAGGAGAAGCACAGGCAAGAACAAGGCATATGTAGAACAGGATGCAGAGAATCTTTACGAATGCTGAAAGTGCCTTTCTGAATTTCCCGTTCCACGTAAATGAAGTTCCGTTCCAGTCACTCATGTTGAGGGGAAAAGTGATGCGCGAAAGAATCTTTATGTATCTAAGAATATATAGAATCGGAATCAGGAGGAGAAGAAGAAAAGCTCCCGGATTTTCAAATTCAATCATCTGCTTCCTCCTTTTCAAAAGTATCGATTATTCCATGCATGGAAGAAATCATTGATTTTTTTTCACCTTTCAGGAAACTTGCCTGATGTTCTTCCAGTGGCAGCATTTTCGAATCGATGGATCCTTCCGCAAACCTTATGTAATCCGTACGCACGAAAAGCGATGTGAGAAGCTCAATGTTTTCTTCCTGCCTATCGGTCATATATCCACCGGTGACCGTCTGTATTTTTTTCTCGATGTTTCTTCCGGTTACAGAAGCAAAGGAAATCTTGAATCTGAACTCAAGATATGCCCTGACAATTTTCTGCCATGATTCACAGAATTCACTGTCACTTATTTTCTTTTTCAAAAGTATGTTGAGAAGCCTTTTTGTCCTTACCGCATTCTTGTAGAACTCAAGTTTCTTTCTGAAGGCCCTGTATTTTCTGACGAGTTCCGGAAGCCTGATGACAGCGATACATAGAAGTGAAAAAAGCATAACCGCAAGTACAAGGAAAAACCAGAGGAAATAATTTGTGTTTGGAAGAACTACAGGAGGCTTTGGAGGCCTCAATGTTTTTGCGCCGAGTTTTTCTGCAAGGGAAAGAATCATTACCGGTGCAAGATTCACGTTGAAATCCGCAGAAACGTTTTCTTTTTCTCTGGTGCATATTTCCTCAAGATTGAATTCCTTGAATTTTATCAGACCTGTTTTCCACGGAACAAATGTGATGCATAGATTGTAATTGATTCCATTTCTTGAGAGGGTCGTTTTCTGAACAAGGCATGATTCAGGATCATCGAGAAAGTCCTGTGGTCCAAGATCTATATCAATGGTTTCATTTACCGCTGCATTGTTTTCCTTGAATGCAAAAAAATCAACCGGACTACGGAAAGAATACTGTATCTGACCTGAATCACCGATGAAGACATCACGTGGAACCATTACCTGGAGCGTCGACTCTTCTTCTTCGTTTACGGTGCTCTGTGCTCCAAGAGAGAAAAAAGAAACGGAAACAATCAGCGAAAGGATCAATTTTTTCATGTCGAATACTGCTCCCTTGTGCTGAAGAATTTTATCAGTTCCGCCGCAGGATCCTGTATGGTGCTGACAGAAAGCGGAACACCTCCGCTTCGAAGACATTCTGACTTCCATCTTTCATTTCTTGCCTCAGAGTCCTCACGCCAGGCTCTTGCGAATTTGCTTGAGGATGTGGGAAGGACACATTCATATCCTGTCTCCGGATCCCTGAAAGGAACGGCACCCATCGACGGAAGCATTTCATCAAGAGGATCGGTTATCTTTATGGCGATGAGATCGTGTTTGTGGCACAGATGTGATAAAGGAACCGACCACCCATCCGATCTGAAATCCGAAATCACGAAGACAAGGGTTCTTTTTTTCAGAAGTTTTTCCGCAACACGAAGGGCACTTTCCAGAACGGAACCTACCTGCTGGGTTCCCCTTTTGTCGAATTCCGAAAGCAGAAGAAGGGCCTGGTTTTTTCCGGCTTTGGGCGCACATGAAAACTGGATTCTTCCGTCAAACACGACGGAACCTACCGGACTTGAATTGTGAAGGGATGCCATGGTTATGAGTGATGCGCAATCCATGGCCGTCTCAAGGCGTGACTGTCTCCCGGAACCTGTGTTCATGGAAAGGGATCTGTCCACGACAATGAAAACATCAAGTTCCCTTTCTTCTTCAAAGGTTTTTACAAATGGCTTTCCCATACGGGCGGTAACATTCCAGTCAATGGCACGAACGTCATCTCCACGAAGGTATTCACGGACTCCGGAAAATTCAATTCCCTGTCCCCGGTAAAGGGAACGGAAGGATCCGTTTTTCATTCCGTTTGCAAGAGAAAGAGAAGTAAGATGTAAAAGCTGCGCCCTTTGCGCCGTATTGTTCTTCAAGAAAGACTCCGAGTCATGTGTCCAGATTATTTATTCTGAGGCTGTCCTAAAAGCAATTTCAGGGTAGTTTCGACTACGATCTACCACCCTGGCTATCGAACAGCGCGAGAAAATCGCCCCCCACTTAGACCGATCCAACTTTGACGAGTTGGATAGAGGCCTACATAAACCGATCCAACTCATCAGAGTTGGATGGAGAAAATCGCCTTGCGATTTTCTCATGGTACCGGCATGAAGTCGATGATTTTTTCAATGAGGTCGTCGGCGGTAACCGAATCGGCGGCAGCCTCATAGTTTAAAACCAGACGGTGGCGAAGAACCTGTCTTGCAACTGCCTGAATATCCTCCGCAAGAACAAAACTCCTGTTCTCAAAAAGAGCGTGTACCTTTGCACAGCGAAGAAGAGCTATGCCTGCTCGTGGAGATGCACCAAAGGCAATGTAGCGCTGTATATCGTTTTTTCTGTTAGACTGAACTGAATTTGCGCGTGTTGCGTTTACGATTGAAACAATGTATGCAAGCATCTTGTCATCGACAGTAACTGCATCAACAGCACTGCGGCACTTCTGGAGGGCATATGATGAGAAAACCTTGTTTACAGGAATTTTTTCAGCACGGCCTTCAGACTTCACTATCTGGATTTCTTCTTCAGGAGTCGGATAAGGAACAATGAGCTTCATGAGGAAGCGGTCAAGTTCCGCCTCTGGAAGATTGTATGTTCCTTCCTGCTCAATGGGATTCTGTGTGGCAAGAACGAAGAATGGATCTGAAAGCCTGTATGTGTTCTCTCCGATTGTAACCTGCTGTTCCGCCATGGCTTCAAGAAGAGCCGACTGGACTTTAGCAGGAGCACGGTTGATTTCATCCGCAAGAACAAGGTTCGAGAAAACAGGTCCCTTCCTCACGTTGAATCTTCCCGTTGACTGCTCGTAGATCAGAGTTCCGCTTACATCGGCAGGAAGAAGGTCTGGAGTAAACTGAATTCTCCTGTACTCAAGGCCGGAAATATCGGCAAAGGTTTTTACGGCAAGAGTTTTTGCAAGACCTGGCACACCCTCAAGAAGGACATGGCCTCCCGCGATGAGTGCCATTATGATTCCGTCTACAATGTCTTTCTGTCCGACAACGCGGCGGCCAACTTCAGTACGGCAATTCTTTATGTAACTGTAACATTCGTCCAGTTCTGTCTTTGTGATTACGTTCATTTTATCCCCTCAATTTGTCTGAAAATTATATCGGCAATTCTAATCCATGTAAACTTCGCTGTGTGTATGAAAACCGGAATCGATGATCACCTCGTCAATGTTTCTGGCATCAACAACAACAGGCTCGAGAAGAACGCATGGAATTTTTGCTTTTTCGTTGTCAATGGTCTTTCCGTCACTGGCAATGGATTCACCGCTTTCGCCGGAAGCTATACGCACCGCATATTCAGCAGCTTTCTGGGCTAGAAGCGTGATGGGCTTATAAATAGTAAAATCCTGGTAGCCCCTGGTGATGTTCTGACATGCGGCAATGTCTGCATCCTGTCCGCAGATCGGAATGTGGACATTTGGATAATAGACATGCAGTGTCGATATGACCGCATCAGCCACCGCATCGTTTCCGCAGATGATCGCATCGGGAATCTGGCCGCTTGTAATCACATCGATCATTTTCTGTTTTGCCAGATCGTAATCCCATCCCTGGGTAAAGAACATATCTGAAATTACAGGACCATGGTTTTTTATTGAACTTGCAAGTCCGTTGCGGATCATGGTCATGTTGAAATCTTCTTTTGGACCAAGAATACACAGCCAGTTTTTTGTTCCGCTTACTGATTTCATCTGCTGTCCCATGAGGAATCCGACTTTCGTGCTGTCTACGGAAACATAGAGATCGATTTCCGTGTTCAGGATAAGACGGTCGTAGGAAATGACCGGAATGTTCTTTGCCCGTATCTTTTCGATTTCCTCAACAAGAGAAGCGGCATCCTTTGGAAGAATGACGATGACATCAACATTGCGATCCATAAGATAGGTGAGCTGCCTTTTCTGTTCCTCGACACTGTTGCCTGCATTCTGTACAATCACCTGCGCATCAAGATCTCTGACAGCCGCCATGAATACGTCCAGATCTCTTTGCCAGCGTTCTATGGCAAGAGTGTCAATCGAGAATCCTACGGTAATCGATTTGTTTTCACCTTTTTTTTTCTGCACCGCCTGATTTTTTCCATTGCAGGAAATAAACAGAAAAATCAAGGACATGATCAAAAGAAACTTTCTTTTCATTTCTACATCTTCCACTGTCAAAATAGATTTTAAAAGGCTTGCTCAAGTATTTGCTGAATTTCGGAAATCAGTAGGCGAAATCCCGAATTTGTTCTTGAACTGCCTGCTGAAATAATTCTGGTCACTGTACCCTGTCTGCCCCGCAATCTCCTTGATGGAAAGATCAGTTTCCGAAAGAAGTTTTTTGGTACGGTCAAGGCGTCTGTCAGTGACGTAATTTATAAAAGTCTCTCCCATTTCTTCCTTGAAAAGTTTGCTGACGTAGAATGGGCTTACTCCCACGCTGGCAGCTACATCCTCCAGTGAAAAATTCCGGCTCATGTTCTGATCGATGTACTCGAGGATTTTTTTCACTACCGGATTTTCCTTCTGCTCCCTGATTGAAGCAATTGCCGTAGCACATTCCACAAGCCGGTTGCTTAAAAAGTCCTGTATGACGGAAATATCCTGCGTTCCCACCAAAAGAGTAAAGGCTGAATCAAAAGCTGAATTCTCATAGCCGGAATTTATTTCACCTGTAATGTTGCGGATGTTTACAAGAAGTTCAAAAACATTGCTCTTGATCTTGTCCATCTCAAAACCGCATGAAACCTGCTCGCTGCAGAAAAGGCCTGCAAGGAACTGAACTCCGGCGGAATCCCCGATTCTGAGTCTGTTGTATATTCTTTCCCGCAGTTCGTTGATCCTTTCGGTCCCTGTCGTCTTCTTTGTCTGCTCTTCCGCAAAAAGAAGCTCACCGTTTGGAGACGTGCAGTTGAGGGCAAAAAGAGCATCCTTGTAGGAACTGGACACATTGAGAAGTTCATCTGAAAGACGGCTTACACCCATCCTGACTTTCTGGCTTATATTCATCGAAAGGATTCCGTAGATATTTTTTGCCATCGTATGGAAAACCTCAAGAAGATCATCGCAGGCATCTTCCATTTCAACTGAAAAGAAAAGCACAAGACGATTTGCCATGAATGAGCCTATGAGGCACTTGAATTTTTCTGTAAGGAGCTTCCTTATGCTGTTGTATTTTTCATACTGATTGCTTGAATCAATGTGGGGAACTTCAATGCAGGCAAAAAAGTAATTGGTGACAGACATGTTGAAATACTCAAGATAGCTTGAAAGGTCTTCCTTCTTTTCCGAACTGAAAATACATGAATAGATGAAATCGCTTTCAACCATCGGAGAAACGGTATCCAGTTTTTTCAACAGCTCCTGGTCATCACTGTCCTTGCCACGGCGTTCATCCACAAGGTTCATCGCATTACGTACAGTCTGGATCACAACATTTCTGTTTACAGGTTTGGTGATGTATTTGTAGGCACCAAGATTCATGGCTTCCTGTGCATACTGGAATTTATCAAAGGCACTGAGAACGACTATTACGGTTTCAGGTTTGAGATTCATGATGCAGCTGATGGTTTCAAGACCGCTCATTCCAGGCATGTTGATGTCCATGAAAATGATGTCTATTTTTTCACGGCTGGCAATGGCCAGGGCATCGCTTCCGGAAAGGGCTGAAAATAAATTTACCTGTCCTTCGAAATTTTTCTTTATGATAAATTGAAGAGAATCAATTACGATCTGCTCATCATCACATGTCAGAATGTTATACATTTTCCGGTATCCTTATTATGAATTTTGTTCCCTGTCCGTTTTCATTTGTTTCGATGTCAAAAACGTCATCCCTGTGAAAATAAAGCCTGAGGCGTAGGAAGACATTTATGAGTCCTATTCCCGTATGCTCATCCGTTTTTTTGGTCTCTCCGTTCTTTATGTTTCCGATTTCAGGAGTCATTCCACGGCGTGCGGCATCGAGAAGTTTTTCCCTTACCTTTGGATCAAAACCGACTCCGTTGTCACTTACGGAAATCTCCACAAACCCGCTGTTTCGCTCAACCTTGAGAATCACTTTTCCTGTTGTATTCTGAAGTCCATGCTGGATGCAGTTTTCAACAAGTGGCTGAAGAGTCATGGCCGGGAGAGTCTGAAGAAAATTTTCCTGAGGAACTTCCTTTACGAATTCCAGACGCTGACCAAAACGGACTTTCATTATGTAGACAAAATTGTCCACAAGTCCAAGCTCGTCACTGATGGTGGCTTCTTCCTTCTGCTGCTGGATGTTGTAGCGGAAAAAATCCGATGTCTGCTCGATGAAATAACATGTCTTGTCGGCACCTTCCATCATGGCAAGCTGGGCTCCAGTATTGAGGGTATTGAAAAGAAAATGCGGATTGATCTGGCTCTGGTAGGCCTTCAGCTGCGCATCCGCATAAAGTGAACGCATCTCCATTTCACGCTCGCGAAGTTCATTTTCCGTGCGGGCCTTTTCCCAGATTGTGTCGATGTATTCACGTATGCTGATGATCATTCTATCAAAGGCACGGCAGATGTTTCCGATTTCATCATGGCTTTCCTTTTTGAACAACGGAACATTGAAATCACGTTCGGCAACGCGAAGAGCGACATCTGAAATTTCCGCAAGAGGTCTGGTCATCTGGCCTATGAGCATGTAGAGGATGAGAAGAAGCAAGCCAAAAAACAGGGCAAAGAAAACCAGATAGAAATTCAATATGAGGTTTACGTTGTTTCTGTCTGAATTATAAACGGAAGAATTGTTCTTCATGTAAAGGATGTTCAGACTTGAGATTTCATCAACCAGAAGCTTGTAGCACTGGAGGCTTTTCTGATAGCTTTCGTTCACCGGAGCATTGGCGCGATGGGCGGCAACGGCCTTTGATGTGGACTGAAGAAAGGAAAGGGCAAGCTGATGGACTATGTATTCCTTGTGCCTCAATTCATTTGTTGAAGGAAAGGACTGCATGGTCTGGCAGAAATACTCGACACGGTTGGATGCGATGTAATAGTTGTTGATGCTTTCATAGGTACGGAAGTTTATGTAGGTTTCCAGCGCATTTTCCGTAAGAACAATATCATTGGAAAAGGAATTCAGTTCCTCATTGGAACGGAAGGATCTTCCTATGACGCCAAGGGCATAATGGTCGATGATGACGGTTATGAGAAGACTGGATCCTATGAAAGAAAAGAAAAAACTTATGCTGAACATGATCTTCCATCTAAGGCTCTTGTTCAGGAAACCGCTGATTATTCCTTCCGTCATTTTGAAGTCCTTACACGAATATCAGCGCTTATATAGCTGTTTGCATAACCTTTGGTACGATACTCAAAAAGTTCCATCATAGCGGTTCTCCCCATCTTGCCAGGATCAAGGGAAACAAGTTTTGAGAGAATTCCTTTCTTCAGATAGATTTCAAGAGTTTCATTTTCACCAAATCCGAGAACCTCAGTCTTATGGGCAAAGGATGATGATGTAAGAACATAAACAACATTTATAGTATCCTCTTCCGTCAGACAGACTATTGAAGGTTTTTTGACTTCCGGATCGCGGAGAACTTCCTTTATCCTTTCAATGTTCTCCTTTTCAGACTTGTCGAGAATTTCATAGTCCTTGATTCCTGCCGTTCTGTAATAGGTGACAAAATTATTGACCATGTTTCCATAATTCGGGATTGATGAATTTCCGCTTACAACAACAATAGTCCTGTCACTTCTTTTGGCCATTTCCTCAGATTCAATGGCAAGCTGCCTGCCAAGATTGGAATAATTGTTTCCGATGAAAGAAATCTGCGGAATTTCTGCGACATAGTGTCCGATGGTAATGAGCGGAATTTCAGTTCCGTCTGCCTTGACCGGTTTTTTGAGGGTAGTAACCTGGGAATTGACGTAAGCAATGATTCCGTCGCAATTGACACAGGCCGCATAATCAATGAGAGACTGCAGCGACGTATTTTCCGCCTGAAGACTAGGAGCCCTGAATTCCACAACGGAATTGAACTGTTCCGAAAGACTCGACGCTCCTTCAAAGACCTGGTTAAGGAAAGCGGAATTATCAGCCTGACCGACTACAAGGATATGATGTTTTCGCTCATAGTCTGTAGTGTCAAAAAAACCGCCCTGGGAATTGAGTCTTGGAAGTATGCGGAAGAAAAAAAGACACAGACTGAGGACAATAAAGATTGCCGCCAGAATAAACATCATTAGAAGAATCTGTTTGTTGTTCAGTCTGCGTGTGTTTTTCATATTCTTCCATGATATCATATTTCTTTCATTTTTGGGAGTTTTGGGAACCACGGAACTCCTGATGCCGAATATTGTATTAGGCATATTAAAATTGTATAATCGGACATTATGAGTGAAAATAAAGATTTATGTCCGTGCGGCAGCGGCAAAAACTATTCAGACTGCTGCGAACCAATCATCAAGGGAACAACAAAGGCTCCTACTGCAGAAGCCCTCATGAGAGCCCGCTATACTTCATACGTAAAGCATGAGATCGACTTCATCATCAACAGCTGCGAGAAAGGTGACAAGATTGCAGAAATCGATCGCAAGGCAACTGAAGACTGGAGCAACAAGAGCACATGGCATGGGCTCAAGATTCTGCGCACAGAAAAAGGAACAGAAAACGACGACGAAGGAATCGTTGAATTCGAAGCAACATACACAGCTGACGGCATGCGCGATGTTCACCACGAAATCGGCGGTTTCAGAAAAATTGACGGCGAATGGCTTTACAGCGAAGGCATGATGCGCCCAACAACTGTTGTACGTGAAGGCAGAAAGATCGGCCGCAATGAACCATGTCCATGCGGTTCTGGTAAAAAGTACAAGCAATGTTGTGGAAAGAACTGAACTGATTTCAATCAGTTCAGTTCTTTCTTCGAGTTTTGCAAGCAAAACTCGCGGAAGCTGTATTGCTTGCAGTTGATTCCAAAAGTTAATGCACGACCATACGCACCTGCTTTGGTCGTGTGTGGAAAGAACTAAACTGACGATAAAAATGTGGGGACATGCGCTCGTAGCAAGCGCGTGCGAGTGCAGGAAAGGGGAAGGAGGGGCCCGCCAACATGGCACAGCGCTTTATTACATGAAGCGGGAGGTTGTCCATTGCCCTTTACACCGTCGCTGGGACCCACATTTTTATCAACAATTTTTGTTTTATCGATGGCGTAGCTAATTGCTGCGCTATTTTTTTAATGTGTATGTCCGGAAATTGTGTTGCTTTTCAGTTGTCATTGCGAGTAGTGGAAACTGAAGGTTTCTGCGACGAAGCAATCCATTGGAAATTTAGAAAAGTCATGCAGATTGCCACGCCCTTTCAGGGCTCGCAATGACATGAATCCCATAGGCTGCCTTTGATATAGCAACGCTTTCTGCAGACATAAACTTTTCAAACTAAGGTACAGTTATGGCACAGAACATTTATACAGGATTCCACGGCGTAGAAGAAAAGGTCCGCCGCTATTCGGTTTCTAAACCTGAAGGAATCGTTCCTCACGTTTATTACTCAAAGCCAGGGCCACGCATCAAGAAAATCATCGGCATGGCAAAGGAAGGCGGAATTGAAGTTTCCCTCATCGACGGCAAGCAGCTTGATACCATGTGTGCAGCGCTTCCACCTCAGTCACGCGATCACCGCGGAATCATCCTTGTTGTGGACGGTGAAGAAGAAAACGCAAAGAACATTGTTGCAATCGAGGAATGGCTTACAGTCTGCCCCGAAAATGCAACTGTCGTGATTCTTGACAGCGTAACCGATCCCCACAACGTCGGTGCCATATTGCGTTCATGCGACCAGTTTGGAGCAAGCCTCCTTGTAATTCCAGACCACAGAAGCGCAAGCGACGTAAAGGACAATGAGATCATCGCACGTACAAGTGCAGGTGCATCAAGCTGGGTGAATGTCGCTAAGGTTTCAAATCTTGTAAGAACAGTGCAGATGCTCAAGGAATGCGGTTTCTGGA
>JAEDDW010000149.1 GCA_016293645.1 Treponema sp. | reverse complement strand
TCTCCGCTTGACACCAAGCCAAGGAAACCAGTTACCATGTACCGCATGGAACCAGAGGATTGCTATACAATAGGTGAGATTTCCAAGAAATTTCATCTGGATGACAGCACCGTGTATGCTCATATACGAAAATACTCAATACCGACCCGGCAAATCGGTAATTATGTGTATGCTCACAAGGAATCAATAGACAAACTTTATAAAGATATAAAACCATTATGAAAAGATTAGATTATACTAAAGTCTCCGTCAAATTAAAGAAAAGTGAGTGGAGAGATGAGTGGTTCATCTATCTTGAAGCTTATCCTGTTTATGAGACGGGAAATGACAAACCCAAACGAGTGCGTGAATATCTCAGGAGGTCTATTACTACTCCGATATGGGATAAAAGACGTAGTGAGCGAGCCGTTGCTGGTAGAATAAAGTACAAGCCCAAGCGAGATGACAATGGCGTTATTCAGTGTAAATCCAAGCAAGATATGGAAACTTGCCTTTATGCGGATGGCGTTCGAGTCCTGCGTCAAAAAGAATACGACAATATGGCTCTCTTTACTGACCAGCAAATGGAAATGGCAGAACAAAGCGAACGCTCAAAATGCAATGTTCTGGAGTATATTGAGAAGCTAATCAAAGAAAGAGAGGAAACTGCGTCAGAATCGATAGTTGTCAACTGGCGCAGATTGCACACACTGTTGTCAATGTTTGCCAAGTGTGACTACATACAGTTCTCGCAGATTGACATGAAGTATATTGAGGCATTCCGTTCCTTCTTGATAAAGGCACCGCAGGGTGGTTCTAAGAAAGGAACTATTTCAAGGAATACGGCATCGACGTACTTCTCTATCTTTAAGGCGGCACTCAAACAAGCTTTTGTGGATGGCTATCTGAATTGTGATATTGCAGCCAAGGCTAAGAATATCATGTTTCAGAGTGCTCGAAGAGAGTATCTGTCACTGGAAGAACTTAATATATTGGCAAAGACTCCGTGTGATGATATACTAAAACGGGCAGCCTTGTTCTCTGCACTGACAGGAATGCGACATAGCGATATTCAAAAGCTTAAATGGTCAGAGGTTGAAGAATACAATGGTGGGTACCGTCTCAATTTCACTCAGCAGAAGACTAAGGGCGTTGAATACATGCCTATATCGCCACAGGCATACAAGCTTTGCGGTGAGCGCAAGAAAGACGGAGAACTGTTGGTGTTTGCCGGACTGCCTGACCCTTCATGGATATCAAAGCCTTTGGAACGGTGGGTAAAAGCATCAGGGATTACCAAGCACATCACCTTTCATTGCTTCCGCCACACCTATGCAACGTTACAATTGGCTAACGGTACAGACATATATACCGTAAGCAAAATGTTAGGGCATACCAATGTAAAAACTACGCAAATCTACGCAAAAGTAATTGACAAGAAGAAAGATGAAGCTACAGAAGCTTTTAAGTTGGACATAGATGAATAGTGATTATCATTTGTAAGCACTTAGTATAGAAGACCACTTGTATCAATAAGTCCTTTATTGTACAGGTGGTTTTTAGTGCCTTTCATTTTCAACATTCTATGTAATGATGCTATTGTTTTGGCACTTTAACCTTTCGTGGAAACCAAACATTTATAACAATAAACAGATAAAAATGAAAAAAGACAGCCTTTTTTGGCTTCTCTCTTTTTGAAGAGAGCAAGCGTGTCCACAAACATGTGGAGTGTACAGAAGACTTCTACAGAGAACTGTATGAGTTGTTTGAGATCGCAAGAAGTTGGTATCTTCAAGCTGAAAAGAATCATATGAAGACAGAGTACTTCATAGAACTATTTGAGCGCAGTCACCAATATATTGACTGTGATTGTGCACGTTGTAAGAACTCGCGACAGATGGCAATTGGCATTATTGGTACTTTGTTTAGAGACTCTAAGTGTGTGTCAATAATCAAGAAAAAAGAAGATTATTCCAAGCAGGAACTTATTGAGTTGTTTCTTCAACATGTGGGTACTGGTCTGCCAATCCTTACCCGAAAGAAATCGTCCATCCTCACTTTTGGATGCCAATTGTCAGACAGACAGATGGATTTGTTGGTAGAACTTGTCCAAAGTCACGACATATTTGATTTTGCCGACAACAGTGATGTGCGTAGCGAGTTGTGTCGCCTATTCAAGTGCGACTTGGACGCATCTATCCGTGTAAAAAATGTACGTAATGTAGCCATACTGTTTGACGCTATGGCTCAATACCATTTGATAAACAATAATTGGCAATATGTCATGGGAGAAGGTCGCTTCTTAACCAGTATCAAAAAGGATGGAACAGAGAAATTCATAACTTCAAGTTGTCTTTCCTCTTCTCTTTCAAGGATAAGAAGAAACGTTTCCATGACAGCAAGTCAATATGCCATCTGCAAATCCATCGAACAGATATTAAGAGAGGAATAAATCACAATAATTCTGCTAAATGAAAGTAAAAACGTGATAGTTTGGTTGATACTGCCTTACTATCACGTTACTTTTTCTATTTAGTGACAGTCTCCCCATAACTTTGCATCAAAAATCATAAAAAATAATTAGCATGGAAGAAAATAGTATAAGATTTGAAGATATTCCCAACGCTATAACGGGGGTACTGAAAAAGCTGTCATCATTAGAAGACAAGATTGATGGTATATATGAACTTGTTCAATCAGAAAAAGAAGAAACATGGTTTACGGTTGCTGAATTATGTGCTTATCTCCCAACACATCCGGTAGAGCATACCATATATTGCTGGACAAGCAATCGGGAAATACCGTTTCACAAGAGAGGCAAACGTATCATGTTCCTCAAATCCGAGATAGATGAATGGCTTCAAGGAACCAAGGGCAAATCGAAGAACGAGATTCAAAGAGAAGCAGAGGAATATGTACTATCTACACAAAGAAAGAATAGACGGCTAATATAACCGTGCTACTGTCTGTAAACAATTTAATTAAGGTACGTGACACATGAATGAAAGACATTTTAGACTCTATGAGCGAATTGTCGCAATAGAAGACAGTTTGGAGGCTTTGGGACCTATTGACAAACTAATAGAGCGAATCGAGGAATTGGAGAAGATGGTCAAGCAGACCAAAACCGTGTTGGGGTTTGACGAAGCATGTAAGTATATTGGTGTTTCTGAAAGCCTGCTATACAAACTTACAGCCGCAAAAGAAGTTCCACACTATAAGCCAAGGGGAAAAATGCTGTATTTTAATAGAGAAGAAATCGACAAGTGGCTGCTCCAAAACAAACAAGAGGTCATTGGAATGGTAACGAAAATAGAAATTGATAATCCGAAAGAATGAAAATGGAAGAAAATAACAAACATGTACAGCCTAACTCAAAAGAGGAAGGAGTACAGCGTCTCAATCGCATATTGAGCGAATCGTTGATAAAGGCAACAGATACTTATAAAACACCTCCTCAGATTATATGGGTTGATAATTCCAGCATAGCCACATTGGGCAACTTCAGTGCTTCTAC
>JAEDDW010000148.1 GCA_016293645.1 Treponema sp. | reverse complement strand
CCTTGTCCTTGCAGGGATCCTTTCAATTGCTACTGAGGATGCCGAAATGTGATATTAACCGACAGCCCCTTCTGCTTTACTTTATTCTATATCTTTTTGTAATCCGTTCATTCGACAACCTCTATCTGGCACGCTTTCATGACCTTCAGTGCAGTCTCATGACTTTCCGGTGTTACCCCTGCGTATCTCGTTTAAATACGAGCTACACCGGTTCTCTTTGCTGCCTCAGCAACCGCTTTGGCTACCGCTGGTCCTACTCGCTTATCAAATGCCTTCGGAATAATATACTCCGGAGAAAGTTCCTCATCTGTGATCAGATTTGCAAGTGCTTCAGACGCTGCCAATTTCATTTCGTCATTGATTTCTTTTGCTCTCACATCAAATGCACCACGGAAGATTCCCGGGAAAGCAAGTACGTTGTTGATCTGGTTCGGGAAATCACTTCTTCCTGTGGAAACAACTTTTGCTCCGCCTGCCTTTGCATCATCCGGGAAAATCTCCGGAGTCGGGTTCGCACATGCAAAAACAACTGCATCTTTGTTCATGGTCTTAACCATCTCTGTTGTAACAGCACCCGGTGCTGAAACACCGATAAATACATCAGCGCCAACCAGCATCTCTGCAAGAGAACCGGATTTTTTAGCCAGGTTAGTAACTTTAGCCATTTCTTCTTTGATCGGATTCATGCCTTCCGGGCGTCCCTCGTAGATTGCACCCTTTCTGTCGCAGAGAGTGATATCTTTGAATCCTGCTGTCAGAAGGAGACGTGCAATAGAAATTGCAGCAGCTCCTGCTCCGTTCATAACGATACGAACATCTTCTTTTTTCTTTCCTACAACCTTCAGTGCGTTGGTCAGACCGGCAAGAGTGATAATCGCTGTACCATGCTGATCGTCGTGGAAAATCGGGATATCACATTTTTCTTTTAATTTCTTCTCAATTTCAAAACATCTCGGTGCTGAAATATCTTCCAGATTTACTCCGCCAAAAGAACCGGAGATCAGATAAATTGTATTAACGATCTCATCTACATCATTGCTCTTGATACAAAGAGGGAATGCATCTACATCGCCAAATGCCTTGAAAAGTACACATTTTCCTTCCATTACCGGCATTCCGGCCTCTGGTCCGATATTTCCAAGTCCAAGAACAGCTGAACCGTCAGTTACTACCAGACACATGTTCCATCTTCTGGTAAGATCATAAGATTTATCCACATCCTTCTGGATTTCGAGACAAGGCTGTGCAACACCTGGTGTATAGGCAAGTGACAGATCATCCTTATTTTCTACAGGTACTCTTGTTACAACTTCAATCTTACCTTTCCATTCTCCATGCAGTCTTAAAGATTCTTTTGCATAATCCATTTCTATTGTCCTCCCTGGTATCTTAAATTTTGCGAAACCGTATCATTCGACTCTTCTATTGTTGCTGTTCACTCCGTTCACAGCAATCTTCTAATCTATTAATAATTACCGGTAAAGAATTTGCTTTCTTTTGGAAGCTCATATCCATCAAAATATTTATTAAAGTCAAGTCCGAGATATCCACACAGATTAGCAAGTTCGACCATCGTATTATCGTTTACAGGTAATCCATGCTCTCTTCTATCTTTTTCTGCCAAAACTTCTTTTTCACCATGTGTATAAATACGATCTTTGCCTTCTGCCTTCGGACTTTCTCTCAAAGCTTCCAGGTATTCTGAAAAGTGTCTGCGGATTGCTTGAGGATCACCAAATGCAGCCGGATCGATTGCCATAAATCCATGACAGATTCCTGTTTTATCCGGGAATGTGCAGCAATGATCCGAAGTAACACCCATAGAAAGAATGGAACTGAATAGTTCACACAGCATACCATATCCATATCCCTTGTGGCTTCCTGTAACCTCTTCATTTCCACCAAGGGGCATGATTCCACCGCCCTTCTTTGCAACAATATTGGAAAGGACATCCGGTGCATCTGTACTTGCATGACCATCTTTGTCCAGGGCCCATCCATCCGGAAGTGGTTTCTCCATTTTATTGTACATTTCGAGTTTTCCTCTTGTAACTACCGTGGTAGAACAGTCAAAGAAAAACGGATACGGGTCTGCCGGCATAGCTACTGCGATTGGGTTTGATCCAAGCATGGCTTTTTTGCCAAACGTAGGAACCATAATAGCCTCTGAATTTGTACAGGCCATTCCCAGAAGTCCCTCATCGCACGCCATCTTTGCATAATATCCGGCGATACCGAAATGATTAGACTCACGGACAGTTACAATTCCAACTCCGGTCTTTTTGGCTTTTTCGATTGCTTTTTTCATTGCATAAACGGAAATAAGCTGTCCCATTCCATTATGACCATCAATCACTGCAGATATCGGTGTTTCAAATACAATTTCAGGCTTTGCCTGCGGATGGATCGTTCCCTTTTCGATTCCCTTATGATAACGCACCATTCTCTGCATGCCATGACTTTCTATTCCATAAAGGTCAGCCGTAAGAAGCACATCCTTGATCTGATTGCTTTCTTCCTCTGTAAAACCAAACGCCTTGAATACGTCTCCGCAAAAATGATTCAGTGTCTCATGTGACCATTTCACATATCCCATTGTTTCGTCCCTCCTTCTGGTGTTGCCGGTTTTATTTATTGGCATTACCAATTTATATTTTAATTATACCGCCGGTATTACCAAAATGCAATAGAGGTCATATCAATTTATCCTGTAAAAATGCCCAAAATTTCTCAGGATTTTTTTTGCATTTCTTCCATATAACGTTCAATCGTATCCATATGTTCGGACATACATCGTTCCGCCTGTTCTGCATCTCCGTTGATGATTGCCTTAACAAGCCGATGATGCTGGTCATCAACCTCTCTGACAGAATTATTCTTTTTCATAATGTAGTCTCTCGTCCCGGAAACAATATTCTCAGTAAGCTGATCTGCTGCCGCAAGGACACTGTAAACCATCGGGTTATCTGCGATCTTTGCAATCTTCTTGTGAAGTTCGCGATCCAGTTCACCCCGTATCTTTTCATCTTCTGCGGCGTCCAGCCGTGCAAGAATCACCCATAATTCTGCTGCATCCAGCGGTGTGCACTTTCGTGCCGCAAGAATTGCCGCTTCTCGCTCCAGTGCCGCACGGAACTGCTGATTCTGGCGCAGATATCCATTATTTAATTTAAAAAGTATGGATAAAGGTTCGATCAGCCAGGTATCCAGGTCCTCCGTAATATAATTTCCGCCTCCCGGCACCGGCTTGACTATTCCCAGCAGTTCCAGTGCTCTCAAAGCTTCTCTGACTGCCGGTCTGGATACTCCCATGATCTCCGCCATTGTCCGCTCCGCCGGAAGGGCATCGCCCGCTTTGAGACTGCCATTCTGAATGTTCTCTATAATCTGATTTAAAATCCCGTTGAAAGCCCGTTCATCTCTAATTTCTTTAAACATGCTCCATTCCTCCACATCCCATTTCCGTCCGTGTATTCTTACAGGCGGTATCATTTTTTCACCGTCTTT
>JAEDDW010000147.1 GCA_016293645.1 Treponema sp. | reverse complement strand
ATTCCCATAAACGCCGTTGTGAAGCTTTCTTTGCAGCGGTGTTTTTTTGCATTTGACCGACATTTTTTCACTGCGATTTGTTTTTTTGTCCGGCATATGGTAGACTGTCTGAAGTAGAAATAACAGACGGTTGAGGCTTTTTATGAAATCCAACGTTACACAGAATGATGTTGCAAAGGAGGCTGGCGTTACCAGAAGCATGGTAAGCTATGTCATCTGCGGAAACACTGACCGTTCTGTTGCTCCAGAAACAAGACAGCGAATTCTTGATGCCATCGAAAAACTAGGCTACAGACCAAACAAGGCTGCCCAGGCCCTTCAGCAGGGTGATGTCGCTTTTGCTTCCAATAAGATTGGAGTGATCCTTTGCAATGCCGATGTTTTCCTCCGTCCATATTATGCAGAGATCATAGGTGGAATTCACACAGCCGCACACGAGCACAACTACCATATCAGTTTCATAAGATTTTTTGAGGACCTCAAGGATCCTGTTCTTTTCAATACACTCATTCACGAGGAAGAAATCGGCGGACTTATTCTTCTTGCCGTGGACCAGGTGATAAAATCTGATGAGGATAAAGCCATTGTTGAAAGGATAAAGGATCGTTTGAAAAAGATAGTCTGTATCGAATGGCAGCATGAAGGTTTGAGTACCGTAATGTTTGACCGTCGTGAAACTGCAAGCAAGGCGACAGAATACCTTTATCGCGAAGGTTATACCGATATCGTTTACATAGGGCAGAATGATGAGCGTGTTGAAGGCGTCAGGCAGATACTTGCCCTTCATGGACTTGATTCTTCTACGGAACATTTTTTCCTTGCCGAGGCCTTCGACATGCAGGGAGGGGCTGCAGCCATTGATTCCATTTCTCAAGGCGGAACAATTCCCCGCGCCATTGTCTGCGGTTCTGATGAAGTAGCGATCGGTGTCATCAGCGCCCTCAACAAAAAGAAAATTGCAATACCGCAGCAGGTTGCCGTAATCGGAATGGACAACATCGAGATGTCGGAATATACGAATCCACCGCTTACAACAATGAATGTCCAGAAGAAAAACATGGGTGCCCGTGCTGTTGAGATGATCGTCAACAACACATGCGGTCAGGGAGACAATGCAATCCGCATCATGCTTCCTGCAAACATAGTCAACAGAGGCTCCTGCTGATAATCTACCAGCCGATATGAGTTATTCAGGATCCGCTGGATATCGTTGCTATGTGCATGATCGCGAATTGCACATGCAATTCGTGTGGCGAAAGTTAGAGTTGCTATTGGCTTCCACCAAATCAAATGCTTTCGCCATGGTTCTTGCCGGGAGCGCTTTTTATGTGACTTGCCTAAACAACCTTTTCGTGGAAGCCTGGAAATTATTAAGAAAATAAGAATTACCAAAGCAAGGGGCTTTCAAGAGGTGCTAAAAAACTGCGGAGGCAAGGTTTGCGGGTGCAGTGACATTTGGGCAGTCGATAAGTATTCATGCATAAGATGAAAGTTATGGATTAAGGGCATGAAAAAGAAATCGCCCAACCCGGAACGGCACCCGCGGTTCTTGCCGGGAGCAGTTTTTTATATAACTACTAAACCCCTTAAATTGAACAATTAAACTATTTTCTATATAATTCCTTGCTATGAGTGAAACAAAGCGAACGGTAGACGAAACTACTTTGGAAAATCTTTTGTATCTTTCAAGACTTTCTCCTGAAAGCACAGACATGGAAACCCTTAAGAAACAGGTTGATGAAATCGTTGGGTATTTTGACATCCTTTCAAAATACGATGACAGCGAAAACCCATATGATGCATATCCGACAACAACTGCAGAACAGCTCCGCGGTGATGATATTGTTGCCGGCCTTGAAATGCACGACACAAAGAAAATCAACGAACCAAATTTCAAGGACGGATATTTCGAAGTTCCAAAAGTATTGGGCGAAGGGGCTTGAGTAATTCATAATTGGCAATGCACAATTCATAATTGGATGGAGCGTGCGTTTTTGCTAAACCCGCTTTCCGTGGTTTCATTGCTGACGCAACAGCTTCGCTGCCACTACAATCGGGGCTAGGATTTTATAGGAAACAACTATGACAATTAACGAAACAGTAAATAAACTTAAGAACGGCGAAACAACTTCTGCCGCTCTTGTTAAAGAACTTATGGCAGTTTACGAAGAAGACAAAAAGTCTTCTTTGCCTCTCAATGCTTTCCTTGAAATGTTTGAGGATGCAGTAGCAAAGGCAGAAGCCGCAGACAAGGAAATTGCAGAAGCAAAGGCTGCCGGAACTTTGGACAAGCTCTTTGAAGATAAGCCTCTTCTTGGCGTTCCTTTTGCAGTAAAGGACAACACAAGCGTTCGCGGACACAAGCTTACCTGCGGATCAAAAATTCTTGACGGTTATGTTGCTCCATACAATGCAACCGTAATCGAGCGCCTTGAAAAGTCCGGGGCAATTCCTCTTGGACGCTGTAACCAGGATGAATTTGCCATGGGTTCTTCAACTGAATATTCAAGCTACGGACCAACACGCAATCCTGTAAACCGCGAATACGTTTCAGGCGGTTCTTCCGGTGGTAGTGCCGCAGCCGTTGCCGCAAATCAGGCAGTATTCGGGCTCGGTACAGAGACCGGTGGTTCAGTTCGTCTTCCAGCAAGCTACTGCGGAATCTACGGCCTCAAGACAACTTACGGCGTACTTTCACGCTGGGGTATCGTTGCCTACGGTTCATCTTTGGATCAGGTTGGTATTCTTGGACACACGCCAAAGGACATTGCCCTTCCACTCTACGCAATGAGCGGAGAAGACTTCTACGACGACACTTCAGCTGATCTTCCAAACAAGGACAGCCTCAAGAATCTTGAAGCATACAAGGATTTTTCTTCACTCAAGATTGCCGTTCCAAAACAGTTTGCAGAAGCAAAGGGGCTTGATGCCGATGTTGCAAAAGTATTTGAAGACACAAAGGCATGGTTTGAAAAGAAGGGTGCAAAGATTGAAATCGTTGACCTTCCAATTCTCGATGCTTCAATTGCTTCATACTACGTAATCGCCCTTTCAGAAGCAGCATCAAACCTGAGCCGCTTTGACGGTATCCGCTACGGAAACAGAGTTGACGCCGGAAAGGGATATGATGAACTTTACGTTGAAACCCGTTCAAACGGTTTTGGCCCTGAAGTAAAGCGCCGCATCATCATCGGCAACTACGTTCTTTCTGAACAGTTCTCCGGAACAACATACAAGAAGGGCATGAGCGTTCGCGCACGCATCCAGAAGGAAGTTGCAAAGCTTTATGAAAGCTACGACCTTATCCTTTGTCCTACATGTCCAACAGCTGCATTCAAGCTTGGTCAGAAAGTGGACGATCCGCTTGAAATGTATCTCAGCGACCTTTACACAGTATTCGTAAACCTTGCACGCATTACATCAATTTCTGTTCCTGCTGGCAAAAACAAGGACGGCATGCCGGTTGGCATCCAGTTTGCAGGTCCAATGTTCAGCGAAGCAAAGGTACTTGCAATCGCCCAGGCATGGGA
>JAEDDW010000146.1 GCA_016293645.1 Treponema sp. | reverse complement strand
CTGCCGGCTGTGCTTCCATGTGTCCGATTTTTCCTGTCATCATGTCCAGGGAAGGACCGCCGTATACTTTGCCAACTGGCTTGATTACAGACTTGTAGAGAACCTTTGTGTCTGGGTCTGTGCGGACAGGGCTTGCAAGAGAGTAAACAACCAGGTCAAACTTTGTTCCCCACTTCTTTACTTCTTCTATTACTGTTGCACGGCATTCATCGCTGAAAGCATCTGCGTTGAAAGTTATAGACTTGAGTCCGTCTTTTGCAGCTGCGCGGTCAAATGCCTTGTTGTTGTACCAACCTGGAGTTCCGCCCTTAGTCTGTGTTGCTTCCTTTTCAAAAGATACACCGATTGTGTCTGCGCCGTATTCAAAGGCAGCACTGATTCTTGAAGCAAGGCCATAACCTGTAGAACAGCCGAGAACAAGAACTGTCTTAGGTGCATAACCACCTTCTTTTGCAGTTTTTGTTCCGCGCTTGGCCTTCTGGGCCTTTACGTATGCAATCTGATTTTCTGTTTCCTTTGCACATCCTGCCGGGTGAGCGTTGATACAGATATTCGAACGGATCATTGGTTTGATAACAGCCATTTCATTCTCCTAAAAAATAGTTTCAAATTATTATATCAAGTTTATTCAAAATGACAAAATGTTTCAATATGTCAAAGTAAAATCCCTCGTATTGCAATAGTAACTGAGTGTCGTTAAATTTGTTTACATCAACATGAATACGATCAAAAAAATTTACGTCACGATATACCTTCTCGTTCTTATAGCTTTCACCGGCTGCAATGTCAAAGTTGCCGTCAAACCGGCAGCACAGGGAAAAACCACCATGAACATGGAACTGGACCTTGGCGAGGTTCTGACCCGGACTCTCGATGGGGCCATGGCAGGACTCAATGAGATAGGCGGAACCAATGGAAGCTCCCCTATTTTTGATGTGGTCTCCATCAGAAGATCAATCACTTCCGCAGGTTTCACTGATGTAAGCATCACATCGAAGGAGCGTTCAAAACTCTCCCTTGCATTCACCGGCAGAATGGATTTTGTTTCCTATACAAAGACAAAGACAGTGCTCAGACTTTCACCGTCAATGGTCAAAAAATTCTCAGCTTCCCTCGGACCGGAATTCAAAAGCGTCATGGATCTTTTCATGGCTCCTGTGGTTACTGGTGAAGAAATGCCGGCATCAGAATACAAAGACCTTGTTGCCCTTGTTTACGGAGATAAACTTGCAGATGACCTTGAGGCAAGCAAAGTTGAGATCACCATTGCGTCTCCAGCCGGACGAAGCAAAACCTACACCATCCCTCTGGTGGAACTTCTTACACTGTCAGAGGAAAAAGAACTGGTGGCTGAATGAAACGTTGAATAGGACGCAATTGAACAAACATTGCAAAGAGAATACTATTCTCCCACTATGACCAACAAAATCATCGCATTCATCAAAAAGGAAACGGTGCTCAGCTCCGCATGGATTCTTGCAGTCATTTCTGCATTCATCGTTCACCCTTCAAAGGAATATCTTTCATACATCGACTTCAACACCCTGATGCTTCTTTTCTGCCTCATGGCGGTCATGGCCGGTTTCAGAAAACTCGGAGCCTTTGAAAAATGTTCTGAATATCTTCTTGGGAAATTCCATTCGGCACCGGGAATACTTTCGGTTCTTGTCTTCATGCCTTTCTTTTTCAGCATGGTGATCACAAACGACGTCGCCCTCATCGTATTCGTTCCGCTGGCAATCATCACCTTGAAAATGTGCGGCCTTGAAAACTTTCTGCTTTTTACAGTTGTACTCCAGACCCTTGCCGCAAATCTTGGAAGCATGAGCCTTCCTATGGGCAATCCGCAGAACCTCTACATCTACTCACACTACGGACTTTCCTTTGCCCAGTTTCTCAAGACAATGATTCCATACACCGCTTCAAGTTTTGTGCTTCTTCTGCTTTGTGTTGTTATCCTTCATTTTAAATCCAAAGGCGGAACCCTTACACCTGCTGCAGGCAAGGCAGGCAAAACCAGTCCGGCCGTCAGCGAAAAAAATAAAATGTGGGCAGTAAACACCATTGCCTTCCTGCTCTGTCTTCTGTGTGTTGGAAAATTGATTCCGGCAGTCGTTCTGTTCCCGGTCATTCTTGCATCCTATGCAATCTCTGACAGAAAACTTCTGCGGGATGTGGACTATTCACTTCTGCTTACATTCATCGGATTTTTCATTTTCACGGGAAACATAAAGAACATGAACGAGGCAAGGGACCTCATCGCAAACGCCCTCAATGGTCACGAGGTTGGATTCAGCATTTTTGCAAGCCAGATAATATCAAACGTTCCGGCTGCCCTTCTGCTTTCTTGCTTCACCGACAATGCCCGCGCCCTTTTGATCGGAACAAATCTGGGCGGACTTGGCACACTCATCGCATCGATGGCAAGCCTGATCTCATTCAAGCAGATCGCAAGAAATTATCACGACAGACGCGGAAAATATTTTGTGCTTTTTACAGCAATGAACCTTCTTTTTCTTGCAGTTCTATTTGGAATTCACCTGCTGCTTGCCTAGCGTCATCTGACACGGTCCGCGAATTCTCCGCTTCCGTTTCATCTTCAAGCGGAACAAACCACACGTTCATGTCGCACGGTTTTTCTACGCCGTCGATTTTTGTTCCGCCTGAATACTGCCAGAAAGTAAACTTGTAAGGCGAAGTAGGTTTTTTTGCGTACTGGGCAAACCACATGTCGTACCTGTTCAGCAGTTCCGGAGTGAAGACAAAGAATTTCCACATCAGGTTTGCATAAAGCATGGTCTTGAAACCGGCCTTCTCAACCTCGTCAAAAAAAAGTTCCGTGTTGCGGCAGAAAACTTCTTCGGCGACTTCATCAGTACGGGCTTCATCATAAAAAACAAATTCAGGGTCATAGACAACAGGCAGATCAAGCATGTCAGGCGTAAGATTGTCGATCACGATTTTTGCTTCTTCAAGAGCTTCCTCATCGTTGATGGCCTGGCTGTAGACATAGACTCCGATTTTAAAACCTGCCTTCTTTGCATCCTCATAATAGCGGTCAAAATTTTCATCCTTCACAAGATTTCCGCTTTCATAGCCATAGCGTCTGTAGGCAAGGCGCAGAATGACAAACTCGTACCCATTTTCCTTCAGCAGGTCAAAATCGACTTCACCCTGATGGCGGGAAATATCAAGGCCATTGATGACTTTATAAGGCGCATTTTTCTTTGCGGTATAGAATGCCTTGTTTTTACGCTTGAGGTATTTCATGTCAAAAGAACATTTTTCAACGGTTGGATCAGGATGCACATGCTGTTTTTCTATCTGACGGTTATATACGGTGAGGCAATCTTTGCCCGGACAGGTTGAACATGAGAACAAAAAAAATGAGACAAAAACTGCAGGAAAAAACGCGGTGATTTTCATGATAAAATTATAGCATGGATTTTTTCAAAAGACGAAAGAAAGCTGTCCTGCGAAAACAGATTTTTCATCTTGTTTATTTATTTTTTTCAGAATTCTGCTATATAATTGAAGAAGAGATTTTTATCGGGCT
>JAEDDW010000145.1 GCA_016293645.1 Treponema sp. | reverse complement strand
CAAGTGAACTTGATGATATGAAAGAAATGATAAAAAATCTAAGCAAAGGAAAAATAACATGCATCTGATATTTATTCGCCACGGGGATCTCGCATTTTTGCTTCGCAAAAAAGCTGACGAGTTTTCATGCGAAAACTCGCGGGAGGTTTAGTATTTATGCATCTGATATTTGTAAGACACGGTGATCTCGCATTTTTGCTTCGCAAAAAAGCTGACGAGTTTTCATACGAAAACTCGCGGGAGGTTTAGTATTTATGCATCTGATTTTTATAAGACACGGTGACCCCGATTATTCTATAGATTCCGTTACGGAAAAGGGGAAGAGGGAGCTGGAGCTTCTTGCTGACAGGTTTGAGGGCTTTGATGCTACGGAGTTTTATGTGTCTCCTATGGGACGTGCCCAGAAAACAGCTGAAGCCTGTCTTTCCAAACTCAATGTGGACATGGCAAAACAACCTGTTCCGGTTACGACACTACCCTGGCTTCGTGAATTCTCCTATGACTGTGTTGATCCAAAGACAAAAAAATCACGTCTTTGCTGGGACAATATGCCTCACGATTACTATGAAGAAAAAAAATATCGCAGTGATAAAAAGTGGTTCATCACAAAACTGATGAAAAGTGGAAATATAGAAGGACATTACAAGGAAGTATGTGATGGTCTTGACGGAATTCTCTCGTCATGGGATTACAACAGGCTTTCCAAAGATATTCCGATCTACAACTGTTTTCCAAATCTAACTACTGAAGAAGCTGCCATAGATACCCATCTCCAGGCGGAACAAAAGGACCTTGATAAGAAGAATCTTGTCTTTGTCTGTCATCTTGGGGTGATGTTTGCCATGATCAGCCATCTTACAGGTATGAGTCCTGTTCAGCTGTGGCAGGGATTTTTTGTTGCGCCTTCGTCAATAACGGTTGTCGGAGCAGAGGAAAGAGTTCCGGGGGAAGTTGTATGGCGTGTACAGAGAATGGGAGATGTAAGTCATCTTGAGTCCAACGGAGAGTCTGCTTCAGCTTCCGGGTACTTTGGAAATTATCTTAAGATTTAAGCGGTGCTGTCAAATAAGCATTCATGCCAGGGTCATTGCACCGCAATGTCGAAATGACCAATAACACTTATAAGTGGTGGTTTCAACTACGCTCAACCACCCTTTCCATCAGTAGATGTCCAGTTTATATGTGACTGAAACTGCATTCTCCTGAATGTTCACCAGTGTTACTGTCAGAGTATTCTGACCTTTTGAAAGCTGTGCTTTTGCAAGCAGGAATTTGTCATTGTCGGGATAGACTTCATTGATTGCATAATGATTGTTTCCGTTTACACCAAGAAATCCTTCATTTACCTTGAGAGTGTCGTAAACGATGGTCTCAACAGATTCTCCATTGATGGCAACAATTGTCTTGAACGGTACAGCGTTTGTCTGTCTTGTCTTATAGATCAAATATGTTCCGGCAGCAAGTCTTTTTTCCTGAGCAACGTTGTGGGCTGTTCCATTCTTGTCTACAAGAGTAAGTCCTCCTGTTTCAAGGGGAACTTCCCTGGCTATGCGTGGCATCAGAAGTTTTGGGTTTACCGCTGAAAGGTTTTTTCTATCATAGACTTTGAATTCAAGTCCATTGCTTTTTTCCTGCCATGCAGTGTATCCGCTTTTGCCGATATCTTCTTTTGCCTTGATGTTCAGGTTTTCAGTGAGATTCGAGTTCAGGTAGTCATCGTCGAGATTTGAATAGACTGTTGAAAGTCCGTCTCCATGAGAAATGATTACCGTTGTTCCAAGGGAAGACTCAAACCAGCCAAAGTCATCGTCATGATTTGTAATTACGGCTGTTATTGTGCCTTCATCAGACGCATGAATCTGTGCAATGTCTTTATATATAATGGAAGAACTTAAAACTCCTCCCCTGAGCTGTCCAAACTCTGAATGAATGGAATCTGCCGTTGTCTCTGCCTGTGGCCATTCAAAAGCCTGCATGCAGAAACCTGAAAAGAGAATAAATGCTGTGGAAAGCAGTGCCTGTTTTTTCATAATCTTTACTTCCTTGAAATTGAGATGCGTGAAATCTTGTTGTTGCGGCCTACAAACAGAGAATTTCCCCTTGTCTGTATGAAAGAGCATTCTCCCTCAAAGCTGAAACTACCCATCTGATGTGTAAAATCTTCAAGAACAGTAATGGTGTATACTGACTTATTTCTGCTCAATACAAATACAAGTTCATCATTTTCCGTGAACTCAATCTGTGTGATTTTTCCTTTTATCGGAATTTTTTTAGTCGTTGAGTTTTTAAGGTTTACGATTCCAAGTCCGTCCTTGAAATTGTAGTAGGCATGGTTTGCTTTTCTGTTGAATTTAACAAGAGTCTGTGTGTTGAGCTGGTTTTCAAGATATTCGTGGAACACAATGCGGGAATGTCCTGAATTTTTTTCAGCGACAATGAATCTCTGATTGTTCTGTCCTGAGATACATGCAATCCTGTTTCCATCTTCGGAGATGGCTGTTCCAAGGATGACTTCCACGTCACTTCCGCCTGGGTTGAATTTCTGGGAGATACTTCCGCTTTCATCAAAGCTTACTACAGTTCCGTCTGAATAACCTGCCACGGTTCCGCCTCTGCTTGAAGAAAACGATGTGATAGGAGCATAGTATTCATAGTTCCACTGACGTTTTCCTGTCTCACTGAACTTGATGAATGAAGTTCCGCCTGGCTGCATTATGTAGATACGGTCCTCGTCAAGGAAAGGAAATCCCTTTTCTTCTATTGTGCATGCCTTGGTTCCGTCTGCGAAGAATATATCCGCCTTTTCATTGCTGGCATTGTAAGTACAGTACCACTTGTTTGAAATGGTTGATTTGAAAGGTGCCGATACAAGACAGCAGATCTTTCCTTCCTTTGTGAAATAACCGATCTTGTCCCGGAGCTTGTAGGGAATAAGTTCATCCTGTGGAGAAGTATTGCGGATGTGCGTTATGTTCTCGGTCCATTCAGGCGTAAAATGGGTTTCGTTTCCTGTTGGACGCATTGAAAAAATTATGTATACAAGACAAAAAATTGAAAGAGCCGGTATTAAATAGTTACGTTTTTTCTTATTGAAATTCATGGAAACATTCTATAGAAAAAGCCTGAAAAATGCAATTTTACCAAGCCTGAAGAACAGTGTGGAGAATAAAGCCTCCATGGAAATCGGGTGGGACGCAGGCGGAAAGGGTAAGGAGGGGCCCGCCATTTAACTGAATGGGCTTTATTCTCCACATGCTTTTATTATTTGCCATTATCTGCTATAATTTGGCAAAATTTTTTATCGCTACAAGCCAATAGCGAAAAGGAGTAAAAAAATGGCAGAAAAAACTGTTGATCATTCATGCACTTTGGACAAGATCATCTCATTGTGCAAGCGCCGCGGATTTGTATATCAGGCATCAGAAATTTATGGCGGTCAGGCAGGAGCATGGGATTACGGTCCTTTGGGTGTAGAATTTAAGAGAAACATTCAGAATGAATGGTGGCACTACATGACACAGCTTCATGATGATGTTGTTGGACTTGATTCCGCAATTTTCCAGC
>JAEDDW010000144.1 GCA_016293645.1 Treponema sp. | reverse complement strand
TCAGAAAACTCGGTAGCGTGCATCGCACGCGTCGTGGTCATATAAAACGTGTGAATGTTGATTAAAAACTATAATGTGAAATTTAGTTTTTGGGTGTATAATGAAAGGGATTGCATTTTCATGCAGTCCCTTTTTTATTTTTGGCGAGGTTTACTTTATATGAGATGGACAAGACATTTTTTTACACCGGCAAAACCACTTGGTGCGGATGGAATGAGAGTATCGGGAAGTGCTGAACATATTGCACTTTCAAAAAATACAGCAGCGGAAGGAATCGTTCTCTTGAAGAATGAAAAAAATCTTCTCCCTCTTAAAGGAAAGAAAATCGTTCTCCTGGGAAAAGCTTCGGAAGAATATGTAAAAGGTGGCGGTGGTAGCGGTGACGTTTACTGTGCCTACTGCACAAGCCTTTATGATGCATTTAAAAAGAAATGCGGTGCTGAACTCTATGACGGACTCCACAACTTCTATCAGGAGCATCTGAAACCATTGCGGGCAAAAGGACGTGAACCTGGCATGACAGGTGAGGCAAAACTTTCCGACAGTCAGGTCAAGGCAGCTGCAGAATTTTCAGACATTGCAATCGTCACGATCAACAGATATTCAGGTGAAGGATGGGACCGCGCATGCAATATTCCTGGAAAAGAACTTCACATGGAAAATGTAGAAGTGGATGTCTGGGGAGGAGAGGATGCATTCCGTGCAATGTCAAAGGAAATTTTCCCGAAGGGTGATTTCTATCTGACTGCGGAAGAAGAAGCTCTTGTTGCCCAGGCGGAAAAAAACTTCTCAAACATCATTGTTCTTCTCAATGTAGGTGGAGTTGTCGATACAAGCTGGTTTGCCGGCAATCCGAAAATTTCCTCAGTTCTTTTCATTGGTCAGGGCGGAATGGAAGGTGCCGTTGCCGCAACTGAAATTGTTCTTGGTGAGAAATGTCCAAGCGGAAAACTCACCGACACCTTCGCAAAACGTCTTGAAGATTATCCTTCCACAGACACTTTCCATGACAAGGCTGACAGCGTTGAATATCAGGAAGATATTTTTGTCGGATACAGATATTTTGAGACCATTCCGGGAAAAGCGGATTGTGTAGTCTATCCTTTTGGCTACGGTCTTTCCTATACGAATTTTGAGATCGCTCTTGCAGGACAAAATGATTGCGGTGATAAAATCGCTTTCACGTTCAGCGTGAAAAATACGGGCAAAGTTTCGGGTAAGGAAGTAGTTCAGCTTTATTGCGGACAGCCTGAAGGAAAACTTACAAAGTCAAAAAAAGTTCTTGCAGGATTTACAAAAACAAAGGAACTTGCCGGCGGCGAAAGTTGTTTTGCTGTGATTGAAGTCTCAAAAAATGATCTTGCATCATATGACGATGAAGGAGCGGTGGCAAAGTCAGCATGGGTTCTCGAAAAAGGTGACTACAGATTCTTCTACGGAAATTCAATCCGCAATGTGAAGGAAACAGGAACACCATTTACTGTCGATGAGACAAAGGTCACGGTTCAGCTTACGGAACAGCTCAAGCCTAGAAAACTTTCAAAGCGTCTTCTTTCCGACGGAACATACAAGGCTCTTGAAGTCAGTGAGTATGAAAAAATTGAACGTCCTGAGATTTTCAAAAAGGCGGAAGTTCTTGAAGGCGTGATTCCAAGCGTGCGCGGCTTGCCTTACAACAGTCTGGTCACACGCATCCACAATCCTACAAAGCATTTAGCCGATGTTGCCGACGGAAAAGTTTCCATGGAAGAATTCATGGAGCAGCTTTCAAAGGAAGACATGGTATGGCTTTTAGGTGGACAGCCTAATACAGGAATCGCCAATACATTCGGAATTGGAAACAACTTCAACTATGACATTCCTAACATCATGACAGCGGACGGACCTGCCGGAATCCGCATACTTCCTTTCATCCAGCAGTACACGACAGCATGGCCATGCGCCACGACACTTGCCTGCACATGGAATCTTGATGCCGTTGAGAAAATTGGTGTCGCTGTTGCCAAGGAAGTGAAAGAAAATAACTGCGGAATCTATCTTGCCCCAGGCATGAACATACACCGCAGTCCTTTGTGCGGAAGAAACTTTGAGTATTACAGTGAGGATCCTTTTGTCGCCGGACACATGGCGTCTGCTGCCGTAAGAGGAATCCAGAGCCAGGGAATCGCTGCGACACCAAAGCATTTTGCATTCAACAACAAGGAGACAAACCGCAAGCAGAGCGATTCAATTGTTTCAGAAAGGGCAGCCCGCGAAATCTACCTCAAGTCCTTTGAGATAATGGTAAAGACTTCGGATCCTTGGGCGATCATGTCCAGCTATAATGGAGTCAACGGATGGCACACAAGTGAGAACAAGGATCTTCTTACAAACATTCTCCGCGATGAATGGGGATACAAGGGAATCGTGATGACAGACTGGTGGACACGCGCAGAGCAGTGGAGGGAAATCAAGGCCGGCAATGACGTTAAGATGGCATGCGGTTATCCGGAGCAGGTTCTTGAAGCCTTGGATGACGGAAGACTTTCCATCGAAGAAGTGAAGAGAAGTGTCCGACGCGTTTTGGAATTCATTCTTAAAATTGAATAGGGAGAAAAACATGAATCCAGCATATAAAAAACTTACGGCCTGCTATGAAAGCATAAAGGCTAAAATTCCCTTCAAGCCAAAGGTAGCCCTGATTCTTGGAAGTGGTCTTGGAGACTATGCCGATGGTTTTAAGATTGAAGGTGAGATAGATTATCACGACATAGAGGGTTTTCCGGTTTCGACGGTTGCGGGACACAAGGGGCGCTTTGTGTTCTGTCATGTAGGAGATGTACCTGTGGTCATAATGCAGGGGCGCGTTCATTACTATGAAGGTTATTCAATGAGTGATGTGGTGCTTCCGTCACGGTTGATGAAAATGATGGGGGCTGAAATTCTCTTCCTTACAAATGCCGCCGGTGGGGTGAATCTTGGATTTAAACCCGGAACACTCATGCTGATCAACGACCAGATATCGTCTTTTGTTCCGTCTCCGCTGATCGGTGAGAATATCGAGGAACTTGGAACGAGATTCCCTGACATGAGCGAAATCTATACGGAATCCCTGCGTGACAAAATAAAGAAGGCTGCAAGGAAAATCGACATCGACCTTAGGGAAGGTGTTTACCTTCAGTTTACGGGGCCTGCCTACGAGTCTCCTGCTGAAGTAAGGATGGCACGCATTCTTGGAGCTGATGCCGTTGGTATGAGTACCGCCTGTGAAGCTGTTTCCGCTCGTCATATGGGAATGAAAATCTGCGGAATTTCATGCATCACAAACATGGCATGCGGAATTACCAATACTCCTCTAAACCACGAGGAAGTGAAGGAAGTCGCCAACCGAGTTTCAAAGGAATTCAAGGCCCTTGTAACGGAAGCAATCCTTTCGTTCTAGCAGCATTCAAGAATTGCGCATGCAATTTCTGGGGCGAAAGTTACGTGATGAAAGACATCTACCAAAGCAATTGCTTTCGCCCAGGCTCCCTGAGCGTCAGCCGAAGGGTCAAGCCGCAAAGTCGAAGGGTCTGCGGTGAGTAAGATATTCACAGGACGGTTCGACTACGCTCACCGATCCTGTAC
>JAEDDW010000041.1 GCA_016293645.1 Treponema sp. | reverse complement strand
CAGTCGAAGGGTCCGCAGGCTTTCAGGAATTATTTCTTCATCATCTCAACAAGGCTTCCAAAAACAGGTTTTGCCTTCAGATCCTTGTCAAAAAGATGGGCATCGCCATAACCGTGGAAAGTTGCAGGAACCCAGCTTGTGGCATCTGTATACCCCCAGGTCATGTAAGTCGAGACATTTGGTTCCGTCTTTAGAACACGCATCAAAGTCTCATACATTTCTTTCTGTTTTGCGACATCAGCTTCTGCAGCCGGAGTTTTCATGCGTATATCGATTTCCGTAAACTGGACCTCAAGGCCAAGGTCGGCAAAACGGCGGATATTTTTACGCAGGGCTTCCTCGTTCAGACCGTAATCCGTACAAAGATGGGTCTGAAATCCAACACCATCAATCGGAACACCTTTTTCTACCATAGACTTTACAAAATTATAGAAAGCCTCGGCCTTTGGAGTTCCGGCTTCCTCATGGCTGTAGTCATTGAGAAACAGTTTTGCGTCAGGATCAGCTTTTCTTGCCATACGGAAAGCTTCCTCGTAAAGATCCGTTCCGCACCATTTATACCACAGGGATTTTCTGAAAGTTCCGTCGTCATTGAAAATCTCATTGGCAACATCGTAATCAGCAATCTTTCCTTTATAACGTGTCATGATCTTAGTGATGTTTTCCTCGATGAGAGCAAAGGCATCCTCACGGCTTTTTATCTGGTTCACGATCGTTGAATTCTGCTGATGCCAGATGAAAGTATGTCCACGTATTTTCATTTTATTCTTCTGGGCAAATTCAACCATCTTATCCATGTCGGAAAAATTCCAGAGTGTCTTTGTAGGACGGATATTGACCATTTTCATAGTATTTTCAGGAACAATGGCGTTGAAATTCTCAGCCAGAAATTTTGCCTTGTTTTCATCAAGAAGATCACCCGGCTGGATCGCAACACCAAAATACATTTTTGATCCAGTTGCAATTTCGGAAGGAGTTTTTTTACAGGCGGAACTCAGAAGACCCGCGGCAACAGCAATAGTGATAAAAATAAGCTTACATGTCTTTTTCATATAAACAATATTAAAACTGCTTTTCTACTTTTGCAATAAAAAAAAATCAGCTCTATAACGAAGGGAACGGCTTCTTTTATTGGGGAGGCGAATGGATTTTTACGGATCCAGAAGACAACAGGCAAGGAAGCCCTTGGGAAAACCAGACTCTATTTGACCTGAACCACAGTGCGCTGCCCGCCCTGGACGCTTTTGTTAATTAAGACCTGAATCAGGATGGAACGTGGTGAGCAACTGTTTGCTCACCATTTTTTTTCTTTTGTTGAATCATACGTCATTGTGGTTTACTATTTTTTCAGTGCGAATGAGCACAAGGAGTCTACCATGGCAAATTCACTGACAAAAAACGAGTACAATCCTGCAGACCTCAAGGCAGATTTTGTAAAGACATACGGCGGAACGGAAAGTTCAGTAAGCGTATTCTCCTCACCGGCAAGAATCAACATCATCGGCGAGCACATCGACTACAACGGCGGAAAGGTTTTTCCGGCAGCAATAAACAGATATCTTTTTGTCGCCATCCGGAAACGACATGACACAAAAATTCTTTACAAGAGCATCCAGTTCGAGGGGACACATCAGTTTGACATCAACGATGATTTTGCCTATGACAAGAAGGACGACTACGCAAACTACCTCAACGGAATTTTAAGCCAGCTGAAGAAGAAAGGCTACAGATTCGACTGCGGCTTTGAAGTGCTCATGGCTTCAAATGTTCCGGCTGGAGGAGGCATATCCTCTTCCTCTGCACTTGAATGCGGATTTGCCTATGCCGTAAGCGAGACATTCGGATTCAACATTGACCGCGTTGAAATCGCAAAACTCGGCCAGATGAGCGAGCACAAGTTCATGGGAGTCAACTGCGGAATCATGGACCAGTTCATCATCAGCGTAGGAAAGGAAAAGACAGCCATAGTCCTTGACTGCAATACCCTTGAATACAGCTACGCACCTCTTGAACTTGGCGACTATCGTTTTGTGGTCATGAACACAAACAAACAGCGCCGTCTTGCAGACTCAAAATACAACGAACGCCGCACCCAATGTGAGGAAGCACTCAGGATCCTTCAGGACAACGGAATCAAAATCAATGCCCTCTGTCAGCTGACACCTGCACAGTGGGAAGACTGCAGAAAATTCATCACTGACGAAACAATCGCAAAGAGAGCCAGACACTGTGTCTATGAAAACCAGCGCGTTCTTGACGCTGTCGAAGCCCTCAAGTCAGGAGATCTTGCAAAGCTTGGATCACTTCTCAACCAGAGTCACAAGTCCCTTGATGAGGACTACGAGGTCACAGGAATCGAACTGAACACCCTTGCATCTGCATCTCAAAAACAGGAAGGCTGCCTTGGAGCACGCATGACAGGCGCAGGATTCGGAGGATGTGCCATTGCCCTGGTCCACAAAGACAAAGTAGATTCTTTCATAGAAAACGTCCAAAAGGAATACACCCGGGTCATCGGCTACGCAGCCGGATTCTTTGCCTGTGAATCAGGAAACGGAGTGGCCAGATTTAACTGACGGTTGTCAGGTGAATATATTTAGTTTGACAATTCATTTCTTATATAATACTATGTATCCTGAATTATTCTTATATGAATAAAAGGAGAATTTTGAAATGTCAACTGAAATGATATTATTCATCGTTCTCCCCGTAGCAGGAATACTTCTTGGATGGACAATTCGCTGGGTTTATGCCAGATTTCAACTTTCCGCCTCTGAACAGAAAGCAGAGCGCGTGAGACAGGATGCTATAAAAGAAGCTGAAGCTCAGAAAAAAGAGATTCTTCTTCAGGCAAAAGAACAACTCATTCAGGACCGTAATCAGCAGGAACGGGAGAACCGTGAACGCCGCACAGAATTGCAGCGTTATGAAAGCCGTGTCAGCAAAAAGGAAGAACTTCTGGACCAGAGAGCCCAGGAGTTTGACAAAAGGGACAAGGAATTTGCAGCTCAGACAGCAGACCTTCAGAAAAGATCTGAGGTTCTGGCAGAGAAGGAAACAAGCCTTCGTTCTGAACTTGAGCGCATCTCAGGTCTTACGGCAGAAGAAGCCAAGGCTCTGATCATCAAGAACCTTGAGAATGATGCACGCCATGATGCACAGGCACTTCTCAACAAGATCGATCAGGAAGCACAGGTAACAGCAGAAAAGAAAGCACAGGAAGTACTGGTCGCAGCAATTCAGCGTATCGCGACAGAAACAACAAGCGACATCACAGTCGCCACTGTCTCACTTCCAAGTGATGAAATGAAGGGACGCATCATCGGTCGCGAAGGCCGCAACATCCGTTCCCTCGAGACACTTACAGGCGTAGACATCATCATCGATGATACTCCAGAAGCAGTCGTAATCTCTTGTTTTGATCCTGTACGCAAGGAAATCGCACGCGTTGCTCTTGAACGTCTCATCATCGACGGACGCATTCATCCAGCCCGCATCGAGGAAATCGTTCAGAAGGTTACACGCGAAATCCAGCAGAAGATCTACGAAGAAGGTGAAAAGGCACTCTTTGACCTCGGCATCCACAACATGAGCCAGGAAGCAATCCGCGCCATCGGACGCCTTTACTTCCGTACAAGCTACGGACAGAACGTACTCACCCACTCAAAGGAAGTTGCAGAACTTGCAAGCATCCTTGCAGCGGAAGTCGGAGCAAACCGTGAGCTCGCAAAACGCGCTGCCCTTCTCCACGACATCGGTAAGGGTGCTGAAAACGACAGCGACCAGAACCATGCAGAAGTCGGTGCTGAAATGGCACGCAAGATGGGTGAAGATCCACGCATCGTAAATGCCATCGCAGCACACCACAATGACTGCGAGGCTCAGACAATCGAAGCTGTAATCGTTCAGATTGCTGACGCTATCAGTGCTGCCCGTCCTGGTGCACGCCGCGAAACTGTAGACAACTACGTAAAGCGTCTTGAAAATCTTGAGGAAACAGCAAGAAAGTTTGCCGGTGTTGAACAGGCATATGCAATCCAGGCTGGACGTGAACTCCGCATCCTGGTAAACAATGAAAAGATTCCTGATGACCAGGTCAAGGAACTTGCAAAGAACATTGCAAAGCAGATCGAGACAGATCTCCGCTACCCTGGAAGAATCAAGATCACAATGATCCGTGAAACACGCATCGTCGAGTATGCACGTTAGTGCATACTCGATGAAAGAACCGCAAGGTTCTTGGCTTGAGTATGCACGTTAGTACTTATTTGTTGAATATGCATGCTAAATGATAAAAGGACTGTCCGTTCCAACGGACAGTCCTTTTTTTATGGGATTGTTCTATTTAAGGTATCTTTTGAATCCGGGGTGAATTTCAACAAATTCATTGACAGCCTCATCATAGGCTTCGAATTCACATTCAAAGATCTCGAATGCTCCGTCAAGGAAATAAAGATCAACAGGAGTATATCCCATGAAATTGATTCTATTGATCATGAAATCAACTCGATAGCGTTCCACACTGCGGTGAAGGATATATGTAATGAAGTTGGAGCAGACAAAAACATTTTTCTGGAAAAACTCCTGGGGTTCCTTTTCCATAGGCAGCGGACCAAAGGCAAATTCGATGGGAAAGTTCCGGCTGCGGGAAAATGCCTTTAAGTTGCCGATATGTCCAGCGGCAGCTGCAACATTTTTTCTGATTCCGTAGACGAAATGAGAGTCTTTGCTTCCAGCGTAATCCAGAAGATTCTCAACAGTCTTTCTTTCTGATTCTGCACAAGGAACCGCAATGACCGCACACCTGGATTTTTTGCCATCAAGGGTAACCATGTAATCATTGCTCTCAAGATCCAGAACAGGCTCATAACGGGCCATATTTTTTTCCTTTGAAAGCGAGAGCCCTAAAAAAGTATCATCATCAAGATATGTGCTTATGGCTGAATGGACGTATGCGGTTCCGTCCGGAACAGAACCGAAAAATCTGATAGGCCTTCTCAGGAAATTTCCAGGTCTCAAAGCCTTGTCGTAAACCACATCATAAAGACGTATGAAAATATAGGATTCGCTTGAAAGCTGCTTTTCCGTAAGGCTGTCATTGAGGCGTATGGAATTCCGATGGTTTTCAATCTTTCCCGTCGCACAGGATACAAACAAAAGAGAAGCAGAAAGAAATACTATGGAAAGATTTATTTTCATGATTTTCAACACAGACACATCTGATTTAGCTTTTCAGAAGCGAACATATCTTATATGGAATTCTGGAAAAATGCAATTTTCTTAAGACGACAGACGGAACATAAACACTGGCTCCTAAAAACCAAGTGCATTCATGTATTCGTTCTGGAAATTTTCATTGGAAGCAAGATCAAGGACGATGCAATCCAAGGCTGTCTTCTCGGCTGCTTTCCTGAAGTTTTCATCAAGCAAAAGCATGGAAGCTCCTTGGAGCGCTCCATTTCCTACGGAAACCACTTTGCCTTCAAAAAAATCTGGAATCATCCTGGTTTTTATTGCGTCATCCGGAACAAGACTGGTTCCGAAACCGCCTGCAAGATGAAGCACGGGATCTTTCATTTCAATTCCGCTTTGGGCAAGCATCTTGAGGCCGCAGCAGACAGCCCCTTTTGCAAGCTGAAAATTCCTTACGTCCCGCCTTGAAATCCAGACTTTACCAGAAAGATAGATACGGTCCATGTTTTCATCACGGAAACTTCCGTCCTTGTTGAGGATGCCCTCGTCCAGGAAAGCAGAAACTGCGCTGACAAGGCCTGTCCCGGAAATGGATGAAGCTTCTCCACCTCCGATCACACTGGCATCTGGCTTTCCGTTTTTGAATTGAACTTTTGCGATGGCACCCCTGCAGGCGGAAGATCCGCAATCGATGCCAAAGCCTTCAAAGGCAGGTCCTGCGGCAGCGGAAGCACATAGTATCCTGTTGCTTTTTGGATCGGTTACGCACATCTCGCAGTTTGTTCCAAGGTCGGCCAGAAATCTTGTCTGCGGACTTTCACTGTGGAAGCCTGAGGCGATCATGGCGCAGATCATGTCACCGCCGATGAAGGCCGCTGCCGCAGGTGCGATGTAGACTTTACAGCTGCCGGCAAAAAACTCAGACCCAAATATTTTTTCCACGTCAATCTCTACGCCGAATTTTGATTCCGGTATGAACGGATAGCAGGCAAGGGAGCTCACACTGGTTCCGTTGAAAAGAGACTCCATCACCGTATTGCCGGCGACTACGATTTTTTTCAGTTCAGCACGGCCGCGTCTTTTTTCCGCAAGAATTCCCTGGGACACAAGCATTGCCCTTGAGATCATTTCACGGACACAGGTAACTATGGCCGAATTGAGCTTTTTTAATCCGTCTGTCTTCATGGAAAAGGAGATTCTTGTGATCACATCGTTTCCGTATGCGACCTGAGGATTCTTTTCTCCAAAAGAGCACAGAAGCATACCATCAGAAAGGGCATAGGCACGGCAGGCTACGGTTGTTGTTCCGATGTCAAAGGCAAGTCCGACCGCATTTCCAGCAAAACCATCCGGGCATAGAACAAGATCCGCATTTCTGGATTCCGTCTGTACGATGAGACCTTCCTTGACTGAACCATCACCCGGACAAAGGCCGCAGTGGGTACACCTTCTGCATATCATGATAAGACTATAACCTCTGGGATTGAAAATTGCAATTTAACAGCATATGGTTTATCATTGGTTGCGGAGATTTTTCTCCATACAAAACATAAGGAAGGAAACTTAAATGAAGAAAATCACAAAGTTCACTCTCGCAATTGCAGCTCTCGCACTTGCAGGAACAGCAACATTTGCAAAACCAAAGAAGCAGAAGGTCATCAAGATCGGTGCCATCCAGCTTGTTGAACATCCGGCACTGGACGCTTCATACAAGGGATTCGTAGACGGTCTCAAGGCTGCAGGCTACGAAGACGGAAAGAACATCAAGCTCATGTATGAAAATGCCCAGGGTGAACAGTCAAACTGCGTTACAATCGCAGACAAATTCATCTCCCAGAGATGCGATATCATTTTCGCGATCGCCACTCCGGCAGCACAGGCAGTTGCAAACAAGACAGAAACTACACCTATCCTCGTCACAGCAGTCACAGACCCAAAAACAGCAGGTCTTGTTGAATCTAACGAAAAGCCTGGAACAAACGTTACAGGTACATCTGACCTTACTCCATGTGCAGCACAGATCCAGCTCTTGAAGAAACTTCTTCCAAACACAAAGAAAGTTGCGATGCTTTACTGTTCAAGCGAAGAAAACTCACGCTTCCAGATCAATCTTGCAAAGGCAGAATGTGACAGACAGGGACTTACATATGTCGATGCAACAGTTTCAAACACAAACGAAGTTCAGCAGGTCGTTCAGAGTCTCGTTGGAAAAGTTGATGCAATCTACACACCGACTGACAACATGATCGCTTCAACCATGGCTACTGTTTCCCTCGTAACAACACCGGCAAAGATTCCTGTGATCACAGGTGAAGACGGAATGGTTCAGGGCGGTGGTCTTGCAACATACGGAATCAACTACTACGAGCTTGGAAAGCAGACAGCAAAGATGGCTGTTGAAGTAATCAATGGAAAGAAGCCAAGAGACATGCCTATCCAGTACCTCGACAAGTGTGACTTCACATACAACAAGGAAACTGCCGCAGCTCTCGGAATCACAATTCCAGCTGACCTCTTGAAGTAATTTTCCGGGAAACCGGCAACAGGACTGTCCAGAAAGCATGTCTGATGTCATTGAAAAAATGGCAGAAATACTTTCTGTTGGACGGTCCTTTTTTTTATTTTTCACGAAATAATTTATATGAATGAAAAATAAGATGAACGACTACACACAGAAGTGCAATCACCCTGAAATCCGCGAACTTACCCTTGCCAATGGAATCGCCTATCCCAGCGATGAAGAACTTGTCATGCTGATCCTTGGGAAAGGAACAAAAGACAATCCAATCGAGCAGCTTTCAGAAAAGGTGATCCAGGCCATAAACGCAAGCAACGAAGACAACCTTGTGGAAAACCTTACCGCCATAGACGGCATGGGATCCTCGAGAGCCCTCGCCATATCGGCCGCCATTGAACTTGGAAGACGGCGTAAAGGATTCCTCCATTCCATAATCCGAAAGCCCAAGGATGTGGTTCCATACATAAAGCATTACAGCCTTATGAAATCCGAACACTTCATCACCATAACCACAAACGGTGCCCACGAAATCATCGGATCAAAAGTAATTTCCATCGGAACAGTCAGCCGGGCATTGATCCATCCAAGAGAAGTTTTTGCGGACGCAGTTTCCCAGCATGCATCTGGAATCATATGCTGTCACAACCATCCATGCAACCAGTGCTACCCAAGCAATGCAGACATAGAATCCACAAAGCAGCTGTACAAAGCCTCATCGATTCTTGGTATCTCATTTCTCGATCATATAATCATAACCCGTGATGGATATTTCAGTTTTCTTGAACATGGAATGCTTGAAAACGACCGTTCTTTTGACAGTCTTTAAATCCATTCCTTCATTTGCCTAATCGTCGAAATATGGTTATATTTTTCTTATGCGTCTATATTCAAGAAAACAGGCATTAATATATTGTGCAATATCGGGAATCATCGTCGGTGCCATCTCAGCTGCCTGCACCGTATTTTTTTTAGGGAACGGAACTCAAAGCTCTCCAAAGCAGCAGACGGAACTCAAGGAAGCGTCTGTGGTTCCATCTGAATCATCCTCTATGGGAAAAACGGATGCTTTTGATCTTGAGGCAGAAACGCCATCCGTCAATGTTGCAAACGACAGCCCGAATTACACACAGGACGAGCTGCAGAACATTTCGGTCTACGAAAAATGCAACGAAGCTGTAGTAAACATCACCACCCAGACAATGGGATACAACTGGTTTCTTGAGCCTGTAATCACGGGCAGCGGTTCCGGTTCTGGAAGCATCATAGATAAACGCGGATATGTGGTCACAAACTGCCATGTCATAGAAGATGCTACCACCATCAACATTTCTCTTGCCGACGGAACAAGCTACGAAGGTCATGTAATAGGCAAGGATATTGAAAGCGACATTGCGGTAATAAAATTCGATCCTGACCCAAAGGCGGAACTCAAGACCATCGACTTTGGAAATTCTGATGCACTCAAGGTGGGACAGAAAGTCATCGCCATCGGAAACCCCTTTGCCCTTGAACGAACCATGACTACAGGAATCATCTCCGGCCTTGGTCGTCCAATCCAGTCAAGCAACAACGTGATAATACGAAACATGATCCAGACTGATGCGGCCATCAACCCTGGAAATTCCGGTGGTCCTCTTCTTGACAGCAAAGGACACATGATCGGAATCAACACAATCATCTATTCAAAATCAGGTTCTTCAAGCGGAGTTGGTTTTGCCATTCCGGTAAGCACAGCCCGCCGAGTTGTCCGTGATCTGCTTGCATTCGGCAGGGTCAACCGCGGAACAATCCAGGCTTCTTTTGTCCAGAACACAGGCCGCATAGCTGCCTACGCAGGATACAAAATTTCCACCGGTCTTCTTGTAAACAAAGTACGCTCGGGAAGCAAGGCTGCGCAAGGTGGTCTTAAAGGCGGAACAAAGGCAGTGCAGTACGGTACCTTCAATCCACAGACAATCTATCTGGGCGGTGACATCATCACGGAAGTCAACGGAATCAAAATAGACCGGCTGGCCGATTTCTACAGTGCCCTGGAAGACAAAAAACCGGGAGACAAGATCAACATTACGGTTTACCGTGACGGCCACATCATTGGACTTACAATAGAACTGGAAAACTGACATGAGAGAATTCAAAGTAGTATCTGATTATGAGCCGAGCGGAGACCAGCCGGAAGCAATCGCAAAACTTGTTGAAGGTTTCAAACGCGGAGACAGGTACCAGACACTCAAGGGTGTTACTGGTTCAGGAAAAACATTCACAATGGCAAAGATCATCGAGGCCGTTCAGCGCCCTACTCTGATCATCAGCCACAACAAAACTTTGAGCGCACAGCTTTACCGTGAGTTCAAGACATTCTTTCCAAACAATGCCGTTGAATATTTCGTAAGCTACTATGACTATTATCAGCCAGAAGCCTATGTTCCGGCCAGAGACCTATATATAGAAAAAGATTCATCAGTAAACAAGGAAATCGATAAACTTCGCCTTGCCGCAACCTATGCCCTCATGGAACGCCGTGATGTAATCATCATTGCGACTGTCAGCTGCATATACGGTCTTGGCATGCCTGACCTTTACAAGGAAATGAGAATCCAGTTCACGAAAGGTGAGGAAATCGACAGCCACAAACTTGCCCTGAAACTTTCCGCAATCCAGTACCAGAGAAACGACATGGTCTTTGAAAGAGGAACTTTCAGAATCCGTGGTGACGTCATTGAAATCTTTCCGCCTTACATGGAAACAGACGAGGCCTACAGAATCGAACTCGATTTTGACGAAGTGACAAGAATCCGCCGTTTCGACGTGATGAACGGCAATACAATAGAAGAACTTGATGAGCTCTATCTCTACCCTGCGAAGCACTTTGTCGTTCCACAGGAAATGATGGGAAGTGTCTGTGAAAAAATCCAGAAAGAAATGGAAGAACAGGTTGAATTCCTGCGTGCCAAGGGAAAGATGCTTGAGGCTGAAAGGCTTAAGACACGCACGACCTACGACATGGAGATGATGAAGGAAATGGGATATTGCAGCGGAATCGAAAATTACTCCGCCGTAATCGCAGGAAGAAAACCCGGTGAACCGCCAGCAACATTGCTTCATTATTTCCCGGATGATTTTCTCTGCCTCATAGATGAAGCACACGTTACGGTTCCACAGGTAGGAGCCATGTACGAAGGCGACAGAAGCCGCAAGCAGAATCTGGTCGATTTTGGATTCCGCCTGCCAAGTGCGATGGACCACAGACCGCTCAAGGCAGATGAGTTCAGCGCAAAAATGAACCAGGTGATCTATGTAACGGCAACTCCCCGTCCTCAGGAAATAAAACAAAGCACCCAGGTTGTTGAACAGCTTATCCGTCCTACAGGATTGCTTGATCCGATAATCGAAGTACGTCCGACGGAAGGACAGATGCAGGACATCTACAAGGAAGTCCAGAAGCGCATAGAACGAAACGAAAGAAGCCTTATCCTGACACTGACAAAGAAAATGGCGGAAGACCTTACGGACTATCTTACAAATCTGGACCTGAAAGTAAAATACATCCACTCGGAGATAGACACTTTTGAAAGAGTCGAGATACTCAAATCCCTCAGAATGGGTGAGATCGACGTCCTCATTGGAATCAACCTCCTGCGAGAAGGAATTGACCTTCCGGAAGTTTCTTTCATCGCATTGCTTGACGCAGACAAAATAGGATTTCTTCGAAGCACCACAAGCCTCATTCAGATTGTCGGTCGTGCAGCCCGCAACGCCGATGGAATGGTAGTCATGTATGCCGACAGAATGAGCGACGCCATGAAGGAAACAATAGAAGAGACAAAACGCCGGCGCAGCATTCAGGAAGCTTTCAACAAGGAACACGGAATAGTTCCAAAGACAATCATCAAGGCAATAGGCAACATCCTTGAGCATCCAGACGCCCAGGGTGACGGCCCTTCAGTTGAATCCGGAGATGCATACCTAAACGAGGTAAAGAAGAACGCAAATCTTTTCAACGCCAAGGAAAGAAAGAAGCTTGTTGAACTTCTCAAGAAGGAAATGTCGGAAGCGGCAGAAAGACTGGACTATGAGACCGCAGCCATTTACCGCGACCAGATCCTTGAAATACAGGAGCAGTTCGGGAAATAATATCGGGACAGGCTATTGCAATTGACAATGTTGTTTATATTGTATATTATCTTTGAACTTGTATTTGAAATTATTTTTAGGTAGGTAATATTATGTCAAGAACATGTGATGTTTGTGGAAAGCACCCAGTACACGGAAACAAAGTATCTAAGTCATACAACCACACACGCCGCCAGTGGAAGCCAAATCTTCTCAAGATCAAGACAGAAATCGAAGGTCAGACAATGACTCTCAAGATCTGTACACAGTGTCTCCGCTCAGGATGGATCACAAAGAAGATCAACGTAACACCAGCAAACGCAGGTGCTCCAAAGGCTGAATAATTTTCTGCTTCAAATCAGGAAATTGAGTCCCGTCTGTTCAGGCGGGATTTTTTTTGTTTAAACGGACGGTTCAGCAGACAAGCTCCATTCCGTCATGGGCAGGACCAACGTAGCCTCCCCTTTCTTTTGCAGCTTCCAGATTTGGATAACGATTTATTATAGCATCAATATATTCCTGAATCTGATAATGGAAAAGATTATGGGTTATATGGGTCAAATACACATTTACTGGAGAAAGGCGGTCTGCAAGCGCCAAAGCCTGATCAAAGGAGAAATGGGTCGAATGAGGTAGAATTCTCAATCCATCGACTACAAGATGCTCTATGCGGCCAGAAAACCTTCTGATGAGGTCTACGGATTCTTCCGGAATGGAACTCAAGTCAGTGAGATATACGATGCTTTTATGGGTTCCGGCGGAATTCTGCCTCAGGATCCACCCGGAATCATCAAGATAGCCGTGCTTAAGCAAAACCGGCAGAATTTCAGTTCCGCCTATCCTTATGGGATTGTTTTCATCGAACCTGGAAGCATCAACCGGCATCAATTTAGGCTTGCCACCGCCTTGATTGACTTCCTTGAAAATGTAATCAAAACGGACCTTTATGTCTTCTATGACTTTTCTTCCTGAATAAACCGGAAGCCCAAGCCCCGCAGTTTCCCTAGCACCGCGATTGTGAGGATCAAAAGCCTTTGAATGGCTGAAAATACGGAGATCATCGATTCCGTGGAGATGGTCGGCATGGCTGTGGGTAAGCAAAACGGCATCGACCTTGGCTATCCCATACCTCAATGCCTGGATCCTGAACTCAGGCCCTACATCAATAAGGATTTTTTCAGGTTCACAAAGGAAAGCACTGCATCTGAGACGATTGTCCCGCGGATCGGAAGAACGGCAGACCTTGCAGCCACACCCGATGACAGGAACACCATGGCTTGTACCGGTTCCCAGCAAAATCAGTTTCATATCTTGATTGTAATTCAATACGTAAATATTGGCTATATCAACTGCTTTTCAAATCAGTCAGCCACGCCACAAAATAAAAGAGGGCAGACGGATCAACCATCTACCCTCAAACTGCAATAAACAATGGCGCAAAACAATACTAAGGCTTAACAACACCTACATGGCAGAAAAACCAGACGCCGGAACAAACTAAACGACGTCTTTTTTCTGAATATCACACAGCGCGAATTTTTTCTACTGCAGCTTTCATGTGCTTTACAGCACGGATTTCTGTCTGGCGGACAGCTTCAGGACTTACGCCGACAATCTTTGAAACTTCGCGCAATGTCTTTACATGCATGTCTCCATCGAAATTGTAGCGGTACCACAAAACACATTTTTCTTTGCCAGGCAAAGAATTCATGAGGGACTTTACAGTCTCTCGGGTTTCTTCCTTGAGCAGCATCTCTTCCGGAGAGTATGTCATATCAGGAATGAGATCACCCATTGAAACTGAATTTCCCTCGTCACTCACTTCGACGTCCAACGACGCAACCGTATATGAATAGTTCAAGTATTCAACAACTTTACTTTCAGACAAACCTGTAGAAAGAGCGATCTCCTCAACAGTAGCTTCTCTTCCGTTCTGCTGGAAAAAGTACAGCTGTGTTTTCTGAATTTTACGGATCATCATTTCCTTGCGGTTTGGCAGTGAAATAAAAGATGTACGTCCATTGAGGTAGCGCAACATGTACTGCACGATCCAAGGATATGCATATGTCGAGAATCTGGTCTTGAAGTCAGAGCTGAACTTTTCAGCTGCGACCATAAGCCCCATGTTTCCTTCCTGTATGAGATCCATGATGATTGATGATGATGCCTGCATTCTTCTTGCAAGGCTTACGACAAGGCGAAGATTAGAATTGATGAGCTTCTGAAGAGCCTCTTTATCGCCTGATTGAATCTTTATTGAAAGATCACATTCTTCCTCAGCGGAAAGAAGATGAAATTTTTTAATAGAGTTCAAATAACTTCCTACAACGTCCTTCTCCATATGAACGCTCCTACGATGTTATTTTCACTTTATGTTATGCGAATTTAATAGCACATAACGTGCCAACTTTTGATAATTTTTCTTAAATTTCCCTTAAATCTATCACCATTTTAACCATTTCTATATAATATATAGAATTAACACAAACTTAAATTTCCCTTAAAATCGCAAATAGATTGCATAAATCAAATTTAAATGTCAAATTTGTCCACTTTTCTAGACTAGTACTGTATAAAAAATCAGACATTGTCTATTTTTATAGACTATTTTCAGAAAATCATCGCGTGTTTCTCTATCGAGTCGACTTTTTTCTACAGACGACCGGTAATTTTTTATCGACAAAAACTCCAAAACATCGAATTTTTCTGTGATTTAATTCACATAACATCCATTCTTTTCCGCGGAACTCCGCCTATCCATGCGTATTTTTTACAGATATCCTTTATTTACACTGAACTGAAAATGCACTATTATTGCAACATTATGAAACCTACACTTATTAAAGATTTATTGACATCCGCACCAGACGGACGTGACGTAACAGTCTGCGGATGGGTAAGGACAAAACGCGATTCAAAAAATCTTGTTTTCATTCAGGTAAACGACGGCAGCTGCTTTGCAAATATTCAGCTCACATTTGACCGCTCAAATCCACAGGGCGCTAATTCAGAAAATATTGAAAATGAACTTAAAAAAATAAATACAGGTGCATCAATCAGAGCAGAAGGAAAAATCATTCCATCCCCTGCTTCAGGACAGGCAGTTGAAGTCACACTCATGAACCTTACAGTCCTTGGTGAATGCAATCCGGAAGAATATCCTCTCCAGAAAAACAAGATGTCCATGGAATATCTTCGCGAAAATGCAACTCTCCGTGCACGCACAAACACTTTTGGTGCCGTATTCCGCATAAGGAACCAGATGGCATTTGCCGTTCACTCGTTCTTCCAGGAACGCGGATTCCAGTACATTAACACCCCGGAAATCACCTGTTCAGACTGCGAAGGTGCAGGTGAAATGTTCCAGGTAACTACACTCAGCCTTGAAAAAATCGCTGAGATGGGTGTTAAGGCCGGTCAGGGCGGAATGAAGATTGAAGACGCACACAAAATCGTGGATTACAGCAGGGATTTCTTTGGAAGAAAGGCTTCCCTTACAGTTTCAGGCCAGCTTGAAGCAGAAACTCTTGCAACAGCATTGAGCCGCGTATACACATTCGGACCTACATTCCGCGCAGAAAACTCAAACACTCCACGCCACCTTGCGGAATTCTGGATGATTGAACCTGAAATGGCATTCTTTGACCTTGATGACGACATGGATCTTCAGGAAGACTTTGTAAAGTATCTCCTCAACTGGGCTCTTACAAAATGCCGCGAAGACCTTGAATTCTTCGACAAGAGAATCCAGCCTGGACTCATCGCCCAACTCGAAAGCGTTGTAAACAGCAAGTTCGTACGCATTTCATACACAGATGCAATCAAGGAGCTTGAAAAGCACGCAGACAAGTTTGAATTCAAGCCATACTGGGGCTGCGACATTGCAACAGAACACGAAAGATTCCTTACAGAACAGATTTTCAAGTGCCCTGTAATGGTCTATGACTATCCAAAGGAAATCAAGAGTTTCTACATGAAGCAGAATCCGGACGGAAAGACAGTTCGCGCATGTGACGTTCTTGTACCTGGAATCGGTGAGCTCAACGGCGGCTCTGAACGCGAGGAAGACTACGGCAAGCTCCTGCAGGCAATCAAGGACCGCGGAATGGACGAAAGCATCTACGACTGGTACCTGAACCTGCGCAAGTTCGGTACAGTACCGCACTCAGGTTTCGGAATGGGCTTCGAGCGCCTTATCCGCTACGTGACAGGTATGGAAAACATCAGAGATGTAATCCCATACCCACGCGCTCCAAAATTGGCAGATTTCTAGAAGCCATGGATGGCGCAGCAT
>JAEDDW010000143.1 GCA_016293645.1 Treponema sp. | reverse complement strand
TCTTACTGTATCGCTTTCCGTTACATTCTTCGCAAACTGTTGTAACCGGATCCATAAAAACCAGCTCCGTAACAATTACACCGCGGCCCTTGCAGCAAGAGCACCGGCCTTTGCTGTTAAATGAAAACAATGATTCATCTTTTCCTGTGGCTTCTCCAAAAAGTTTTCGTATGTCATCAAAAAATCCAAGATAGGTGCAGGCAGTGGAACGACCCGTTGCTGTAATTGCACTCTGGTCAACAAGAACAACCTGATCTTCATACTGCTTTGCAAACACATCCCGAATCAATGAAGATTTTCCGCTTCCTGCAACTCCAGTAACGCAGGTCAAAATTCCTTTTGGAATATCCACATCAACATTTTTTAGATTGTGAAGATTTGCTCCACGCACAGAAAAAAATCCCTTTGGTTTACGAGGGTTTTCCTTTACGCTGATAACTTCACTCATGGCGTTTCCGGTTTTTGTTCCGCTTTTTAAAAGAGCTTCATAACTTCCCTGAAACAGAATCTGTCCGCCGTTTTTTCCGGCCATTGGACCAACATCTACAACTTCATCTGCAATTTCAATAATATCTTTGTCGTGTTCAACCACAAGAACAGTATTTCCTTTGTCCCGAAGGCTTTTTAAAAGCCGGCTCATTCTGTGAACATCACGGGGATGAAGTCCTGTACTTGGCTCATCAAAAATGTAAGTCATTCCTGTAAGGCTGCTTCCCATATAGCGGACAAGTTTAAGCCGCTGAGCTTCTCCACCGCTTAAGGTTGAAGATTCCCGGTTCATGTTAAGGTAAGGGAGTCCAATATCAATCATGCGGTCCAGGCTTGCTGTCAAAGATTCCACAATTGTTGCAGCACGAGGGTCAGTGATTTTTGCAAGTTCTTCCCTCAACCTGCTGAATTCCATTTCGCACATTTCGTGAATGTTAAAGCCGTTGATTTTACAACCTAAGGCTTTAGGATTAAGACGCATTCCATTGCAGTCGGGACAAGTTTCTTCCTTCATAAAAGCATTCAGGCGGCGAAGGCTGGCATCTGTCTGTTCTTCAGCTCCTTTCATAAGGCACAGGCGTTCAAACTGAATTTTAATTCCTTCAACTTTTTTGTTTTCCCGGGTTCCGTCGCTCTTACCTTCCCTGTTTCCGTACAAAAGCAGATTTTTTTCTTCATCTGTATAATCACAGAATTTTTTATCCAGGTCCCAGAATCCGCTTGCCGTATATTGTTTGTAATAGTAGTTCCCCACGCCAAAAGCCGGAAGATTCACCATGCCTTCATTCCAGGATTTGTTCTGGTCAATGGTACGCATAATATCAAGATCCATTACCTTTCCAATTCCGGAACATTTTTTGCACATGCCGTTTGGGTCGTTGAAAGAAAAATAAGAAGCGGTTCCTACCCAAGGAGTTCCAATGCGGCTGAACAAAAGACGAAGGCTTGCATACATGTCGCTGATTGTTCCCACAGTGGAGCGGGCATTCCCACCAAGACGGCTCTGATCAATAATCACAGAAGCAGTCAGGTTATCAATAAATTCAACATGAGGCTTTTCGTATTTAGGAAGCCTTGCACGTGCAAAAGCGGAATAAGTTTCATTCATCTGCCGCTGACTTTCTGCTGCAATTGTGTCAAAAACAATGCTGGATTTTCCGCTTCCAGAAACTCCCGTAAACACAATGATTTTATTTTTAGGAAGTTCAAGGCTGATGTTTTTAAGATTGTTCTGCGTGAGTCCTTTAATAATGATATTGTCATTCATACTTTTTTCCTTTTACACAGAATAGAATTGTTGCTACAAGAGTAAGGGCTTCTGTTACCGGAGCCGTAAGCCAGATTCCGTCCATTCCAAAGAGTGCGGAAAACACAAAAATTAAAGTCAGCAGAATTACAATTCCTCGCAAAGAAGCAATTAGGGCGGACTGTTTTGGCATACCCATCGACGTAAAATACATAGAACCGATTACATTGAATCCCTGAAGCAGGAACACCGCTGAAAAAAGCCTGAAGCCTCTGGAAACCATGCCGATGATTTCTGCCTCCTTTACAAAGAAGGAACAGTAAAACTTTCCGCCTAAAAACAATGCAACTGCAAAAATCATTCCAACGACAAAAACAATGCGGTTAGTAATTTTTCTAAGTTCTACGCAAAGCTCACTTTCTTTTGCACCAAGACTAAAACTTACAAGGGGGCACATCCCTTCACCAAGACCGATGGTAATCATGTTGAATACAAAAATTGAATAGCCGATGATTGTAAAAGCCGCAACACCTTTTGGACCAATGTATTTAAGCAGAACAAAGTTATAGCAGAACATACTGATGCAGCCCGCAAGTTCTCCAATGCATTCAGAGCTTCCGTTGCAAAAAGTCTGGCAGACAGTTTCCCTGTTGAAAGAAAATTTTGTGAACCTTAACAAAATATGATTTTCATTTTTATTCTTGCGAAGAATAAAATACATAGTACACATCATCACTGAAAGGCTTAAAGAAATAAGTGAAGCAAAAATAAGTCCACGGATTCCAAGCCCCAGTTTTGCCGTGAAAATGTAATCAAGTATTCCATTCAGAATGATGGCCAGAGCATTGAATCCCATGTAGATTTGCGGCTCACCATCCGAACGCAGGAACATTCCGTAACAGGAATCAATAATCATAAGTGGCGCAGAAAATAAAAACACGCTGTAGTAAAGTCTGAATAAATCTGCAACCTCCCCTGCCTTTAAAAACTTCATCAAAGGATTAAAGAAAATTCCTGCAACAACAGAAATTGTAACTCCAGCAAGCAGTACCAGCACCATAGACTGAGAAAATACACTGCAAGATTTTTGCCTGCCCCCGTTACCAATTGCAATTCCAGCAATCACACTTCCCCCAACACCAATCATTAAGCCAACGGCAAGATAAAAATACAGCAGGGGCAGCCCAAGATTAATTGCCACAAGAGCCTTTGAACCAACATAATTTCCTGCAAAATAGCCGTCAACAATAGTAATCAAAGACGACATAAGCATTCCCACAGTTGCCGGCACACCAAAAGCCAGGATACTTGCTGTTTTGTTCTGTTTAATTTTTTTTAATTCCATGATTTACCTCTCGACCGATATTCTAGAGAGACATAAAAAATTACACTTCTGAATTTGTGCTAATTTAAAATTTTTGAATCTGGCGGACTACACAATGGGAATGCAGATATCCAGCTCCATATACAAAGTGTCCGTATCGATTCTGCGGTAAATGTCAAAGCCGTTGCGATTATCAATTTTGTTGCCTGTTTCAGAAAGCCAGTTGCAGAAAAAACTTTGGTATGCAAGATAAATCTGCTGTGGGTAGCCTGCGTAATGATAGACCGCAAATTTTCCGCCTTTAACAGTCATTGTGTTGGGGCATACCGGACTTGAGCACCTGCTTGTGATTCCTGCCGCCGCCGTCTTTTGAACGATAAGCCGCGGGTCATTTTTGTCTACAGTCATGCAAAGGTCGTAAATACATTCTTCCGGATCTGTGATTGTGGGATCATTTTCCGTACGCTCAATTAAAACTGTGGCATCCGTAAGGAATTCTTTATTGTTCTCAATAAAACTGCACCAGTCTTTTTCAAGATTATGATAATTGCCCTTATGCCGTTCATACAAAACAAAATAATCAGGAAGATTTTCGATAGTGATTTTCTTGCAGCATTCCTCATAAGTTTCCAGCTGATTTTTCCGGCCGTGA
>JAEDDW010000142.1 GCA_016293645.1 Treponema sp. | reverse complement strand
GTTGCTTCTACGATGAGTGCATTTTCAGAAACATCAACGATGTGAGCACGGAAAATATTGCATGTTTCAATGATGACTGCGCGCTGTTCACCGCTTGCCTTTACCTTGATGAGTGCCATTTCTCTCTGACAGGTCTCAGACTTTTCACAATGCTCGATGGAAATTACTTCAACGAGCTTTGAAAGCTGCTTCTTAATCTGTTCAAGAATATATTCATCACCGCTGACAACGATTGTTGCGCGAGACTTGTCTGGATCTGCTGTTTCACAAACTACGAGAGAGTCGATGTTGTAACCGCGGCGGCTGAAAAGACCTGATACACGGCTAAGAACACCAGCGTGGTTTTCTACAAGAACTGAAAGTACATATTTTTCCATATTTAATCCTCCAAGAAACATTATCGTCCTACTTCAGAGTATACACCCAAAAGACGGACTTCTTCTGCTTTTTCTTTCAATTTTTCAATAATTTTTTTCACATATTCTTCAGGCTGACCACTGATACTTTTAAGGTCGACATCAGCATAGAACTGATATTCCCATGGACGACCTGGAATTGGACGGCTTTCAAGACGCGTAAGGTTTGTACCGAAGTCATTGAGCACACCAAGAATCCTGTAAAGGGATCCAGGTTCATGCTTTGCCTTGAACATGAAGCTTGCCATGTGTGCATCTTCAGTTGTTTTCTGTTCCTTTGTAATTACGACAAAGCGTGTGAAATTATTAGGATCGTCTTCAATTCCCTTTGCAAGAATATCAAGCTTGTATATTGAAGCATTCACTTCACTTGCAACGGCTGCATTATCCTTTGAACCTGTTTCGGAAACAAAAAGGGCTGCCCCGGAAGTATTGTAAGCTTCAATCTGCTGCCACTCCTTGTGGCTGCTCAAAAACCTGCTGGTCTGGAGCAATGCCTGGGGATGGGAATAAACCTTCTTAATGTCCTGGATTTTTGAACCCTTGACGGCAAGAAGGCAATAGCTGATTTTAATGGCAATGGCACCGGAAATGAAAACCTCTGGGTATTTTCTGAAGTTATCATAATTCTGGTAAACGCTGCCACCCAATGAATTTTCAATGGGAATCATTCCGTAGTCAGCCTTTCCTTCCGTTACCTGCTGAAAAACTTCATCAAAGGAATTCAAAGGCAAAGGCTGGACTGAATCATTGAAATATCCGATTGCCGCAGCCTCTGCATTGCATCCTGGTTTTCCGCAGTATGCAACCAAAGGCTTCTTATTGTCACATGCCATCCTAGTTGCTCATGTTCCAGCTTACGAGACGGAGTACATCTCCGAATACACCTGCAGCTGTAACACCTGCACCTGCACCGTAACCCTTGACTGTAAGTGGGATTGGTGTGTAGCGTGCCGTGTGGAATACGAATGCGTTTTCACCGCCGCGAACTGTATACAATGGATCTTCCGGTCCTACTTCAAGCATTCCGACAGAAGCCTTTCCGTCCTTGATTGAAGCGGCCATGCGGAGAACCTTGTTTTCCTTCTTGAGGGCTGCCATCTTGTCATCAAAGTACTTGTCCAGTTCTGGAAGTCTCTTGAGGAATTCTTCAACTGTACCTTCAATGTTGAAGTCCTTAGGGAAGATCGAACGCATCTCGATGTCTTCAAGTTCAATTTCCATTCCGGCTTCACGGGCAATGATGAGTGCCTTGCGGGCAACGTCTGTTCCCTTAAGGTCATCGCGTGGATCAGGTTCAGTGTAGCGCAGTTCTTTTGCTTCAAGAACTGCCTCTGAAAACTTCTTTCCTTCATCAAGCTTTCCGAAGATGTAGGAAAGGGAACCTGACATGATTCCGTTGAAACCTGTAAGCTTATCGCCAGACTTAAAGAGGTTCTGGAGAGTATCGATGATTGGAAGACCTGCACCTACGTTTGTTTCATAGAGGAAGCGAACATGCATTTCGTTTGCTGTTTCACGGAGCTTTTTGTAGAAATCCATGCTCATGCTGTTTGCACGCTTGTTAGGTGTTGCAATCGACATGCCGGCCTTGAATACATCAAGGTAGCGTTCCGGAAGGTCATAGCTTGCCGTACAGTCAACGAAGATTGGGTTGAGAGGCTTTGTTTCCTTTACAAACTCAAGGATTTCATCAAGGTTTGTCTTCTTTCCCTTTTCCTTAACCAGGTTGCGCCAGTCTGAAAGATCGAGTCCTTCAGCATCGAAGATCATTCCATCGATGTTGGCAATTGCCATTACGCGAACGTCGATGCCCTGTTCAAGAAGAGACTTGTACTGATCGCGGATCTGGTCAACCATTGTTCCGCCGATGGTACCGACGCCAAAGGCATAGACCTGGATTGACTGAACTGTATTGAAGAAGCCCTGGTGAACAACGCGTACTGCCATGTCACCGTCGCTTCCGTTGATAACTGCTGAGATTGAGCGTTCCGCAGAACCCTGGGCAATGGCAAGAACGTTGATGTCACGGCTTGCGAGGGAATCAAAGAATGTTCCTGCAACACCGCGCTTCTGCTTCATTGCATCACCGATGATTGAAACGATGGCAACATCATTACGAACATCGATTGGGTTTACAAGCTTCGTGCTGATTTCAAGGGCAAATTCATTCTTGAGTACATCAACAGCTTCGTTTGCAAAAGCCTTGCGGACACAGAAAGAAAGTGTATATTCAGAAGATGACTGTGTAATGAGGAGAACCGAAATTCCAGCATTTGAAACTGCCTGGAAAATGCGTGTAGCCATTCCCTTGCGTCCCTTCATTCCGGAACCGCTTACGGAAATCATTGCGCAGTCCTTGAGACATGATATGCCGCGGACAGGGCCTGTTGCCTTTGTGTCGAAAGGTCCCTTGCCGATTCTTGTTCCACGTGCGGATGGGTTGTGGCTGTTCAATGACCAGGCCTCGATTCCCTTTGCTGCAAGTGGAGAAAGTGTCTTTGGATGGAGGACCTTGGAACCGAAGAATGAAAGTTCCATTGCTTCTTCATAGCTCATGTCGTCTACAAGAATTGCATCCTTGATGATGCGTGGGTCTGCAGTATAAACGCCGTCAACGTCTGTCCAGAATTCTACCTTTGAAGAACCCAGGCATGCACCGACGATTGCTGCGCTGAAGTCTGAACCATTACGGCCAAGGAGTCCCATTACAGGCTTTGCGTCAGTTCCGCCTATCCATGAACAGATGAATCCAGGGAAAAGCAAAATCTGTGCTGACTGTGAACCGTCACGGTATGCAGCAAAAGCTTCCGAACAGCGTGCATAGTCAGGATCACCTTCTTTCTGGTCGCCTGTTGTATAGATGAACTTGCGGCTGTCAAGAAGAAGGATGCTCTGCTTTTTTGCAAGAATCACTGCCTCAACGATAGGAGCACACATAAGTTCTCCCATACCCATGATGCGGCAGTGAACGCTTGCAGGACACTCACCGAATGTTGCAAGGCCTGACAGAAGCTTTTCAAGCTCCACAAGGTGAGCTTCAATTTTTGCCGTAACGCTGTTTGTATCGAATTCAGGAACTGTTGACTTGATTTCCGCGCAGATGTCTGCATGAATTGAACGAAGTTCGCTTACAAAAGGAGCTGCGGTCCCGCCTGTGATGCACCCGTCGATTGCTGCCTGCAATTTGTTTGATACACCGGCTACTGCACTGACAACAACACTGATGCGGTCAGTCTTTGCGCGCCCCAACATAATCTCCACACTGTCAAGAATGCGGCGGGCAGAACCCATACTTG
>JAEDDW010000141.1 GCA_016293645.1 Treponema sp. | reverse complement strand
ATTAAAGGCACCTGAAGTAATTCAGGTGCCTTTATTTGTTTTAAAGTACTTAATTGTTCTTTCGAGTATAGTCTAAAATTGTGAATAATAGTGAATAATAGGGACAGACCCCATATTCCTACTCAAAAAATTTTTAGTTTATTGAACGAAGAATATAAAATTAAACTGTAAATATACTTAAAAATAGATTATCACTTTTATTCAGATAAAGTTCTGGTATCTGTATCCATAGTAAATATGAAAACCAAATTCTATGCTTTTCTGATTATAGCTTTACTGAGTCCTGTTAGTCTTGCGATTTGATTTATTGAAAGGCCATTCTTTTTCATCACATTACATTTTGCAATCTGTTCATCAATTGAAAGCCGTTCAAGTTTATATGGTGATGATATTTTAAACAGTTTTTTTATCAATTTGAATGCTTTTAGATCAGACATAACAAATAAATTCTCATATTCCATACATTTTTTAGAGTCATGCTGAATTAAAAAACATAGAAGTTCATTTTTGGAAAAAAACATTCCAGTAACATAGTCAACATCAACAAATGACTTCTCAGATGGAGTACATATATCCTTATAACTGTTCCATTTATATTTGTCTACTTGTCCAAGACCAGCCTTTTCACAATTCTGAAGAATGTATCGATATACTACCTTAAAATATGCATCATCAAGAACAGGTTCACTTTTATAACGACCTTGAAAAAGATGTCCACATCTCTCATATTTACGATTAAAATAATAAACATAACTATTTGCAAGCTTTTGGATTAGCAGACTCATATTAAATGAAGCATTTCCAATTAAAATATGAACATGATTATTCATTAAACAATAAGCATATACAACAACTCCTAATTCTTTGGAATATTTTCTTAATCTGCAGAGAAAAAAATTTCTATCCGAATCATCATTGAAAAGATTTTGCTTGTTATTTCCACGCAAAATCACATGATAAGTTCCAGAGCTTCCATACAATCTTGGTTTTCTTGCCATAATATTTCTAATAATTATATAATGTAGTTTTGAAAAATATTTACAATTTTCTGATAAAAAAACTTAAACTTTTACATTTCTCCTTTTATAATTCGCTTATTAATTTTATTAAAGTTTAGGGGTCTGTCCCCATGCTCCATTAATTTTATTGAAGTTTAGGGGTCTGTCCCCATGCTCCAGTATTTACGAATCGCCCATGTTTATTTTAAATACTATATGATGTATCATATTCGGCATGTACGAAGTTAGAGTGGAAGCCGATTTTGCGGCAGCACATTTTTTGAAAGACTATCATGGCAAATGTGAGAATCTTCACGGACACAACTACAAGGTCTATGCACATGTCCGCGGGGACAGACTTGATGAAGGCGGAATGCTTCTTGATTTTACGGAACTAAAAGGTGCACTGAGGAAGGTATGCGGTCAGCTGGATCACAAGAACCTCAATGACTATGACTACTTTCTACAGAACCCAAGTGCCGAACGCATCGCAACTTACATTGCAGAAAACATTTTGAATGATATTCCTTCACTCAAAAAAAATGACACCGACAACGCATATCTCTACGCTGTCGATGTCTTTGAAACTGACACATCCCGTGCCAGATATATCCTATAGAATATTCAGTTACATTCTCACAGGAACATTAAGTTTTGCAAGATCAGTTTTAATTCCGCCTACAGTGTAGTCTCCAGAATGAACCATACTTGCAATAAGTGCGGCATCAGCCTTTCCTTCCTTAAGGACATCGGCAAGGTGCTGCACAGTTCCGCCTCCACCGGAAGCAATGACCGGAACCTCAACATTCTCACTTATCATGCGTGTAAGATTGAGTTCGTAACCGTTGCGTGTTCCGTCTGCATCGATTGAATTCAAGACAATTTCACCTGCACCAAGCTCAACTGCTTTTTTTGCCCAATCAAGAGCATCAAGTTCTGTAGCAACTCTACCGCCATTTATGTACACGCGGTAACCGCTAGGCATTGATTCATCTTTTGCAGCATCCATTCCAAGGACAATGCACTGGTTGCCAAAGACACGTGCCCCCTGCCTGATAAGCTCAGGATTTTTTACGGCCTGGCTGTTGAGAGAAACTTTTTCAGCCCCTGCGAGAATTGTAGAACGGATGTCTTCAAGAGTTCCGATTCCGCCGCCGACGCAGAAAGGAATAAAAACCTGACTTGCAACACGGGCAATAAGGTCAAGGATCGGACCACGACCACGGGCACTTGCCATGATGTCATAGAACACGAGTTCATCAACCCCCTGACGGTAATACTCAGCAGCCATTTCCACAGGATCGCCGATATCTATGTTGTTCTGGAACTTAACACCCTTTGTTGTGCGACCGTCTTTTACGTCAAGACAAATGATAATTCTTTTCTTCAGCATTTTACAAAATTCTCCAGAATCTTTAGGCCAGTGGCACCTGATTTTTCGGGATGGAACTGGAACACCGTAAGGTTATCCTTTTCTACAACAGCCGGAACCATCATTCCGTAGTCAGCATACCCCTTTATTACGGAAGGATCCTCAGGCTGAATCACATATGAATGAACAAAATAAAAATCACTGTGGTTTGCAACACCATCAAGAAGTCTCGATCCGCCATTGCAGACCTCAACCTCGTTCCATCCCATGTGAGGAATTTTTGGAAGAACACGCATTCCTTCTTCAGTATCTACTCGTTCTTTCCAGAGGTCGGAGAAATGACAAATTTTCCCCGGAATAAGTCCAAGACAATCAACACCGCCCTCCTCTGAATAGTCAAAAACAATCTGACTTCCAAGACATATACCGATCATCGGTTTTCCGCTGGCATGGAATTCCTTTAGGAATTCATCAAAGCCTGTTGCCTTCAGCTGTTCCATGGCATAGGCTGCATCACCGACACCTGGAAAAACAATTTTATCCGCATTTTTGAGTTCAGCAGGATCCTTTGAAAGAACATAGTCAGCCTTGAGATATTCAAGGGCATGTTCAACACTTGTAATGTTTCCTGCGTTGTAATCTACGATACCAATCATGCCGATATAATATCAGAAATGAATGTTTATGAAAACAATGTCAAAGTTTAACAGATGATACCATTCAACTGACATTTCATGCTGTCAATATTGCCGTTATACATGCAGTTTTTTACACAGACGGAACTACAGAAGTCCGTTTGCTTTACAATGAGCGCAATAGTAAACAGCAAGGAGGTATTGGAATGACAATCAGAAATCTCGATTCCCATGAATATGATGAAGCCATTGAAATCGTCTGGAATTCATTTATGGAAACAGAAGCAGAATTCTATTCAGAAGACGGAATCAAACAGTTTCACAGAATCATCAGCGACAGAAACTGGATTGAATCGCTTGAAATCTACGGCGCATTTGTCGGAGACATTCTCATTGGAATCATAGCAACCGGCGACTGTGGAAAGCACATCGCGCTTTTCTTTGTCTTGCCAAAATTCCAGCGGCATGGTGTCGGCCGACAGCTGTTCAACCACATGAAGGACAGTTCCGGCTGCAACGAATACACTGTAAATTCATCACACTATGCCATGGACATTTACCGCAAGCTTGGATTCAAAGACACAGACAGCGAGCAGAATGATGACGGCATCATCTATACACCGATGATGCTCAAATGCGCATAGAAAATATTATTTAAAAAGAATGCCCGTTTCGCTCGATGCGAAACGGGCATTCTTTTTTTTAAGCAACGAAAGATTATTCTGTTGGACGCTTCTTCAA
>JAEDDW010000140.1 GCA_016293645.1 Treponema sp. | reverse complement strand
ATGGATCTGTTTCTTCCTTGTTTGCAGGTGCAAATTCACTGTTGGTATTGATCTTGAGGTTCCATGAAGAAGATGCCGGTTTTACAAAGGCGGCATAATCCGATGCCTTTTCTCCGGAAAGAATTGTCGATGTACCGACTTTCCACTGCTTAGCCTGATCTGGATCATCAACTTCCTTGTCGTACTTGTAATCCTTTATCTTGAATACCTTCATACCGGCGGCTGCCATGTAATCAAGGTCATCCTCTTTGAAGTTGAAGTCGGAAGGACTAACTGTTCCGTAGGTTCTTCTACTGTTGTCCCATGCAATGTCAAACTGTACATTCTTCTTAAGGTTGTGCTGTGCAGAGATGAACTGGAGCCAGACACCCTTTACCTTTACATCGTCAGTTGCACTACCGGAAACGCGAACCTTTCCAGTTACCTTTGTTCCGGCAACTTCAGGATTTGTGATTTCATCAATCTTAGGACGGCTTCCCTGTGGGTCAATCTCAATCGGATATGATCTTTCAGTTACGTTACCCGCATCATCTTCTGCCCATATCCACAGATAGAGGTTTACATATGTTGTGAAAGTATTGTCTTCAATGAGATCCTTTGTGGTGACGCCAAGGTCAACAAGCCAGTCATTCACCTTCTTTGTATGTGTTGTAGTGATGTTTGAAGGATCGTCGTCTCCGTCAAAGGCAAGCTTCCATGAAGATGGTGCTGAATTCTTGAACTCATTAAATTCCCTGTAGACAAGTTTATCATCCTTATCCTTTGTCACATAAGAAGGTCTCTGTTTCTTTTCTGCTGAAACAGTTCCGTCGGCCTTTGGAGTTGAATTGCCGTCAGCGTCAACATCCTTTCCAGACCACTTTGTAAGTTCAGTCTTATCTTCTGCCGAGAAGTTGTTTTCAAGCTTTGTTCCAAAAGAAGCTGCAAGGTCGGCAAGATTTTCAACAGGCATGTATGGTCTTACCTTGTCTGTCGTAGAGATTGCATAGTAAAGCTTCTTTGTTCCGTTGACGGCACCAGTTGCCTTTACGTTTGCACCCCATACAGTATCAACAACAGGAGCACCTGGGTCTGTTGGCTTTGCCCTTTCATCCTGTGTCGGTGAAGTCATTGTAAGTTCCGGAGCGTCATTATCAATATTGATTGAAATGTTTTCAACCTTCTCAAGGTCTGCCATATCAACGGCAGTCACCTTGAATGTATAGGTTCCGCTTGGCCACTTGGTTGTATTAGAGATATCGATGTAATCCGAAGTCTTGTAAATTCCGTTACCCTTGGCATCGACGGTATCAGACTCAAGTTTAATCGGATCTAAAGCACCGAAGTTTGCATGTGAGATGGTTACCTTTTTGATACCGTTTGTATCTTCTGCCTTAAGCTTGAGCTTGAACTTTGTCGTGTCTCCGCCAAAGAGAGTGTTTGCGGCAGAATCAGCATTTCTCTTTTTAGAGAACCTTGTGTATTCAACATTGGATACGAGAGGAGCGCTGTTATCGATACCGATGTAGAAGACCGTATTGTTCTTTGGAGCTTCTGAACCAACAGCACCGTATTCGTTTGTTCCGTCTGTAAGGAAGATCGACTTGTCGCGGTCTACGGTTGCAGTTGAAGTATAAACCATACCTTCATTATCTTTTACCATGAAGTGCACGGTGAACTTTCCGTCATCCGGATTGCCATTTTCTTTGACAAAGTTGATCTGCCATGATCCGCTTTCGGCATCAAGTTCCGTCCAGTCACCGGCTCTATCTGGATTAGGATTTGTCTGAGTTGAATAGTACAATCGTCCCTTGTCTTCATCCTTCTTTGTAAGTGAACCGTCATCATCAGTTACGATACCACTGATGTATGTAAGGTTTTTCTGCCATGCGTAAACTGAAGAAGACATGTCAACGAAAGTGCCTTCAGCATTCTTTGACCGGAATGTATTTGGCGACGTAACTCTGATTACAGGACGGTCAGTATTCTGGTCAACGATGAATTCCTTTGTCTCGCACTGTGGCTTTGTGTCAGTTTCATTTTCCTTTTCAGCAACATCGCTGAGGTTGCCTGCCTTATCTGTGATCTTTGCGCGTACTTTTACCTTTGATCCGTCAGGAACCTTTCCGCCTGTGACAAAAGCAGTTTCCGTATTTACAGGACGTGTTGTCCATGTGCCGGCGGTTGTATCATCAGTGAAGTCTACAGAGAGTGTCGTCCATTCTCCCCATGCTGAAGCTGAATCATCCCAGCGGGCGTATTCAAGAACTGGCTTTAATGAGTCGTCAAGGTTCTTGTCGCTTGAAGTACCAGAGAATGAAATATTTCTATTTACATAGATGTCATAGATGTCAGCACCTGTCTTTGCGCTTGCAGGATTGCTGATCTTAACCTTTGGAGGCGTATTATCAAGTTCCATCTGGAAGAGGGATGTGTCAAGGGAGTTGCCCACCTTGTCCGTTGCCTTGACGATTACCATTCCAGTTGCAAGTTTTTCCTTTGGAATGACAATCTTGAATTCATCGGCATTGGCAGTAGGTGTTCCGTCTACATCAGTAATGGCAGTTGAGCCGATTCTTGAAACAGAAACAGATCCGATTCCAGTTGCCTTTGACTCTGCAACACTGCCTGTATCCTTTGCCTTCAAAAGAACAACAACATCAGCTGTGCCGTTTACGATCTTTCTGTCCACATCTTCGCCAGCCACCTTATCAACTTCTACAAGGACTGTTTCAGCCGGAACTTCAGTGTCCACATAAGGATAAAGCTTTGCAGATTCAGAGTTTCCTGCACGGTCAGTGATTCTTACAGTTATTGTATTAACACCCTGGACAAGAGGAGTCACAGTACCTGCCCAAAGGCCATCAGTTCCGCTGTCCTTTGTAAGGCTTGACCAGACTGCAGATTCTGAAGCTGCAGCATCTGTCGTCCATTCGACATTTGAAACACCGGAACCTGAAGCATCAGAAGTCATTACCTTCAATGACACCTGCTGTGACTTGTACCAGGCCTTGTCACCAATAGGTTTTGATGCTGTAGTAATCTTTGGTGCCGCAGCTTCATCGCTATCACTTACTTTTTCAAATTTTGGCTTCACTGTATCGACAGTGACATTGCGTTTGATCTGGGTCGTCTTGCCAGCAAGGTCTGTTGCCTTGATTGTGATCACGTGGTTTCCGTCAGCAAGATTTCCGATACCGGAACCGAAACTTATCTCATGGTTACGGGACATGCTCTTGAGCTCACCGCTTTCTGGTGTAAGTTCCCACTTTGAAGATGCATTCATGCTGTCAGTAATTTCGACCTTTGAAAGTCCATAATCATCAGCTGCGGCAAGTGAAATTACGATCTTCTTACCAGCACCACCATTCGTGATGAGACCAGACTCACCGATCTTTTCTTCTAAAAGCTTAGGAACTGAATTGTCGAGGATGAATTGTATATTACCTGTCTTCTCTGCCTTGCCGTCATTTCTGAGGAGATTGTCTTCAACAACGACATTGATCGTATGAAGTCCTTCCGCAAGGTGGATGTCGCCCTTTGCAGTGTCATTGGAAGCAGCAGTCACATTGAGGCTTACAGTCTTTGTGCTGAGTTCTGGATGTTCTGGATCTTTAGGTTCATATACATAAGATTCAGTTCCATCAACATAAACCCTGATTGACTGGATGAGGTCGTCTTCTGTTACAGTGAATGTGATCTTGTCCTTTCCGTCAGAACCAAAGACATTGTCACCGGCAGAAAGATTTGCGAATGCAATGGCCGGAATATCAGTGTCCTGGTCTACATTTACCTCGT
>JAEDDW010000040.1 GCA_016293645.1 Treponema sp. | reverse complement strand
TAACTTATTGTTATCACTGTTAAAATTTTCCAACAAAATTTTTGAATTTTGCAAAAATTGCATTAAAGTTAAGAGGACAGTCTGCCGAAAATGTATTTGGTAAGCTGTTTTTTAGTCCGCATGGGTGGGAGAGGATACCGTACGGAATAAGAAAGGTGAAACATAAAATACTTAGTTTTAAACATTTTCTTCTATCTTTCTCTTTTTTTGATTTCCGTGCATTGAAAATTCCCGGAGGCCGGTTTTGATGTTTTTTCACAGAACAAACTTCCGGTATCTTGCGTCTGTACTTGTAGTTCTGTTTGCGGTCTTCACGACCAGCTGCATGAACAGCATCGACCAGATGCTGGAGGATTACAACGACAGTTTTATGAAGGTACAGCCTGATCCAAAGGCACTTGAGCCTGGTGATCTTGGCTATAATCCGGATAATCTTCTGCTGCCGGAATATTTTGTTGCGCTGAATGCGTCCCTTAATATTCCGTCATCTGACAGAGGTGCATCTTTTTCATGGAGTCTTACAAAACTGAACAAGTCGTCAGGTTTGAAGACTGTAGTATACAAGACCATGGTAAAGAACTTTGTGCTCCAGGTGTCTGATTATCCTGAAATCCAGGAGGGTACTTACTGCCTTACTCTCGTGCTTACTGTTGAAAGCGGAGAGACGTTCATGGATGAGGCCTATGTCTTTGTCTATGACCACAAGCAGATCGACAGGCTCTCTGGTACAAATGTAGAATAGCGGAGCATTCCGCTAGAAAATAGAGGTTTTGCATTCATGTGGCGTTGCCTTTTTGGATGCGATTTTGAAAACTGAAAACGGAAAGTGTTATGCTGAACTGACAGGTGTCACCCTGAACTATAGCTTCGGGGGTTCAGCGACAAAAAATTGCAAGGGCCGTCTGAAGCTGCAGTTCAGAGTGACACTTTGCGGGAATTTATTCCCTCTGGATTTATGTTTTTCAGCCTCAAAAAAAATTTTTCGGAGGACGGGGTTATGAAAAAATTTAAGATTTTGACTCCAGCAATTCTCTTGTCAGCAGCATTGGCTATTTTTAGCGGATGCTCTATGTTGTCGGATGCGTCTGTTGATGACGGCGCACCTAAGGCTCCGGATGTTTCTGCAAGAAGCATTTCCGGTCTTGTTGAAAACTACAGCGAGCACTTCAAGGCAGATGAAACACGTACTATCTTGCCTGATGCTTTTTCGCTGACAGATGACACGTTGCACTTCTATCTTTATGGAGAAGCAACAAACGGCCAGAAGACTGGAAAAGGAGATGGTAAAGAACTTATTGAGATTGAAAACATCGATGATGCAACAGGTGCATTTACAATGGACCTTAAGCCATACAACTGGGCATTGACCTTGTTTGTATCTACGGAAGGAGGCCAGGTTGAAAATAATTTTGCAGAAGCCTTCAAGAAGGCTTTGCTTGTGGCCCGTGCACATGTAGACCTTACATCTTATTCATCTGCCGCAAAATTCTACCTTACTTCTGTTGGCCTTACAGGTAATGGTACTGTAAAGGGTGATGTTACTCTTGACGGATGGACTCTTCCAGATGGGTCTACAATCCAGGCAGGACTTTACAACCTTGTAAGCGGAGAAGCCCTTTCAGGAAAACTTTATCCTGCAGCTCCGGCTAGTGCTTCTGCTTTTGGTGCAGGACCAATTGCATTTGGTGGGGAATCCGGGGCTTCCGTTCCTGCCGGTATCTATGACTTTGCCGTTACAATCACCCTTGCAAACGGAAAGAAATTCATCTACAGTGACGCCCTTGTTGTTGTTCCTGGAAAGACGACTGACTGTACAGTTGCTGTTCCTCCAATCATCGATGTTGTTCCTAAAGCTCCAGAAAAGTTCTTTGCATCATGGGATGATACAACGATTGATGCTCCAAACTATGCACCGGATACTTTCAGCTGTGTATTCACATGGGAAGACAAGGCAAATAACGAAGCAGGATTCAGGATCCAGATTCAGGAAGTTCTTGAGGATGCTGATAATATTGTTGGCTCTGGAGCAACATGGGATGAAAGTGCTTCAGCTGTATACTACGACAGTGAAGTATTCAAGGATGAGCTTTACTATGTAGACGGATCATTGATGAGAAACAATGACTGTGTAGTACTCCGCCTCCCATTGGGACACAAGTATTCTGCACGTATCTGGGCGGTGAATGATGCTGGTGTATCTGCTCCTGTTGTCTGCAAAATTGCAGATCCTGCAGTAAACGTTGTTGAAGAAGCGAGACTTGAAAAGGCAAAGGTTACAGTTGATAATCTTTCATATTTCTACGGTTGGAATGCAGTTGACGGAGACTTTAAGACTGGTATGCAGAAGGACGGAGCAACAAAGGCAACACTTTCAGACTGTCTTGGTCTTACACGCTTTATATACCACGTACAGGGTGGTTCATGGGCTACAGAACCTGCAGCTGCTATTACAGCAACAACATTTGCAGAAAAGGTTGCAGCAGTCAAGGCTAACGTTGCAGGAGGCAAGTACAACAGGGACAAAATCAACAAGGTTGTATACTTTGCTCAGAGTACAACAGCAATTGATGCCCTCAAGACAGGTGCTCCATTGTGGAAGTTTGCCGACAATGCTCTCCAGAAGAACGGTCTTCCAATTTCATCATGGAACCAGGATACTGTAAACGGTAAGTCACGTGTTCCAGACGGTGGTTTTGATGGTTCAGGAACACCTTGGAGATACAATGACAAAGAAGCAGACGGCCATGTTGTCCTTACTGCATCAAATGTTGACTGGTGGGCAAACTACAACCAGCAGGCAACAATGGAACTTGAAGACAAGTCAATCCTCGAGCCAGCTGCTGACTGGTTTGGAGCAGAAGATGCTGCAGAGACTCCAAATACATATGCTGTAACTGGCAGCAAGTTTGCTGCTGTATCATTTGCAAATGCAAAGAATACACTCAAGTTCTCTGTAACTGTACCAAATGATAACATGAAGCTCTGTGAAAAGCTTGGCGGTACATGGGATGCTGATGCAGGTGAAGGTTCTGGCGGTAAGTTTGACAGCATCAAGCTTGAGCTCTTCAACGGTGAATATCCAATCTTCAGCGAAACAAAGCCTGGAACCGCTATTGAAGATCTTGGTACTGCAACTGTATTCACATGGAATAACATCGATACAGGTACATTCCAGGTTAAGTTCACATTCAAGAAGGGTACAGAAATGAGAACAAAGGCCCTTCTCCTTACAGTTACTGACTAGTAATTATCAGTAATATTTACTGTCAGAGATGTCCATAAGGTCATGTCATGCCGGGTTTTATCCGGTGTGGCAGATTGAAGGCTTTATGGACATTCTCCGTTCAGTTTTTTTTCAATTAAAAATCTTGATATGCGGAGGTTAAAGAAAAGATGATGAATCTAAAAAAGTTTTTCTGTCGTTCCATTTTCCTTTCATTTGTCATTTTTTCTTTAGCTTTCACCGGTTGCCAGCATTCTGCAGACGCGACAGTTTCATTGAGCGGTGGTTCAAGAGAAGAGTCCAGAAGTCTCCGTGCAGGTATTGAAAACTATAATTCAACTATAACTTACACAGAAGATGGTGTAAGATCCATTTTGCCAGAGCAGTGGAAAGTGGATGATGAGAACGTGAAATTCTACATCTACGGAAAATCTTCCAATGGCCGTGAATTCGGTCCTACTCGGGTAACGCCTGATGGTTCCGGCTATTTCAATCTTCCCCTTGAGCCATACAGCTGGGTTCTTACACTTTTTGCCTGCGTGGGAGATTATGTTCCGGTTTCCTATAATTCAGCATTCACTTCTGCCGCTTTGTACGCTGTTGCTGTTGCGGACATGACAAAATATGCGTCGGCTGTCTATTTCAAGCTTTCATCTGTCGGACTTACCGGTACAGGCTACATAAATCTCAAGCTTCTTCTTGACGGCTGGGATATGACTGACATTTCTCCTTCCCTTGAGGCTGATATTTCATTGACCAATCCTGCCAGTGGAAATGTAATCAGCTATACGACTGGTACGACAACAAAAAAGACCGGGGTTTCAAGCGGTGAACTTTCGTCAACCAGTGCCTACAGCTTTGGTGTGGGTGATCTCTATTCCACAAAACTGAATCCAGGCTATTACAATCTGACCGTATCTTTCATAAACAGAAGCACCGGTATAGATCATGTATGGAGCGATCTTGTCTATGTTGAATCGGGAACTACGACAAAGGCTGAGATAAAAATTCCATGCATTCTCGATAGAGTTCCGGATGCACCTTCTGATTTCAAGGTGTGCTATGACTCTGCTTCCGTAGACAAGATCAGCGGATTCTATGATGCCTATTTCTATTGGACTGACAATTCAACAAATGAAAAGACTTTCCAGATTGAGCTTTACGACCAGGAGCCAGACAGCACTCCTCAGCGCATCTATTATGATTCATCTGTAATCGGCGATGGAGAAGTTTATTCCCAGGGATCTCTTTCAGCCAACGCAAAGGAAGTGGTTCTTCGTCTTCCGATGGAAAAAATCTGGACTGCCAGAATCAGAGCTGTGAATTCCAGCGGATATTCCGACTGGTGTGACTGCCAGATAGCAGACTCATTGCCTGTACCTGCAAAGGTCAATGTTACTCCATCGCTTTTTAAGAACATGCTGGGTGACAAGGCAAATGTGATCAACCTTCATCGTGTACTTTACAATATGACTGGTGGTACATGGTACAAGGATTGGGATGGTTCCGCCGGAACTCAACCGTCACTTTCAACCATCGTTGAATATTATGGCGTTGTCTCAGGTTCCCCGGTGTCCGTCAGTTTCAAAGGCTACAGTGAACTTGGGCTTTCAAAGAATTCCAAACCTCTTGTCTGCTGGTACATGGATGGTATCGTCGCAATGGAAAAGAAACGCATTCCGTCTGAACTGTACCTGGATTCCTGTAGAAATATTTCTCTGTACGCTTCCTATGATGATACGTCTTTCATGACCATGGAAAAGCTTGCTGCCATGACTCCGGAAAACATCTGGATAGATATCAATTCAACGACTTTGACGAATGGTGTAAATACTTATCCTGTGGGACTTGGTTTTACTCTCGGTGTGACAGTGCCTTCGAGCGTTGGTGATGCTCTGGTAAATCCATCTTTTAAATTCGACTCGATCAAGGTGTCGGTGAAAAGTATTGCGACCGGTTCCGTGAGAAATTATGAATATTCGGGAGACGACATCGCGGGCCTTGGATCAAGGACTGTATTCAACTGTGGTGTAAAAAGTGCCGGAGAGTATGAGATGACAATTACTTTTGAATATTCAGGCTACAGAAAATTCCTGGGACCGATAACTCTCAACGCAAGTTAATTGCTAGTCCGCCCAGGATCCCTGAGCCCGAAAAGGATCCCTGAGCCCGAAAAGGATCCCTGAGCCCGAAAAGGATCCCTGAGCCTGTCGAAGGGTCCGGTAGAAAATGTAAATCGAGGAAGTTGAAATGCAGTGTTACTTCGACTGCGCTCAGCAACCCTGCAGACTGCATAAAGCAACCCTGCAGACTGCGTAAAGCAACCCTGCAGACTGCGTAAAGCAACCCTGCAGCAGCCTAGGATCCCTGAGCCCGAAAAGGATCCCTGAGCCTGTCGAAGGGTCCGATAGAAAATGTAAATCGAGGAAGTTGAAATGCAGTGTTACTTCGACTGCGCTCAGCAACCCTGCGGACTGCGTAAAGCAACCCTGCGGACTACGTAAAGCAACCCTGCAGACTGCGTAAAGCAACCCTGCGGGCTGCGCTTGGCAATCTTGCGGACTGCGCAAAGCAATGCTGCGGACTGCGTAAAGCAACCATTGCATTGCTGTAGGATGGCAGATTATATTATTATCGTCAATGAATCATGGTATGATTTTTAAATGGAGACGATGATGACTAAAATCCAGAAAAGACTTTTTGAACTTAAAGACAGTGAATACAAAAAATTTCAGGAAAAACTGAACCCTGCCACTGATAAAGATACGATCATCGGCATAAGAGTTCCAAAATTGAGGGCCCTGGCTAAGGAACTCAATGTATCCAGGGAAGAGTATGATGTGCAAGGGTTCCTTGAGTCGGTTCCCCATAAATATATGGAAGAAAATTTCATCCATTCGTTTTTAATTGAACTCATCAAGGACTACGACGAGTGCATCGTTCAGTTTGAAAAATTTCTGCCTTACATAGACAACTGGGCTGTCTGCGATACGTGCCATCCGAAAGTCTTTAAAAAGCATACGGATGATATCCTTAGGCGGGCAAAGGTGTGGATCAAAAGTTCCGAGACATATACGCTGCGCTATGGAATCGATACTTTCATGACTTATTTTCTTGATGATGAATATGACAGTAAATATCTTGATGTGGTTGCAAAAATACGGAGCGAAGAATATTACGTAAATATGATGCAGGCCTGGTATTTTGCGACGGCACTGGCAAAACAATGGGATGATGCCGTGAAGATCATTGAAGGTAAGAAATTAAGTGTGTGGGTGCACAACAAGACAATTCAGAAAGCAAGGGAAAGTTTCCGCGTGTCGGATGAGCACAAGGAATACCTTGCTGGCTTAAAGATAAACTAGCTGATGTTTTCTTTTGCCTTTTTGTCAAAGTAGTTTGTCTCTTCTAGAAACTGACGACGTGTCATGATGAGTGAAATCAGTTCCTGGTACATGTTGTAGTCTACTTCGATTGCGATTGGAAGGATATAGAATTCCGTTTCGTTGCAATATCGTTCTATGAATTTGGAGTCGGTTACAAAGCCAAGGCTGATCATGTTGCTGATTCTGTCGGCGCATTTAAGGAGCTTTGCTTTCTGCGAACCGTAGTTGATTATGCGCTTTAAGAATTCATCTTTCTTTTCACCTTCACGTTTTGTGACTTCAAGCACCAGTGAAAGAACATCCTTTCCGTCTGAATCCGCATTTAAAATGAGATTTTCGTCAAAGTCAGGAATGTCTTCCACCGTGTCGTGAACTACGCTTGCCTTGAGAAGCACGGAATCGATGTATCCGTAGTCCATGAGTATTCCCATGGTATCAATCTGATGACGGAACATGTTTCCGCCTGCGTGGCGCTGTTTGCCGATCAGCATTGTTGAAAGCTGGATGTATGGCGCGAATGAAATGTTTGAAAGCTGAAGCATTCTGTCCGTGTCCATTTTTTCAGGTTTTTCAGTTGCCATTTCATATTTAGCCATATTCAAGCCCCCGTTAAATAATTCATAATTAGGAATGCGTAATTCGTAATTGAATGACTATAGTTATTATATACCCAAAAATCAGAATTACCATCCTTAAATTATGAATTATAAATTATAAATTACGAAGGTAGCCTTCAAGCTTTTCAATCTTGCTCTTTGCAACTTCAAGGGCGTCGCGTTCTGCCTGAACAAGTTCTGCAGGGGCATGCTCTGCGAATTTGCCGTTAAGCTTGTTTTCGCTGCGGCGTACGTTTTCCTTTTCCCAATCGATGTCCTTCCTGAACTTTGCTGCAAGCTGTTCGATGTTGATGTTTTCGTCAACAAGGAGGAATGCTTCGTAACCTGTTCCGACTGTACCGATTGACTTTGACGGGTTTGCATCGACAAATTCAATGGACTTGATTCCGGCAAGAAGCTGGATCATGTCGGTCTTTTCCTTGATTACTTCAGCATTTGTTCCGCTTTCAATCTTGATTGCGATGCTTATCTTGAGTGCAGGGTCGATTCCACATTCTGTACGGAGTCCGCGGATGTTGCGGATGAGTTCCTTGAGTACGTCGAATCTTGCGCTTACTTCCGCATTTTTGCGTGCTTCTGTAACCTCAGGATATGGAGCGTCAACAAGAAGTCCGTTGTATTCACTGTTTGTGATTACGTTCTGTGAGCCGGCCTTTCTGCGGTTTTCGATGATTTCTGCAAGCGGAAGTTTTGACCAGATTTCTTCTGTTACAAACGGAATGTATGGGTGCATGAGGCGGAGAGATTCTTCAAGTACGTTGAGAAGAACTGAAACCGCGCGGTCCTTTTCCTTTTCATCGCCGTTCTTGAACGAAAGCTTTGTTGCCTCAACATACCAGTCGCAAAGATCGTTCCAGAAGTATTCATAGATTGCGCTTGCTCCGTCGTTGTAGCGGTATGCTTCAAATGCGTCCTTTGCAAGGGAGACTGCATTGTCGAGTCTTGTGTAGATCCACTTGTCAAGTTCCGTAAGGTCTGCGTCTGTCACAGGAATGAGTGTGCGTCCTTCAAGATTTCCAAGGATGTAGCGGGAAGCGTTCCATACCTTGTTGCAGAACTTTGATCCCATCTTGAATGAATCCTTGTCTACGAGAACGTCCTGTCCCTGTGCGCACATGTAGCTGAGTGTGAACTTGAGGGCGTCTGCACCGTACATGTCGATAATTTCAAGAGGATCGATTCCGTTTCCGAGGGACTTTGACATCTTGCGTCCCTGTTTGTCGCGAACGAGACCGTGGATGTAGATGTCATGGAATGGAGCCTTGCCTGTGAATTCAAGGCCTGCCATGATCATGCGGCTTACCCAGAAGAAGATGATGTCGTATGCTGTGACAAGGGCTGTTGTAGGATAGAAGGTTGCAAGGTCTTCTGTTTCCTGTGGCCATCCAAGTGTAGAGAAAGGCCAGAGCCATGAAGAGAACCATGTGTCGAGAACATCAGCATCCTGCTTGAGGTTTTTGCTTCCGCACTTTGGACAGCATTCAGGATCTTCGCGGCTTACGATTGTCTCGCCACATTCACAATACCATGCAGGAATTCTGTGTCCCCACCAGATCTGGCGGCTTACACACCAGTCACGGATGTTTGTGAGCCAGTGTTCGTATGTGTTTTCCCACTTCTTAGGGAAGAACTGGATTTCTCCGTTTTTCCATGCGGCAAGTGCCTTGTCTGCCATCGGCTTCATCTTTACGAACCACTGATACGACAAATATGGTTCAACTACAGTCTTACAGCGGTAACAGTGACCGACTGAGTGGTTCATTTTTTCTTCGCCCTTGAAAAGGCCTGCTTCTGTAAGGTCTTCGATTACGAGCTTGCGTGCCTGTTCCGGCTTGAGTCCGCGGTATTTTTCAGGAACGTTTTCGTTGAGCTTTCCGTCTGGAGTAAGGAGGTTGATTACTTCAAGGTTGTGTCTCTTACCAACTTCCCAGTCGTTAGGGTCGTGGGCTGGAGTAATCTTTACCATACCTGTTCCGAATTCCTTGTCTACATAGTCGTCGGCAATGATTGGAATTTCTTTTCCTGTAATAGGAAGTTTGAGTTTCTTTCCGACAAGGGTCGTGTAACGTTCATCGCTTGGGTTTACTGCAACTGCCGTATCACCAAAGAAAGTTTCAGGACGAGTTGTTGCAACTTCAATCTTTCCGCTTCCGTCTGCGTATTCGTAGTAAAGGTGGTACATCGCACCCTGTGTGTCTTCATGGTCAACTTCATCATCAGCAAGGGCAGTACCACAGCGAGGACACCAGTTTACAAGGCGCTGTCCCTTGTACATAAGGCCGCGTTCATAAAGTGTTACGAAAACATCGCGGACTGCCTTTGAAAGACCTTCGTCATAAGTAAAGCGTTCACGGTCCCAGTCTACGCTGTTGCCAAGCTTGCGCTGCTGCTTAACGATTGTTGCGTGGTGGTCTTCCTTTACCTTCCATGTACGTTCGATGAACTTTTCGCGTCCAAGGTCGTTGCGTGTGAGTCCTTCCTTCTTGAGCTGGCGTTCAACAACATTCTGTGTCGCGATACCTGCGTGGTCAGTTCCAGGAACCCAGAGAGTATTGTCTCCTTTCATTCTGTGGTAGCGTACTACGATGTCCTGGAGTGTGTTGTTGAGTCCGTGTCCCATGTGAAGGACACCTGTGACGTTTGGTGGAGGAATGACGACTGTATATTTAGAGACTGCTGAATTCTTGCTTTTTGAAAGGTAAGATGCGTGTAATGGTGATTTTTCATCAGAAGCTGGTTTAAAACAGCCTGAATCAACCCACTGATTGTAGATTCTGTCTTCAAAATCCTTAGGGTTGTAAGCTTTTTCGAGTTCGATAGCTTTCATTTTGGTCCTCTAATATGGATAAATTTTGTGCATTATTATAGTAGAAATAAAGGTTTGTTTCAATTAAAGCATGTGTATGAAAATCTACCAGTCAGTACGAGTCTTTCAGGACCGCTCGATATCGTCGCTACATGCAAAGCCCTGTAAGGAAACTATCTTTCAGGGCTTTGAATGTTCCTGAAAGCCTCTTCCTTCCTTTTCGATTTTCATACATCTATATTACTTGCATTCTTCAGAAATGAGATTTTACTGTCTGCGGTCTGTGCGCGGGTGGGCTGTGTAATAGTCGGACTTGTTCTTGTACATGGATTTTTCAGCTTCCTTTGTTGATGTATCGATGTCTGAAATTCCTTCAAACCATTTTCCACCGCAGCTTAAAATCCAGTTGTGTTCAAGTTCGTCCTTGAGATTTGAAACCCTTGTCATGAATTCCTTCTGGAACAGATCGGAACTAAGCACGACAAATTCATCACCGCCAATACGGTATATCCTGTCATCTTTGCGGTTGAAATATTTTCTGAGCAGAGCAACTGCATCGCTGATAAGTTTGTCTCCGGCTTCATGACCCTTTGTATCATTTGTTGTTTTGAGTCCATTTACATCGGCGTAAAGAATTCCGGCTGGATGGTTGGTCTCCTTTGCAAGAAGTTCCATGTCTCGTATGTAGGCTGCACGGTTGTATGTCTTTGTCATGCTGTCGGAATAACTGAGTTCGTACAGCTTTTTTGTGTAATTCTGTTTGATCTGTTCTTCCTGAATGTATGTTGCCGCAGACCGGAGTACGATTTCTGAATCCGGATTTTTTTTTGGATTGTCGATTCCAAGGAAGCCTGTGATAGTTCCGTCTGGATTCTTGAACGGAACGGTAATGAATTTTGTTATATTGTAGGTGTCAAGAAGTTTTGCATCAATTGAATCTGGAGCAAAGTCATCTCTGCTTGTTGTGATTACATTGTCCTTTGTTTTCATGATATCAAACAATCTTGTGATAGAGCTGAGCGGAAGGTTCTGGTGTGTATCAATCTTTGGAGCAATAGTGTCGCGGCACCATTCGTAATCATTTTTTGCAATCTGCCTTTGATGATTGATTGAAAAGATGTAGGATCTGTCGCCATCATAAAAATTGCAGATGCTCTTCAGAAGTTTGTTTGTAGCAGCATCAAAATCAGAAGTTCCGGAAAGGGCAGTAAGACATTCAACAAGGGTTTTTTCGGTTTCAAGCTGGCCTCTCAACTTAATCAGCTCACCTTCAACATACTGGTTTGCATAGATTACGCTCTTGAGTCTTCCATCCCTGTGATAGATTACCGGATAGAAAATGGCGCGGCAGACACCTCCCTTGGTGCCGATGTATTCCATGTTTATGACATCTTTTCCCTGGAGACGATCCTGCAGTGTTTCCAGATCGCAGAAGTCCTTCATTCGTTCCATGTATGCTTGTGATGTGAAATATTCGACTGACTTCTTAAGGAAAGTACGCATTGGAATGGAACTGTCGAGATATGGTTTTACTATATCGTTGGCGTAGATGAGTTTTGATGTGTCGTGGTCCAGATCAAGATAGACGCTGCAGAGAAAACTTTTAGTGATTGAATGGGCAACCGAGGTCATGATCTTAGTTGTTTTCAATTCTTCCGACATGGAATCATGAATATCGTAAGTGTAAAGATATACTATCTGATTTTTCTCGCTGAAATTTGGAACCGGAATGAGATCAAGCTCAACCCAGCGCATTTCGTTGTGGGTGTTGCGTCTGTAACGAATGCTCCGTTTTTTTACGTCCTGCGAAAACTCTATCTTGAGCTTTTCGATGTTAAGGAAATCAAGATAACTCTGGATGTCGTCCTTGTGGACATTTCCGGTCATGGCGAAATTTACAATCCAGTCGGAAAGTTTGTGAGAATAGCCTTTATCAGGGAAACGTTCTTCTGGGAGTACAAAAATTTCTTCGTAGGTTCTTTTCTTAAGATTGAGTTTAAGGACTTTGTGCATGGAACCATTTAAAAAGACAGATGTTTCTTCTGAAAATTTAGGGTTCAAGTTTTTAAATAGTGATAATCGTCTTTTCATTTTGTTCTCAAAATCCTTTTGAAGAATTTTAGCACATCTCATAAAAATTATCAAAATAATTTTTATTGGAGCGTCATTCCTCAGTCCAGATAGTTGGTCAATAAGCCAAAATCTGTTAGAATTTTACCGTCCGGAATATTATGCGATATCCTGGAAAACCATTTAAGGAAGTGTTGATATGAATTTCAAGATACGAATTGCGGAAGAAAAAGATGCCCTTGCCTGCCATGACATCTATGGGGCCTACGTTGACGGGCTTAACGTTACTTTTACCATTGAAAATCCCAGCGTTGAAAAATACCGTGAGAAAATCGTGAATACAAAAAAGAAATATCCTTTTTATGTGGCCCAAGATGAAAGTGGAAAAATTCTAGGCTACTGCTGCGGCGAACCGCTTCGTCCTCATGATGCCTACAAATGGAATGTGGAGTGGACAATCGTTCTTGCTCCTGATGCGCCTCGTCGAAGTGGAATAGCTACGGCCCTTTATGAAAGATTCAGTGCGACACTTAGAAAACAGAATTTCCAGTATATCTATGCGGTCATAGTTGATACTAATGAAGCAAGCCTTGGATTCCATAAGTCATTGGGGTTTGAGGAGGTGGGACATTTTCATAACGCCGGAATTAAAAAAGGTCACTGGCTTGGCATAGTGTGGATGAATAAATTCATAGGTACTGATGGCGCAGATGCAAAGGAACCTGTCTGGTTTGAGGATTTCAACAAGGCCTGAAAAACAGTTCTGTCAGACCCTTCTTCGTTCGATGGGGCTGTCCCAAAAGTAATCTCAGGGTGGTTGAGCTTAGTCGAAACCACCACATATAGTGGTATCGGGCATTTCGACATTGCTCAATGACCCTGGCATGAATACTTATTGGACAGCCCCTTTGTCCTTATACATTCTTTTTATAACGCAGAATCTCAGAAAATTTTTTGAATATGAAAATCCGGTATGTAAATTTCAATCTTATGGAGAAGATTTTAAACTCTTGTTTTCATTTATGAAAATACCATTTCTCGATTTGCATTTTGAGAGAAAGTACCCCATAATTGAAGACGGACAATGTCATTGTTCAGGAGTGATTTGTGAGTATAGGCTATATTTATTCCGTTGTCGCATTTCTCAGCGTTCTCCAGCTTCAGCTTATTTTTAACCGCACGATCAGGACGAAATACAAGGAAACTATCGATTACCCTTTCTGTAAACTGCTTTCTTTCTTTTCAATATTCTGTGTCGTTGATGCCCTCTGGGGAATATGTGATGCAAGAGGGCCTTTCATAACGCCATTCCGTTTCACCATTGTAAGCTATTGCTATCACACCATGAGTGCTCTTTCGGCATTCATCTGGTTTGGATACATAATCAGATATCTTGGACTCAATGGAAAAATCAAGGCTGTCTGCAACATCATCAGATGCGTTTTCATTGTCCTTCAATTGTCCATGATTACATCCAATGGAATTACCGGGAAAGCCTTCAGTATCAATGAAGACCTTGACTATTTCATGGGCGACTTGAGACTTTGTCTTTATCTTGCGCAGTATGCCTATTACGTTTTCATTCTTCTGCTTTCAACATTCTTCATGCTGTTTGGGGACAGGAGCAGGCTCAGAATCTATCGCAATGTCTTTGTTTTTACTTTGATTCCGTTTCTGTTTGGAATCGGACAGTATGTTTTTTATAATGTCGCCATGTATTCCATGGGATTCATGCTTTCTGCATTCATCATCTATGCATACAATCTTACTGATATCCGTGAAAACTATCTTGCAAAGATGGCTGAAGAATCAACCCGTCATGCTGTCGTTGATGTCATGACTGAACTTTTCAACCGCCGTGGTTATGAGGAGGATCTCATTTCTTATCCGTCAGTTCCGACTGAAGATGATTTTGTTTTTGTTTCCATGGATCTTGATGGCCTTAAAGATGTAAATGATTCACTTGGTCATGAGGCAGGTGATGAACTGATAAAAGGTGCCGCCATGTGCATGAAGCGGGTCATGGGAAGTTATGGCCGTCTTTACCGTGTTGGAGGAGATGAGTTTTTCGCAATTATTTATGCAAACAGTGACCGCCTTGAGAAAATTAAAAATGATTTTGATACTAGTGTCAGCAGATGGAAGGGCAGGCGTGTAAAAACTCTTCATGTTTCATGCGGATATGTTGCAAAACGTGATGCCCCCGGAAAAACTGTTGCCGAGATTGCAAAACTTGCCGATGAGAAGATGTACAGGGCAAAGGAGGAATTCTATTCAACTCATGGTATCGACAGGCGGGCTCAGGCAGAGGCCTTGAGGTCCATGTGCAAACTTTATAAAAAAATTCTCAAGATCAACATAACCAGGGATTCCTACGAAATCATAAGTATGGATCCAAAGGAGAAGATTGATTCCATGGGATTTTCTGGAAAAATTTCTGAATGGTTCAGGGATTTTGGTTGTTCCGGACAGGTGCACAAGGATGATCTGGAAAACTATTTAAGAAATACTTCAATAGACTATCTCAGGGATACTTTCTCCCGTGGCAGAATGAGCGTCTGCATTCCCTATCGCCGGTGCACCGATTTTGGTTTTACCAGCTGCATAATGGAAATAATTCCTGCCAGCGACTATACAAATTCCAATCAGACTCTTTTCCTTTACGTAAAGGCTTTATAAGGACTTTGCCGGCCAGGTCATTTTTGCCCTTATCCATGCATTTTTTCCCTTTTTGAATTTCAGTTTTCCTATTGGTGCTACTATTCTTTTTGTATATGAAAAACTGTGAGAGGATCTGTGCCATGGATTATGGAATGCCGACTTTAATTGAACTTGAAAACCTGGAGGAAAACTGTGCCTTGTGCCATGAACTGGGGCTGGACTTTGTCGAAATCAACATGAATTTCCCTGAGTTTCAAAGCGAGTTTTTTGCCGTGGAAGAATATGCTTCACTGAAAGAAAAGTATGGCATATATTTTACAATCCATCTTCCTGAAAATCTTGATGTTGCCGAAGTCAATGAAAATGTAAGGCGTGCGTGGTTTGAAACTGTTGAAGAAACAATTTCTTTTGCCAGAAAAATTTCCTGTCCTGTCATCAACATGCATATGAATCATGGTGTATATGTCACCCTTCCTGATGAAAAAAACTATGTCTATGAAAGAAAAAATGATGAGTATATGAAAGCCGTTTCCTGTTTCCGGAATTTCTGCGCTGAAAAAATCGGTGACAGCGGAATTCTGATCTGTATAGAAAACACTGATGGATTCAGGGATTTTGAAAAACGTGCCGTCAACTATCTTCTTGAGCTTCCTTGCTTTGGACTGACCTGGGATGTGGGACACAGCATAAGTTGTGATGAATCTGATATGGAATACCTTCTGGCCAATGTTGGCAGCCTCAAACATTTTCACATCCACGACGGAACAAGAAAATCCGGAGGAGCCAGGTGCCATCTTGATCTTGGACGTGGTGAAGTAAATCTGGATGCCAGGATCAGCCTTGCAAAGGAATGCGATGCGCGTTGTGTAATTGAGACCAAGACTGTTAAATCTCTGAAAAATTCTATAGAATGGCTTTCATGCAAAGGACTTCTCTAAGTAAAAAAAATATTGCAGGGGAAATACTTGTAAGACTTCCCTCTGTCATAATCATGGCCATAAGCTGGTTTCTTTCCTGCAAGGAAACATTGCCGTCTCCAGGATTCAGCAATTCTGACAAGGTGGTTCATTTTGTCTGCTTTGGCGGACTGACATTTTTCTGGACATTCTGGTTTTCCAGGAAAAAGTGGATTTCAAATCCCATCAGATATTTCATAATTACCGTAGCCATCGTTTCGATTTATGGAGTTGTTGATGAGATTCACCAGTCTTTTGTTCCCGGAAGGGAGTGTTCTTTTTTTGACTGGCTTGCAGACACTACCGGTGCCTCCGCAGGAGTATTGTTCCGCCTGTTTCTCATAAAGAAAATTTTCAGGGAAAAGGAATCAAGCGGGCAGTAGGCTGTCTATGGCGGCTGAAATTTCTTTCCATTGATCAAGCTGGATTGGAATGTTATTTTTATATTCTGATGCGGCCTGTGAAATTTCTTCCCTTAAATGAAGTTTCCCGTAGTTCATTCCGGGACAGTCCTTTGCGCATTCATCCCAGGAAGATTTTTCGGCAACCATCCAGTCCCAGAATGGCCATGTTCTGCATTGTACCGGTCGTCCTTCGTATGCAGTACATCCGTTGTTCCACAACACGCATTCAAGTTTTTTTGTTTCTATGAGGGCAAGTACGGTTTTCCCTTCGTAGTATTCAACCCATCTGCAGAATTTTTCCTCAAAATCCTTTGATTTCAGTTTGAAGAAACGGCACAGGTTTAGAAGATCCACTTTCGAAAGATAGACAAATCCGGGTCCATTTCCGCAGCAGTAGGAGCATCGTTTGCATTCAAATTTCAAGCCTTTCTCGTAGAAATTGTTTTCCATAAGCCGTGATTTTAAGTCATTTGCTGTTTTTGTTCAATTTTAAACTAATTGCATAAATACTTATAATTCTTTAGTATTGTTAAAAACATACTAAAAACCGAGGTAAATTATGTCTACACCATTGGAAAATTATCTTGCATCTTGCGGCAACAAGCCAAATGCCGCAATGTG
>JAEDDW010000039.1 GCA_016293645.1 Treponema sp. | reverse complement strand
GCATCGTCATAGACTCGTGGTGTGATGTTTTCTGCATTTGCCAGAAGATTTTCCAGCCTGTTGTCGATGGCTTTCTGAACAAGGCTGTTGATGTCTATTCCCCTGAGTTTAAAAAACAGTAAGGGATCATCATCAAGTTTTGCACCAACAGCATATAAAACTGAAGCAACATGCTTGCACATCTTGGCGCTGTCCGGACACATGCAAAAAAAGTGAATTTCCTTTGGTGATGGAAAAAGTCCGTCTTCCTGAAAAAACAAATCTTCCATGTCTTGCGGAAATTCACCCTTTACAAGGCTTTCCACATTGTGGATTTTTTTAGAACACTGCCACGAAATTTCAACGGCTTTAACTTCGTTGATCGGATCAATCTCAATTTCAAGAACATATGGCTTTTTTGCAGTTCCCATGACAAGAGCCTGGATTCTTCCTTCCTCAATTTTAAGGTCTATTACGTTTCCATTCTTGCAGTAACTTTTCCCACGCGGAAGGCGGTTTGCGTAGTCGGAATAGCGCTCTAGGTTTTTGCACCACATGAGACCCCACCATTTTTCCGCAATCTTGTTTCCGGCAATTACAACGGGATTAAAGACAATTCCCTTTGCAGCCATTTTTTTTACATATTCTTCAGCCTTGTTTTTCCTATCTGCTACGGTTTCGTATTTTGGCTTGTTGAAATAATAGTAATCGTCGTCTTCGTAGTATTCCATTTCTAGTCCATCCTCAAAGCTTCAATCAATTCATGGTCGGACATTTTTGTAAGAAGATTTTCACCAGTGTCTCCGATTCCGCCGATTATGCTTTTTGCAAGAAGAGTTTTTGCATTAAGCATGTCGTTGATTTTTTCTTCGATGGTATCTTTGCAGACAAATTTATGGACAAAAACATTTTTTTTCTGTCCGATGCGGAATGCTCTGTCAGTTGCCTGAGCTTCTATGGCCGGATTCCACCAGCGGTCAAAGTGAATTACATGGTTAGCCTTTACAAGATTAAGGCCGACTCCTGCCGCTTTAAGTGAAAGTACCATGAAAGGAATATATTCATCCCCGTTGAATTTCTGGACGTATTCTGTTCTTGTTTCAGCTTTTGTTCCACCGTGAATGCATAATCCTCTTGTGTGGAAAATGCCTTCAAGAAATTTTTCGAGAGGTTCTATCATTTCCTTGAACTGAGTAAATACAAGGACACGCTCACGTTTTTCGTATATGGTCTCGCATATTTCCTGCATCATTTCAAATTTACCGCTGCCATTTGGTGCAAATTCTTCCTGTCCCAAATACTGGTCCGGATGGTTGCATATCTGCTTCAGGCGGATCAAAACTTCAAACATGAGACCATTTCTTTTGACTGGGTCACGGTCTTCTTCATCACCGATTTTTTCAAGACGTTTTGTAAAATCGTCAACAGCCTTTGTGTAAAGGGCTTTCTGTTTTTTGTTCAGGGTGATGTAGTCCGTAGTTTCGATTTTTTCAGGCAGGTCGGAAATGATCCTTTTGTCCGTCTTTAATCGACGCAAAAAGAACGGTGCAATCATGGCTCGGAGTTTTGTGTTCTTTTCCGGATTTTCATTGAGTTCCGTCTGGAATTTCTTGAATTCCGTTGATGATCCTAAAAGTCCCTTGTTTGCGAAATCAAAGATTGACCAGAGATTTGTAAGATTGTTTTCAATTGGAGTTCCTGTCATGGCAATCTTTTTTTCTGCAGGAATTTTCTTGATTATCTGAGTCTGCTTTGATGCAGGATTTTTTATGGCCTGGGCTTCGTCCAGAATTATGCAATCCCAGTTTATCATTTGAAGAGCCGGAATTTTTGCAGCCATTCCGTAGGTCGTGATGTTCAAAAACTTAAGATCGCCTACTGCTTCTGCCTGCAGCTTAGCCGCTGTTTTCCCATGGAGTACTTTGATCGTGATTTCAGGTGTGAATTTTCTTGATTCCGCCTGCCAGTTTCCTATCAATGAAGCCGGAACTATCAGAAGAATTTTTTTCTTTGATCCACCTTTGCCGCTTCTGATGGATTCCATGAAAGTAAGGGTCTGCAAAGTTTTTCCAAGGCCCATGTCGTCTGCAAGACAGGCACCAAAGCCATAGCGGTACATGCCTGCAAGCCAGCTGTAACCTGCTTTCTGATAAGGTCTCAATGTCGCATTGACTTTTTCCGGAACTTCAATGTCTTCGTTTGTAGCAGCGGCTCTGATGTTGCTGAGGAAAGTTTTCAACCATTCTCCGTTTGTTATTATTATGTCTCCATCAATATTGGCTTCTTTTCTTTCTTCAGAATTTATACTTTTTTCAGCTTTTCCTTTCTTCTCAAAGATATTTCCGTGAAGGGCATCAAGCAATGAAATTTTCTGTTCGCTTTGCATGATCCGCTGGAATTCTGCAAGAAGGGCTGCAAGTTTGTCTTTGTTTACTTCAACCCATTTTCCCTTGAGCAGGGCTAGTCCTTCTGTCATTTCCAGCAGTTTCTCTACTTCCTGAACAGTTATGACTTCACCATCGAGTATAAATTCCGGTTTTACAGAAAGCACAGTCTGAAAGCCAATGAACTTCTGTGACTTTTCACCGAGTTTTATATTCAGTCTGATCGAAGCGGATTTTTTCTTCCACCATATTGGAATACGGCAAAGAATTCCAGATAACTCGATTTCAGGGATGGCCTTCAAAAAACTATATGTCTCCTGAGGGTTCAGTTTAAGGGTGTGGAATATTTCTCCGCTCTCAACAATTTCATCAATGAATTTTGAAACATCCGCAGCCTTGTTGAGGCAGGCAAGTAGGGCAAGCAGTTTGTCCCTGTTGTCCTTGTATTCAGTCAGTGCGAATTTCAATGGTCTATGTGTTACTGTTGAATCCTGGTTTTTGACAGCGTAAGTTGCAATGAAAGCAAAAGGGTAGTCGATCTGTTCCTGTTCTGTCTTTGCCCTGTTTTCCACAAGATGAAAGAAAATCCTTTCTGGCGTATGAAGGCTCTGCGTTTTTTCGGAAAAATATTTCTGAACACTTCCGTTGTAATTTGAAATTTCGGATCGGAAAACTTTCAGAAGATTTCTGACGATGTTTTCAAGCCAGTCGGAATCTACAAATTCACTTCCTACACAAAATGGAACGCATTCGGAAAGATAAAGATAATTTTCTGCGCTCAGATCCATTTCAAGTTTTTCACGTTGAAATTCAATTTCGCTGCAGGCGCTTAAGGTTTTGAAAAACACATCTGCTATCTGCCAGAGAAAGATGTATGAGCAGTCTGAGTCAGTGGGGCGCTGAATCCACCCCAGATCATAGAGAGCCTTGTATTTGTTTTCCGAAAATGAGTTGCTGATCTTTACATCATCATCGCTGTCAAAGGCATCAAGCTCGATGTAAAAATCATTTTGAGTAAAAATAGCACGCATTTGAAATTAAGCTTCTGAAAATTCCTTCAGTTTTTTTCCGCTTAAATCTGAATGCCTGAATTCATGGATGACGCAGATGATGGCTGTAAAGAATGCAAGTGCATCTGCTGTAGGTCCTACCCACAGGATTCCGTCAATTCCGTAGAATATAGGCAGAATGAAAAGAATAGGGATGAAGAAAATCACCTGTCGTGTGAGGGAAAGCAATGCACCCTTGACTGATTTTCCGATTGATGCAAAAAGGTTTGACGAGAGCATCTGGACTGCACCCAAGGGAAGGCAGCAGAGGAATGTCCTCATGAAACGAATTGAGAATTCCATGTAAAGTTCATCACCTGTTCCGAAGATTGAGAGAATGAATTTCGGGAACAGTTCAAAGCAGATCACGGCAAGGACAGTAATCATCAGCTCTATACGGATGGCAAGAAAATAAGTTTTCTTTACGCGGTCATACTGTCTTGCGCCGTAGTTGAATCCAATGATCGGCTGCATACCCTGGCTTATACCGATGAGGACTGCTATGACGATCGCATTGACCTTCATGACGATTCCGCTTGATGCCAGTGGAATTGAAGCACCATAGACAGAAAGCTCTCCGTAATGGACCATTGTACGGTTCATGCAGACCATGACAAGACACATGGCCAACTGGGTAAGACCCTGTGACATTCCGTATTTCATGGTTATGAGAGTCTGAATAGGATTTGCTGTGAAATATTTTCTCTTAAGAACAACATGCTTGAATTTCCAGAGATAGGCAACAGCAATGCAGAATGAAACAAACTGGGCGATGACAGTAGCCCAGGCTGCACCCGCAACACCAAGATGGAATACAAAAATGAAAATAGGATCGAGAATGGTATTGATGACCGCACCTGTCACCATACAGACCATCGAATATTTTGGAGATCCGTCGGCCATGGCGATATGGGTCAATACATTCATTATTACGATAAGCGGAATGCCAAGATTTGTGATCCTTGTATATTGAAGCGCGTAGTCCAATATATCGTCTGTAGCCCCAAAGGCCATCAGCATTGGACGCAGAAAAATGAATACGAAAACAGCATAGAAAAATCCGAATGCCACTGCAGAGGTCACGGAAATTCCAACGACTTTTGCAGCATCTTCATGTCTTTTTTCACCAAGATAGATTGAATATCTCGTCGCTCCGCCGACACCAAGTGAAAGGAATACGGCGATCGCTATGACGGTTACTGGAAAAGCTACGTTTGTTGCGGCATTTCCAAGGTATCCAACGCCCCATCCGATGAAAATCTGGTCTACGATGTTGTATATTGAGTTTACAAGCATGGCTATGATGCCTGGAACTGCGAATTTTCTTAAAAGTACAGGTATTTTTTCATATCCCAATGGATTTTCTGTTGTGTTTTCTGACATGTCGCAGAGTCTATCAAATTTTTCTAAGAAATTCATCAGTTTTACCGAAAATTTTAATGCAGGTATGAATTTCCTGCAAAGGGGTATATTTATGGGTGTGAAAGGTATTTCAGGAATGGCAGTTACAGGAACCCTTGGCGATGCAAATGCAGCAATGGATTCTTCTAGACTTCAGAAAGAAGCAAACAGATTTGCTGATATGGTAAAGGAAATGCAGAGAAATACGGCCTTTAGCCTTACTGAAAACAAGAAGGATTCCTCAGTTTCAGGTGTTTCTTCCTCTCAGATAGCCAAAAACCACAGACTCAATGGAGACTATACCCAGGGGTTCTACGGAACTTTTACAGCTGAATCAGACAAGACGGCATCTCCTAAGGGATTTGCAGCCGGAACCCGTACCTCAAAAGGCAAGACTCCTGTAATCGATAAAACATCTGATCTTTATGCCCAATCAATGGAAATGGAAAACTATATGGTAAAGATGATGCTTTCCAGCATGAGAAATACCATACAGCATACAAGTCTTTCCGGTGAAAACAACGAATACGCACGCAAGATGTATGACGACATGATGTATGACAACATGGCAGAAGCAATGACAAAGAATTCTTCCTTTGGACTTGCAGACCAGATATACATCGAACTTTCCGGACAGAGAAAATAGTTTTAACCATTATTTCTAATGGCAACCGGTTGCCAAAACCTTCATTCCGTAATATAATAATTTTCATAAAAATTGCAGATTTTTCTGGAGGAATTTTATGAAAACTGTAGCCGGTATCGATATGGGTACACAGAGCATGAAGGTTGTGCTCTATGATTATGAAAATAAAAAGACTGTGGAGTCATCTTCGTGTCCAATTGATCTTATTTCTGAAAACGACGGAACTCGTGAACAGAAAACTGAATGGTACAAGAATGCAATGGAAGTTTGTTTCAGCAAGCTTTCAAAAGAAGGTAAGGCTACAATCCAGGCTCTTGGAGTTTCTGGCCATCAGCACGGTTTTGTTCCTCTTGATAAGGAAGGAAATGCCCTTTACAACGTCAAGCTCTGGAATGACACTTCCACAGTAGAAGAATGCAAGATCATCACAGATGCCCTCGGTGGAAATGAAAACGCAGTCAAGGAAGTTCAGAACTACATTCTTCCTGGTTTCACTGCTCCAAAGATTCTTTGGCTCAAGCGCCACAAACCAGAACTTTTTGCAAAGCTCAACTACATCATGCTTCCACATGATTACCTCAACTATGTCCTTACAGGTGAATACGTAATGGAACAGGGTGACTCATCTGGTACGGCACTTTTTAATTCAATAAAGAAGGAATGGTCAAAGAAGGTCTGTGACATCATCGACGAAGGACTTCTTGCAAAGCTTCCAAAATTCGTTGCAAATGATGAACCTGCAGGCAAGGTAAGTGCTGCCACGGCTGAATGGCTTGGAATTCCAGCTGGCGTTCCTGTATCTTCAGGTGGCGGTGACAACATGATGTCTGCCATCGGTACAGGTGTTGTTAAAAGCGGAACTCTTACAATGTCCATGGGTACATCCGGAACTCTCTATGGATTCAACGATTCAAGCGTCGCAGATCCAGCAAACGGAATCTCTGGTTTCTGTTCATCAACAGGCGGATACCTTCCATTGCTGTGTACAATGAACTGTACAGTAGCTTCCGAAGAAATACGTGCTCTCCTTGATCTTGATGTGAAGGCATTTGATGCAGAGGCAGAAAAAGCAAAGCCTGGCTGTGACGGTGTTTTCGTTCTTCCATTCTTCAACGGAGAAAGAACTCCAAACCTTCCACACGGAAAGGCAAGCATAACAGGCATGACAACAGCCAACTGCAACCGTGCAAACATTGCCCGTGCTGCCCTTGAAAGCGCTGTATATTCAATGCGCGGAGGACTTGATTCATTCAAGGCTCTCGGATTTGTCGCAAAGGAACTTCGTCTTACTGGTGGTGGAGCAAAGAGTCCTGTGTGGAGACAGATTGTTGCAGACATCATGAATCTTCCTGTAAAAGTTCCTGCAAGCTCGGAAGCTGCCGCATTCGGTGGAGCTCTCCAGGCACTCTGGTGTCTCAAGAAGGCTGAAGGAAATGCTGTTTCTATGGCTGACCTTGCTGACGAACATGTTGCCCTTGATGAATCAAAGACAACAATGCCAAAGGCAGAAAATGTCGCAGCATACGATGAAGCATACAAGGAATATTCTAAGCTTGTTGATCAGCTTTCTCCATTGTACAGATAAGTCATTCAGCTTCTGATATTTAAAATTCCCGGGCAATAAGCGTTTTTTCTCCTGCTTGTTGCCTTTTTTTATCCCCGGACGAAAATCGGACTGTGGAATCGTCCTTAACACAAACAGTGGATTTCATTATAATGTCATCCATGTCAAACAGCATATTTAATTTACCTTCCGAAATGAAAGGTTGCAGAATACATTTTGTAGGTATCAAGGGAACAGGTATGGTTGCCCTTGTAGAGATCCTTAAGACACGTGGGGCAGTGATCACCGGTTCTGATGTGTCAGAGCGTTTTTACACTGATGAAATCCTTGATAAACTTGGAATCACAGCCAAGGAGTTTTCTGAAAACAACGTGACTGATGGAGTTCAGTGTGTAATATATTCCAGTGCATACAATCCACAGGAAAATCCTGATCTTAGAAAAGCCACGGAACTTGGAATTCCGATGATGCTTTACACTGAAGCTTTGGGTGCAGTTTCCAGAACTGCCTTCAGCTGTGGTGTCTGCGGTGTCCATGGGAAAACCACGACTACAGGTCTCACGGGAACTTTGCTGAAAAAACTTCCTCTCAATTCCCAGATTCTTGCCGGGAGCATCATTTCATCTTTTGGAAATTCCTGCACTCTGACCAACATGAATGAAGGTAGAAACTATTTTGTCGCTGAGACTTGTGAATACCAGCGTCATTTTATGGCGTTCAGTCCTAAGAAAATAATACTTACTTCTGTTGAAAGCGACCATCAGGATTATTATCCGACCTTTGAGGACATCCAGAGGGCTTTTGTTGACTACGCCTGTCTTCTTCCTGAACATGGTCAGCTTATTTATTGTGCTGATGATAAAGGTGCGGTGGAGACCGCAAAAATCGCAAAGGAAAAACGACCGGATGTTAGTCTCATTCCATATGGAATCAATGCGGACGGGGACTATAAACTAACGTTAGGTGATATTTCCAGGGGAAGACAGAATTTCAACATCCGTCTGGCAGGAGACTTCATCCTTGCGATTCCAGGACTTCATAACGCCAGAAATTCATGTGCGGCAGTGGCCTTGTGCTGTGAGCTTTTGAAAGAGGAGAATCTTGATCCAAGAGATTATTTTGGCAAACTAAAGGAAGGGCTTCTTGAGTTCCGCGGTGGAAAGAGAAGAAGTGAAATCATTGGAAGGGTTCGTAATTCAACTGGAACTGAAATCATTGTCCTTGATGATTACGGCCACCATCCGACTGCGATCAAGACAACTCTTGAAGGATACAGGGATTTTTACAAAGGTCATAAGATAATAGTCGACTTCATGAGCCACACCTATACAAGAACCGCAGCATTGCTTGAGGAATTTGCTTCAAGTTTCGGCAGCGCAGATGTTGTCATATTGAATAAAATTTATGGAAGTGCCAGAGAGAATGCGGAAGCTGCAAACGTTACAGGCGAGACTCTTGCATCCCATGCAAAAAAATATCATGACAATGTCATTTATGCCGGGGAATTTGATGAGGCCGCAGCAAAGGCTATCGAACTTTTAAAACAGCCCCTCGACGCAAGATATCCTGACGGCTACCTTTTTGTCACCATGGGTGCCGGAGACAACTGGAAAGTCGGTAAAAAAGTCATCGACGAATTTTCACTCTAGCTGGTCAGAGCTTTACTTTCTTAGTCGTTGTTTTTCCCTGAAAAGAGAAATGTCAGGAAAAAGCCTATGGCAAATCCAACTGGCATTGACAGAAGGAATAAAGCAAATCCCTGGCCGACAAAGGCGACACTGGTGAGGATGCTTGGGAAAGCAAAGGATATGCAGTGAGTACCGGCCAGTCCTGTAAGGGCACCTCCTGCTGTTCCTCCAATGCATCCAAAAAGAAGTGGTTTCATCCTTGGAAGATTTATGCTGTACAAGGCAGGTTCAGTCACTCCAAGACAGGCTGTAAAACTGCTCTGGAAAGCGGTGATCTTTTTTTCCCGTACGGTTTCCCTGATTCCCACAGCAAGGGCAGCTCCTGCCTGACCGTAAACAGCACCGGCAAGCAGAGGCATAATTATGTCGTAACCTTTTTCTGAAATATTGTTGAGAACAACAGGAACAATTGCCCAATGGGCACCTATGGAAACCATCGGCTGAATGATTGTTCCCATGAAAGCTCCCGCAGCAACAGGATTGAAGCTGTAGATCGAGAAAAATGCTTTTGTAAGAACTGCGCCGATATATGTTCCGGCTGGGCCAAAAATCATGAAAGTTGCAGGTAGAACTACAGCCATGCAGATTATCGGCTTCAGAAATCCGCGGACAGCTTCCTGCAATCTGTCGCATGGTTTTTCAATGAAGTGCAATAGTCCAACTGCAAGTAGAACTGGTATAACACTTGAGTGATATACTGCGGGTGGAACTTTGAAACACAGAAGATTGAAAGTTCCGCCGTTCTCAAGCGTCTCCGATATGGCTGGATACAGGAATGCGATTGGTACCATCAGCGAGATGAATGTATTTGTCTTCAGCTGCCTTGAAGAAGTAATTGCAAGTAAAAATGGAAGAAAGAAAAAAACTCCTTCGGAAACCGCGTAGAAAATTCTGTATATACCATTTTCTGCTGACATCAAATTGAAAGACGCAAGAAGAATCAGGATGCTTTTCATGATGCTTGCTGCTGTTATCAGATCAATTATCGGGAGGAAAATTCCTGAAAGTGTATCAACTATTATCTTTGGATTGAATTTCTTTTTCATGTTTGTGATTATACAGCAGGAACATAAATTTTCAATTTGCACTCATGCATTGAATCTGCAGTGTGCTATTCAATACACAGTATTTTATGGTATTATAGAACTACTACATTTTTTTGGGGGATACTTAATGAACAGCATGACTGGTTATGGTTTCAAGGAAGAAATCATTGAGGATACACAGATCAGTGTTGAGATAAAATCTGTAAACGCCCGCTTTCTTGATCTTTTCATAAACATACCATCATTTTTGAATCCTCTTGAAGCAAGAATCAGAAAACTGGTCAGTGAGAAAATCGTCAGGGGAAAGGTAGACCTTACAATCCGAGTAAAGGATAACAATTCAAATGCCGTTGTAACTGCCGATACTTCCGCTGCAAAAATGTATTACGATGCGATTTTGTCTGTAGCAAATGCAATTGGCAGAAAGACGGAAGATATTCCGCTTTCTTTGATTATCAACCAGGAAGGAGTTCTCAACATAAACCATCAGTATGACACTGAGGAATACTGGAAAAAGATTGAAATTGTTTTCAATCAGGTTTTTGATCAGTTTGTTCAGGATAGAAGAAGGGAAGGCGAAAATCTTAAGAAGGATCTTCTTGAAAAAATTTCGGTTCTTGAATCCTGTTCCGCATTTTTCAAGGAATGGCAGCCTCAGATGGAACAGAAATTTCGTGATCAGCTTTATTCCAGGTTCCATGAACTTCTTGAAGACAAGGTTGATGAAAGCCGCATCATGACGGAAACCGCGGCTATGCTCGTCAAATACACGATCAATGAAGAGATCATCCGTCTTCAAAGCCATTTGAAGGCAATGCGTGACGAAATTGAAAACAATCCGGTTCCTGGAAAGAAACTTGATTTTATCTGTCAGGAAGCAAACAGAGAGATCAATACCATTGGCAGCAAAAATCAGTTTACGGAAGTTGGTGCAAAGGTAATCGCTGCAAAGGATGCTCTTGAAAATATCCGTGAGCAGTCTAAGAATGTTGAATGAAATCGCTTGAATAATTTTTTGGAGTTGAATGATATGAAGATTATTAAAGATGTAAGGGTAGCTATTTCCGGTAAATCAGGATGCGGTAATACTACTGTCAGTACTTTGCTTTCAGAAAAACTTGGTGTAAAACTCATCAACTTTACTTTCCGTCAGCTGGCAGCAGAAAAAGGAATGACACTCGCACAGGTGATTGAAAATGCAAAGACTGATGACAGCTATGATATTGCGGTTGATACTCGTCAGGTTGAGATGGCCCGTGCTGAACCTTGCGTACTTGGAAGCCGCCTTGCTGTCTGGATGCTGAAAGAAGCCGATCTAAAGGTCTATCTGAAACTTGATGACGACATCCGCGCAAAAAGAATTTTCAACCGCGAAGGTGGGGACATAGAACAGATAAAAAGTTTCACTGCCATGCGTGACAGTGAGGACAGCCGTCGTTATAAGAAACTTTATGATATAGACAACAACGACTATGGATTTGTTGATCTTGTCATTGATGCAACAGCTACTCCTGATGAGATTGTTGACAAGATCATTGGAGAACTTGCAGTCCGCGGTTTTGTTGAGAAATAACTTATGCTTTAAAAATTGACATAGGAAATATCTTTCCAATCAATATCTTCGATAGAAGCTGCTGTTTTAGCTAACGGCAGCTTTTTGTTTTTCCGGATGAATAGACAGACTTCATCAAGAGCAACATGAATGAAGCCATGTCCTGCAGTCATTATTTTTTCTTCCGTAATTTCCGTTTTCTTGAATCGTATCATTTTCATTTCTTCTGGAAGATAAACGTGACGCCCTGTTGCGTTCTGTTCGTAAACAGGTGCAATCATGATGCTGTCTCCGATCAAAAGCTGGTCCTCGCATCTTCTTGCATCCTCGTCATCTTCCCAGATAAAACCAAGCGGGCTGCCATACATTCCATTATTTTTAATGGAAGCTATTAATGTATCATATAGATAAGGCAGAAGTCTGTAGCGGAGTGAAAGGATTCCGCGGAATTTTTCAATTGACTTGAACTGATACGGTTCCTGTTCACGGCATCCAAGGCAGCTGTGGTTTCTGAAAAGTGGAAAGAAAATTCCAAGGGCATACCAGCGCAAAAGAAGATCTTCTGTCGTGTCGCTGCCAAATCCACCAATATCTGCACCGGTGTAAATGAATCCGCACATGTTGAGAGAAGGCAGCATCTTTAGGTTTAAAAGTATATGAGACCACCAGGACTTGTTGTCTCCCATCCATATTCCGGAACTTCTGTGCATTCCGATATAGGAAGCCCGTGAGAACAACAGGAATTTTTCTTTTCCATAATGCTTCTCAAGGAATCTTGACGCTGATTCAGTCATTTTGTAGCCGTAAAGATTATGGACATCAGCGTGGCATATTCTTCCAGCGTCAGTTTCATGATAGAAACTCTTGTAGTCTTCAAGATTGTTTGCCATGAAGTTTACGGCATCTTTCATTGCAAACTGGGCATATAACCCAACGTTGGAATCCTTGTATTCCGCAAGATGTTCAAAAACTTTCTGCTTGTTTTTTTCAGAATAGAAAAGGGCAGGCTCATTCATGTCATTCCAGAAGCCTTCGATTCCCATGTCAGTGAGTATTTTATATTTGTCACCAAACCATTTAGAGGCATCCTTGTTTAGAAAGTCAGGAAGGACACTTCTTCCTGGCCATACGCCAACAATGAATTCCTTTCCGTCTTTGTCCTTGCAGAAGTATCCGTTTTTCATACCTTCATCATAAACTTCATAGCCATCTTCAACTTTGACACCGGCATCTATGATTGGAATCACACGGATCTTGTCGTCCTTCAATCTGGAAATTGTTTCCTTGAAATCTTTGTATTTTTTTTCATCGATGGTAAAGTCCTTGAAATTGTCCATATAATCGATGTCAAGATAGAGCATATCAAGAGGAAGTCTGTTGTTACGGTAACCGGATTGAACTCTAAGGAGATCTTCTTCGCTTCCATATCCCCATCGCGATTGACCGATTCCCAAAGCCCATCTAGGAGGTATATAACTTTCTCCAATAAGACTGCGGAACTCCTTTACGATTGAAAGAACTGATTCACCTTCAAAGATGTAAAGCTCATAGTCGTTGCTTTCAATTGAAATTTTCAATATGTTGAAATCCGTTGATCCGACATCAAAGACAACTTTTCCAGGGTTATCGACAAAGACACCGATTTTTTTTCTTCCGTCAATCACAAGAAAATTGTGCGCCCCATAAAGGCTGTGCTTTTCCTCGCTGTGCTCAAATTCATCGGAACACCAGCTTGTATAGCTATGGCCTCTTTTGTTCATTCCGCGTACGTTTTCGCCAAGGCCCCATACAATGTCCTTTTCATCCATCTCATAGCTGAAGGAATTTCCATTTTTCTCAAAATGTCGGACATTTTCATTGCTTGCCTCAGGCTTCTCAAGGATAGCTTCCGTGTCGTATGGTTTTCCGAATACATATCTGTATGTCATTTTTTTCCTCCAATTTATTAGTAGATTACTGCGATTTTTTCCGCCGGAATTTTACCGCTTATGATTCCGTTCTTGATCCTGAACTTCAGTCCCCAGGCCTTGTCCTTATATTTTCCGTCCAGGAGATTGCATTTGAATTCAACGTATGTTTCATTTTCTGTCGGATTCAAAATTACAAGACCTTTGTTTCCTCGCTTGATATATAGCAGACCTTTTGAGTCATTTAGAAACATGTTGTTCTCATCTTTCATTTCAAGCCGGAACTTATTTACAGCTGATACTTCAGTGCTGAAAAACTCATCATTGCCAGCTTCTCCTATTTTGCTTTCCCCAGGAAACTGCGTTGCTTCTTTTCCTTTTGGCCTGCTGAAGAACAGAGGAGTTCCGTCTTTTCTTGCGGCTATGACTGTCCATGCAGCCCGGATTTCAAAATTTGTAAGTCCTGCGGATTCTCCTTTATTGGCATAGGTGTCATGGCTTTCCACCCATGTGACAACATTCGGACTTGCCTTGTTCTGCATGCTTACAAGACCTTTCCCGTTGAACTTTCTGTTTTTTGCACAGCTGCGCAGAAGTTTTCCATAATTGGATGCTGTAACCGCAATCTGCTTGCCGTAGTCTTCCTCGCGGCTGCTGGCATCCTGAAGAACTTCTCCATAGATGAAAAGATCTTTGTCACGTGTTATAAAATCATAGAAATTGTTCGGTAGATTGCTGTCATCCTGAGGATCATCTTTCAATGCAATGTGTTTTGCACAGTCAATCCTGAGTCCGTCAGCTCCACATGTCTTCAAGTCGGCAAGAAATTTTCCAAAGTATTCCTGAAATTTGGGATTCTCCGTATTGATGTCAGGCAGTCCACCGATGTTTGAATTTGTAAGCGATGAACGAAGTCCTGAAGTCTGGCCTTTGTGGTAGAACTTTTCAATACCGCCGCAGAATTCAATCATTTCTTTTGAAACTTCATCGACCATTGGAGTAGTGTGGTTTGGAACTATATCGACAATCACAGCAATGCCATATTCGTGGGCTTTGGCACACATGCTTCTGAATTCGTCTCTCGTGCCAAGCTGATAGTTACCAATCTTGAAATCTGTAGGCTGGTAATGATAATACCATTTTCCGCCAGTTGAACTCATAAGCTCCATTCCGCCATTATCTCCAATCAGGCAGGTATTCACAGGACTTGTCTGGATGGCAACATAGCCGGAACTTTTTATGCGCGGTAGATTTTCTTCAATTGTCTTGAAGGACCAGCACCAGCAGTGGAGTATTGTTCCATTCTTGATGTCTGCCTTTGTTTCTGAAAAAAGAGACAATGGAAAAAATAGTAGGAAAAGAAATTTAAAAATCAGCTTTTTCATGTGGATTTCAATTTACAGCCGAATGATGTTAAAGTCAATAAAATCATAAAAACTAGGTCTTTGTGTGTATAATTGAATAAAAAACTGTTACTTTTGTCATAAAAAAAGCCACTCTGGGATTCCAAAGTGGCCTGAAATTAAATTTATGAAAATTGCGTTCTAAAGGCTTTTAGATCAATACTTTTTGTCAGCGTAACCGATCCAGCCTTCATTTTCGATGAGGGCCTTTTCAAAACCTTCAAGCTTGAATACATAGCTCTTTGAAAGGGAACCGGCAATGAGCTTTACTTTCCAGGTTCCGTCTTCCTTCTGCTCAATCTTACATTCTGTATCCTTGTCTGCAAAAGTGTGGAACATGTCATCGATGTCCTTCTTGTTCATGTCGAGGGCAAGAAGACCGCAGTTGTACATGTTCTGGCGGAAGATGCGTGCAAAATTCTGTGCGATGACAACGTAGATTCCGTTGACTTCAAGAGCCCATGGAGCATGTTCACGGCTTGAACCACAACCGAAGTTTTCGCGAGTGATGATTACCTTCTTACCTGCAATGTCACGCTTTGGATTGAATCCGTCAAGCTTGAGGTCTTCAAGGAGGTAAGGCTGGAGAGCCTGTTTTGTATTTTCTGTAAGGTATTTTGCCGGAATGATTTCGTCAGTATTGATATCACTGCGATCCAAAAACAAAACCTGTCCACCAAATTGTTTCATAATTTTCCCCTTATAATAATTGCCGATGCTGCAGAGTACAGACATCAACGTTTATTAGTATAATTCATTTATTGCAAAAATGTTACTTTAAACTTCAATTTTTTCATTAAAAAAACTTAAGGTTCAAATCCTATTTCAGCCCTTGAAATTTTCAGAGTTAACGATTGTACCAGCAATTGCTGTTGCTGCAGCTGTTGCCGGACTCATAAGGTGAACCATTCCGCCTTTACCCATGCGTCCGTTGAAGTTGCGGTTTGTTGTAGATGCACAAACTTCGCCTTCTGCAAGAACACCGTTGGACATACCGAGACATGCACCGCAAGTAGGGTTTGTTACACAGAAACCTGCATCCATGAAGATTTCGATGAGTCCTTCCTGAAGAGCCATCTTGTAGATGAGTGGTGTAGCAGGGGATACGATTCCGCGAACACCGTCTGCAAGTTTGTGACCCTTGAGGATCTGTGCTGCGACACGAAGGTCGCTGATGCGTCCGTTTGTACAAGAACCGATGTATACCTGGTTTACTTTTGTTCCCTTCATTTCTGAAACTTTCTTGATCTGATCCGGTTTGTATTCAACTGTACATACAGGTTCAAGTGTCGAAAGGTCATAAGTGTAAACCTTTTCGTATTCTGCATCAGGATCAGAAACCCACTTTGAGTATTCCTTGAGGGCATCTTCCTTGCTTGCGAATTCATCCTTGATGAAAGGCCAAAGGTATTCAACTGTTGTCATGTCTGGGAAACAGATTCCGCTTGTAGCACCTGCTTCAACAGCCATGTTGCAGATTGTCATGCGTTCTTCCATGGACATTGCATCTACTACAGGACCTGTAAATTCAGTTACACAGTTTGTAGCACCGTTGACACCGATCTGACCGATGAGGAAGAGTATAACATCCTTTGCGTAAACTCCTTCCTTGAGTTTTCCGTTCAATACGAATTTGATGGCTTTTGGTTCGCGGAATGAACAGACACCCTTGAGGATACCGACTTCGAGGTCAGTTGTTCCGACACCTGCTGCGAATGCACCGAAGGCACCGTGTGTACAAGTGTGGCTGTCACCCATGATTACTGTAAAGCCAGGGCGTACAAATCCCTTTTCCGGGAAGATTGCGTGACATACGCCGTTGGCACCGATGTCAAAGAAATCCTTGATGTCGTTGCGGTTAGCCCATTCGCGAAGGATCTTTTCCTGCATTGCACACTTTGAGTCCTTTGCTGGTGTGACGTGGTCGATTACAGCCTTGATCTTTGTAGGATCAAAGACACGGTCCTTTCCGCGTTCCACGAGGTCATTGATGGCGATTGGCGTTGTAATTTCATGGCAGAATACTCTGTCAAGCTTTAGGATATTTGTACCTTCAAATGGTTTTTCAACCATGTGTGATTCGAAAATTTTCTGAGCAATAGTCTTTCCCATAATCTTCTCCTGTGTGTGTTCTTAAGTATGATTAAAGTATATTTAATAATACTTAAGAAGTCAAGGGGCGGAAGCATTGTTTTCTAGTAATCTAAATCTTTAATGACTTCCGCCCCG
>JAEDDW010000139.1:2500-3855 GCA_016293645.1 Treponema sp. | reverse complement strand
ACGACGTCAAATCATCATGCCCCTTATGACCTGGGCTACACACGTAATACAATGGTCATTAACAGAGGGAAGCAAAGCCGCGAGGCAGAGCAAATCCCCAAAAATGATCTCAGTTCGGATCGTAGGCTGCAACCCGCCTGCGTGAAGTTGGAATTGCTAGTAATCGCAGATCAGCATGCTGCGGTGAATACGTTCCCGGGTCTTGTACACACCGCCCGTCACACCATGGGAGTTTGTAACACCCGAAGTCTGTTGCCTAACCGCAAGGAGGGCGCAGCCGAAGGTGGGATAAGCGACTGGGGTGAAGTCGTAACAAGGTAGCCGTATCGGAAGGTGCGGCTGGATCACCTCCTTTCTATGGAGACTAAGTCGAAAGACTGAAATCCGGTCAGCTCAGAGAAAAGTTGTTTCAATCGTTGTTTAATTTTGAGGGTACGCGAAAAAAAGCGTAAACCTCAGATAACGGGGGTGTAGCTCAGTTGGGAGAGCACCTGCTTTGCAAGCAGGGGGTCATCGGTTCGAACCCGTTCATCTCCACCACGGTATGGGCTCATAGCTCAGGTGGTTAGAGCGCACGCCTGATAAGCGTGAGGTCGGTGGTTCGAGTCCACTTGAGCCCACCAAATTTCGAGAATCTTGAATTTTTTTGCTCGCTGCGTATCGCATACGCGACGCTCGCAAAGAAAATCCAAGCTTCAGCGAAATTTAAACCGAACGAAGTAAGCTGGAAAGCTTACGGAACGCACCTTGAAAACTGAACAAAGAAGAAAGTAAATGCGAAAATGGTAAAATTTTTTTAAAGGGTAAAACTACAAGAAAATTTTGTCGTCGAGTGAAAGAACCAAAGGATAGAAGCAAAAGTCAAGCTACAAAGAGCGCAAGGGGAATGCCTTGGCACTGGGAGCCGACGAAGGACGTAGCGATCTACGATAAGCCACGGTGAGCCGAAAGCAGGCATCGACCCGTGGATTTCCGAATGGGGCAACCCGGCTGAATAGAACTCAGTCAACATACGGTGAATAAAATAGTCGTATGTAGGGAACCGCCTGAACTGAAACATCTAAGTAGGGCGAGGAAAAGAAATCAACCGAGATTCCGCAAGTAGTGGCGAGCGAACGCGGAAGAGGCCAAACCGAGAGTAGTAATACTTTCGGGGTTCGGACAGCGGACGGTATGCTGAAGGTTAGCAGAAGGACATGGGACGGTCCACCAAAGAGAGTGAGAGTCTCGTATGCGAAAACTGAAAGCAGCCAGCTGAATCCAGAGTACCGCCGGACACGTGAAACCCGGTGGGAATATGGGGGGACCATCCTCCAAGCCTAAATACTACCCAGTGACCGATAGCGTATAGTACT
>JAEDDW010000038.1 GCA_016293645.1 Treponema sp. | reverse complement strand
CCGATTACCAGTCGCTTGCAAACGTCTTCTGCATCGGCGGAAGCTGGGTGTTAAAGTAAACTGACAGACAATTTAAAATAGAAAAGCGGCCAAGGAAAACCTTAACCGCTTTTTTTATTCCGCATAAATAAACAGCCTTTACACGAATTGCTGCGCAATTCGTGCGGCGAAAATTGGAAATCTTAGCAGAGACCCTGTGCCAGGAAATTTTAGCAAAGTCCCTGTGCCATCATTGCTCTTGCTACTTTCAGGAAGCCGTAGATGTTTGCACCAGAAACGTAGTCGCCTTCTGTTGCAAATTCCTTAGCTGTGTTCCATGCGTTGTCGTGGATCTGTGTCATGATGTTCTTGAGCTTTGCATCAACTTCTTCGCGTGTCCATGAGAGGCGTTCGCTGTTCTGAGACATTTCGAGACCAGAAACTGCAACACCACCAGCGTTAGCGGCCTTACCAGGAGCAAAGCGTACACCGTTTGCCTGGAGGTAAGCGATAGCTTCTGCACGTGTTGGCATGTTAGCACCTTCAGCAACAAGCTTGATGCCGTTTGCTACCAGCTTCTTTGCATCTTCTTCGTAGATTTCATCCTGTGTAGCACAAGGGAATGCATAGTCAGCCTTAACTCCCCATGGCTTTTCTCCAGCGAAGAACTTAGCCTTTGGATACTTCTTAACGTATTCAGAAATGCGAGCCTTTGAAGCTGCAAGTTCTGTGATGTATGCAAGTTTTTCAGCATCGATTCCATCTTCATCAAGAATGTATCCAGATGAGTCAGACATTGTGATAACCTTACCACCGAGCTGGTTGATTTTTTCTGTTGCGTACTGAGCAACGTTACCCTTACCAGAAACGAGACATGTCTTTCCCTTGAAGTCTGTTCCCATCTTTGCAAGCATGCATTCTGCAAAGTAGATGAGGCCGTAACCTGTTGCTTCCGGGCGGATCAAAGAACCACCGAAGTCAAGTCCCTTACCTGTAAGAACACCTGTCCATGCGTTTGTGATTCTCTTGTACTGTCCGAACATCCAGGCTACTTCGCGTCCACCAACACCCTTGTCTCCAGCTGGAACGTCTGTGTCAGCGCCGATGTGGCGGTAAAGTTCTGTCATGAATGACTGGCAGAAGCGCATTACTTCGCCTTCTGATTTTCCGTGAGCGTCAAAGTCTGAACCACCCTTTCCGCCACCCATTGGGAGTGTTGTAAGAGAGTTCTTGAGGATCTGTTCAAATCCGAGGAACTTGAGAACGTCGAGACCTACTTCTGGAGAGAAGCGGAGGCCTCCCTTGTAAGGTCCGATTGCGCTGTTGAACTGAACGCGGTAACCGCGGTTAACGTGTGGAACACCCTTGTCATCTGTCCAAGGTACACGGAACATGATGATTCTTTCTGGTTCTGTGAGTCTTTCAAGAACAGCTGTCTTTTCAAGCTCTGGCATCTTGTCAACTACAGGTGAAATTGTCTGAAGAACGAGACCTGCAGCCTGGAGAAAGTGACCCTGATCTGCGTAGCGAGCGCTAAGATCATCCCAAACACGTTTACAATAAGCGTTAGTAATTTTGTATTCCATTTGAATAACCCCTTACAAAATATAGCCGCAATACCGCGACTTTAACTTAAGTAATACTAAACTTTATTAAGTATTTTGAAAAGCAAAATCTGACAAAATCCACATATTACTTCCGAATTTTACAATATCAACAGCAGGCGGAGATATGGGAGCCATGAGCCGTTTTCTTCACTTCCACATGGCACGGAATGGCACCAAGCATTTCCTCCACATGGGAGATGATTCCGACAGTCCTTGAGTTTCCGATTTCCTGAAGAACTCCAAGTGCCATCTCAAGGCTTTCCTTGTCCAAAGAACCAAATCCCTCATCTATGAAAAGGGAATCAAGCCGACTTGACTTCTGAACGACTTCCGTGAGTCCCAGCGCCAGGCTTATGGAAGCCATGAAGGTTTCTCCACCGCTCAATGTCGCCGTATCACGGTCATTGTTTGTCCTGTAGTCGTGAACCACAAGATCAAGCCCATGAAGCGAATTTCCGCCTGTTTTCTCAGTATCCATCTTGAACTCATAGCGCTGTCCGGAAATCTTTAGAAGATGCCTGTTGGCGCAAACAACAACATCATCAAAATAAAGTCCAAGGAACCATGACTCGAAACGTATTCTCGACGGATTGCCACCGGAAAGATCTTTCCATAGACGTGCAAGAGGTTCCGCCTTTGAGGCAAGCTTTCCATGACTGTCGGAAAGTTTCTTGAACTGCATGAAGTCCTTTTCAAGCCGGGTCAGCATCATGAAAATTTCTTCAGCCTCGCCGGTTGCATCATCGATGGATTTCTGCATTTCTTCCATCCGGGCAGAAATTTCACCTGTCTTTTTCTCAATCGCCGCCGGTTTTTCCGACACTTTTTTGGAAAGCAGATAAATGGCAGCGTCTACCCTTTCATATTCTCTGCGGAACTCATCCACAGTCTTTTTAAGTTCCATCCGCACATTTTTCTCGACAAAGCAATCCATCGCCTCTTTTTCACTGCGGAACTTTGACTGCGCGAATTTCTTTTCCAGTGTCGCCAAGGCCTCCTTTGAATTCTTTCTGGCAGCCTCAAGGGAATTCACAGATTCCTCAAGCCGGGTCCTGCACTTTCCTAAATACCTGTCAGCGTTTTCAAATTCCACCCGGAACTTTTCCACCTGGTCCTGCTGCTTCTCAACCTCTAAGGAAAGATCATCCATATCCTTCCTGATGTCATCAGCATCTGTCTTGCCGTCACCTGATTTCGTGATCTGTTCCTCAAGGAGTTTCAAAGCCGTCTCCAAAGATGAACATTCAGACTCAGCATCTCCAATCTCATCTTTAAGTGAAGCCATTTCCTTTTTGGAATCCTGGATTTCTCTCAGAAGAGCTCCAGATTTATCAGAAGCATCTTGCAGGCTGTACATTTCATCTTTCCTTATGCCTGATCGCTCAAATGCTTCTTCTACACTGACATCACCTGTTTCCTTTTTGAGCCGCAGAAGATCTTCCCTATACTTTTCGAGAATCTCCTTTGATGCGGCCATCTTTTCGCAGCATGAAGCAATAAGCTCTTTTTCCGACTCAAGTGAATGAACGGCAGTTTCAATCTTCTCATCAAGATCAAGAAAATCACCGGACGCCTTTGCCGGAGACGGATGTTCCGTAGAACCGCATACCGGACAGGCACATCCAGGCTTCAGAAGTGGCACAAGAGTACATGCGGTGTTGTTTGCAATCTGTTCTTCCTTTTTCTGTTTGCATTCAAGAAGAAGTCTTTCAATGTTTTCGATCTGTCTGCTTCTTGTTTTCTTTTCCTCTTCAAGGGAAGCAAGATTTTTCTCAGTCGATTCTATTTTCTCCTGAACCTGAGAAGCTTCACACACAGTGTTGTAGATTCTGGCCGCTTCAGAAGCCTTTTCTTTTGCTTCAGAAAACTTTTCAAGAATCTTTGAATGGATTCCGCTTACGTCAGAGTCACTGCAGTCGATTCCAGCGGTAGACGCAATTTCCTTAAGACGCTGAATCTTGTCCTTTTCTTTCTTCTCAAGGTCAGAAAGGGATTTTTTCAGCTTGACGCGGTTTTCATGAGCTGTCTTACTTTCCGTCAGAACCTTTGCATGTTTTTCCGCCGCCACAAGTCGATCGGAATAAGTTTTCAGAAGCAGCCTGTTGCTTTCCAGTATCTTTTCAAGCTTTGAATTTTCCTCTTCCTTTTTTTTCAGACCGTCGTACTTTTCCTGCGCATCTTTTACGTCAGCGGCATTGTTTTCATAATACTCAAGAGCGTCCTTTTCTTCCTCAAGGCGGCTGTTTTTTCCTTCGATGAAAGGAACAACCGCATCGGCCTCGTCAGCCTTGGCAAGTTTTTCAACAAGAGAACCAATGCTTTCAGATTCTTCATCAAGCTTCTTTTTTTCTTCTTCCGCTCTTTCAAGTTCCTTTGCGGTCTTGAGTTCCGTTTCGATCACAGTGTATTTTTTCGCAAGTTCCTCTTTTTCACCCCGGAGTTTTTCAAGATACTCTTTTTTCTCTTTGTGGCTTGCTTCAAGGGATGCGATTTTTTTCTCCGCATCGGTAAAATCAACATCCTTTGACAGTTCCCCGATCGAAGATTCCAGGACTTTCAATTTCTCCTGAACTGAATCATTTTCTTCCTTAACCTTTTCAACGATCGACTGGTAGAATTCCACTGGAAAAAGTTTCTGCAGAAGTTCCTGTTTTTCCTTTGAGTTTGCCCTGAGGAATTCAGAAAATTCTCCCTGCGGCAGAACAACAATTTTTGAAAATTCATCGGCACGAAGTCCTGTCGTCTGTTCAATCCTTGAGTTGATTTCGGTTTTGCCAGCATTGACGTTTTCATATCTGCCACACCCCTCATTCCAGATCTCAAGGGAAACCATGGAATCCTTTTGAGAAAGTTTCCCATTTCTGTTTATATAGTTATATGGAAGTGTTCTTGCAACGCGGAATTTTTCTCCCCCGGAACTGAACTCAAATTCCACAAGGGATTCATCACCGTCTGATGCAAACTGCGACCTGAAGTCCTTTGACTTGCCCTTTCTTGCTCCAAGAAATTCTCCGTAAAGCGCAAATGTCATGGCATCGAATATAGTGGTTTTGCCGGCTCCGGTATCACCGCATAGAAGGAAAACCTCATCAAGTTCCGTAAAATCCAGCTCCTCATCAATGAAAGGACCGATATTCTTCATGTGAATTTTCAATGGTTTCATTCTTCGCTGGCCTCCACTTCCTTTGCAATCTTGGAGAAAAGTTTTTTCTCATCCTTGTACAGATCTTCCTTCAGTTCATCCTGCTTTGATCTGTAGACATCATTCATGAAAAGATCAAAAATCTTTGAATAGTCTCCGCCTGAGATTTTTTCAAGGGCAGCCCTTCTTTCTGCGACTGCAAGATTCTGGCCGGCAGCTTCCGTGCGCACAACACGGAAGGAAAGTATGTTCGGGAATTTGCCCCGCAAGGCTTCCATAGGATTTTCATGAACCAGATTGTCCGTGCATATGAGTTCCACGTAATCATCCTTGTATTCTCCGTAATCACCGGAAATGAAATCATCATAAGTACCTTCAAGGCGGGTCACTTTATGGAGGGGAACAAACTCAATTTCCTCAACATCAACCTTTTCCCCGGTCACTGTCACACTGAGCATGACCTTTCTGCCTTTCTCGCCAAAATTGTAATCCAATGGAGCACCGCTGTATCGTACGGCCTCTCCAAGAATCTTCTGGCTTTTATGGATGTGTCCAAGGGCTGTGTAATCAAAAGCCTTGAAAAGCTTTGCGTCAATCTGTTCAGCAGTACCGACAAAATTTCTTTCAGATCCGCCAAGATCACTGCTGCCTGCAAAGACATGAGCACTTACAACCAGAGGAATTTTTTTTGTCCTGCATGCCTTCTTATGGGCGGATCTGATGCGGTCACAGGCCTCGGCAAGCAGTTCGTTCTGGTGGCGCAGGACAGTTCCGTCTGAATCAGTGAGAGACCCCATCTGTAAAAAAGGTATCTGATAGACGACGGCGGCATCATCCCCTCTGCCTGTAAGGATTCCTACGTCGCATCGGGTGGCTTCGGTTGCCATATGGATGTTCTGGGAATGAAGCAGGCCCGAAGCAAAACTCAATCTGGTAGCGCTGTCATGATTCCCGGCTGAAAAAAACATCTGCAGCTGCGGAAATTTTTCGTGCATGGTGTTGAGAAACTCATTGAAAAGGGTCACTGCCTCAGGCGATGCGATGGCCTTGTCATAGATGTCTCCGGCAACAACAAGGGCGTCATATGGAGTTCCGGCTTTGTCAGAACAGGCAAGCTCCTCAATGATCTGATTTAAAAAATGTTTCTGGTCTTCAACAAGGGAATGTTCGTAAAAAATCTTTCCCAGATGCCAGTCACTTGTATGCAGAAATTTCATATTGAAAATATAGGAAGAATTTCAGGATTTGGCAAATAGACTGTGTTAAATGGTAAAAAAATTGTATAATTGAAACAAATGAACATAATGATTATTGGAGCAGGATTTACCGGTGTTCAGCTGGCAAAAAGACTGCTCAACGAAAAAAACACAGTAACGATCATCGACAACAACGAAGAGACTGTTGAAAACGTAAAAAGCCAGCTTGACTGCGATGTTTTTGCACTTGACGGAAACAACCTGGACAATCTTGAGGAACACGGAATAGAAAAGCAGGATGCCCTTGTCACCGTTACGGACAACGATGAAGTCAACATGATCACCTGTTCCCTGGTCGATGCCGTCTACCCGAACATTCTTAAAATCGCCCGCGTAAGGAACTACGCATACTATGTAAATACAAATGATGCGGCAAAACACCATGCCGACACTTTCAAAGGAAACCATCGTCCGCTCTACGGAATCGACTTCATGGTTCATCCGGACGTTGAGGCTGCGGAGGCGATCGTAAAAGCCGTTGAACACGGAGCCATAAGCGACATTGTTGATTTTGGTGAAAACGGAGACTTTGAAATCACGTCACTTCAGGTTGAAAAGGAAAGCAAGCTTGATGGAACAGCTCTGAAAAACATCCGTACCCTTACGGACAAGAAATTCATTGTCGTCTATCAGGAAACAAAGGATAAAGAAACGGACAATATGATCAGCGCACTTCCAAGCGGCGAGACAATCCTTCATGCCGGAGACAGAATCGGAATCATCACGGCAAAAGAAAATGTCGGAGATCTTCTTGAACTCTGTGGAATTCAGGTTGATGTGATCAAGAAGATCTGTCTTTGCGGAATCGGAAGAGTCGGAACAATCGTCGCCGAGCGAATCATCGAGAAGGACAGAAATTCCGTCATCAGCAAGCTCTTTGGAAGGGAAAAGAAATCAAACCAGTCCATTACGATCATCGATACCGACTACGAGCTGTGTGAAGCCGCCAAAAACAAATTTCCTTCAGCAAATGTCGTTCATGCGGACATCACTGATGACAACATAATCGAGGAAGAAAGGCTGGACAAATGCAATCTTCTAATCTGCGCCACACACAACCACGAGCTAAACATGGTCATCTCCGCATACCTTGAATCCCTCGGAGTCGAGAAATCCATCGTTCTCGTAAATCAATCACAATATGGAAATATCGCGCGCAGACTTGGAATTGAAGTTGCTATTCCTATGAGGGACACTCTCGTCGATTCCATCATCAGCCACCTTCACGGAAAAAGCGTCAAGGGAATCCACACGGTCTCAAACGGCGAATTTGAAATCATCGAATGCGACCTCAGCAGCACAAGCAAATTTGCAGGCCAGCAGCTTAAGGACATCGCAAACCCAGGACAATATCTTGTGCTTCTCATAAAGAAACCAGGCAGCAAAAATTATGAGCTTCCTCAGGGAAACACAGTGCTTGCATCAGGCGATCACCTTGTAATCATCCAAAAGACAGGGGACAAGAAAGTCCTGGAAAAATTCAGCAAATGAAAACCAAATCAAACGTAAACTTTACAGTGGTCAGAGTTCTTTTTCTCATTCTTGCAATCGTCGGAATTTCTTTTTTGATACCTGTGGCAACAGCTCTTTACTGCGGCGAGTATTCAGTTCTACCGGCATTCATGATTCCGATGGCAATAAGCTTTGTACTTGGAATTCTTTTTCTCATGATCAAAAGAAAACAGAAGGCAAAGCTTACGGTACGCGCAAGTTTCGTGGTGGTGGCGGTCGCATGGGTCGGAGCAAGTCTTTTCGGGGCGATTCCGCTGTATGCAAGCGGAGCCATTCCAGATCTTGTCGACGCGGTCTTTGAAAGCGTTTCAGGATTTTCCACAACAGGATCAACGATACTTTCCGAGATCGAGACACTTCCAAGAAGCATCAACATGTGGCGCTGTCTTTCCCACTGGCTTGGAGGAATGGGTATCGTAGCCCTCACAGTTGCCCTGCTCCCGATTCTGGGCATAGGCGGATTCCAGCTGATCAAGGCGGAGACCACAGGACCTGAAAAAGGAAAGTTTACGCCACGCATCACGACCACTGCAAAAATTCTCTGGTTCATCTATCTTGGAATGACTGCGCTTGAGACTTTGCTTCTCTACATCGCCGGAATGGATTTCATAGACGCACTCAGCCATGCATTCTCAACTCTTGGTACAGGCGGATTTTCAACACGAAACGCAAGCATCGCGGCCTACGACAACTGGGCAATCGATGCCATCTGCTTTACATTCATGTTCCTTTCGGGAATCAACTTTTCTCTTTATTTCTATGTTTTCGCCGGACATTTTACTGAACTGAAAAAAAATTCGGAACTCAAGGCTTACCTTGCTTTGAATGCAATTCTAATTTTTCTCATCACGCTTTTTGAGCGGAGGCAGTTTGGCGGAATCATCCATTCGCTGAGATATTCATCATTCCAGGTCGCATCGATCCTGAGCACTACCGGTTTTGCCACATCGGATTTTGCATTGTGGTCACCGGCAAGCCAGGCGCTTATCTTCATGATGCTTTTCATCGGCGGTTCTTCAGGTTCAACTTCCGGCGGCGTAAAAATTGTAAGATGGGTTCTTTTCTACAAAGTACTTAAAAACGAAGTCCAGAAGATGATCCATCCCCATGGGGTTTTCTCAATCAGGCTGAACCAGCAGAACACAAGAAAAGAAGTCATTGCTGCGGTAACGGCTTTTTTCTGTCTCTACTTTTTTCTTCTGATTTTCACCACTTTCTACGGAACTCTTTTTGGGCTTGATGTGCTTACTTCATTTACAGGTGCAGCGACAGTGATCGGCAATGTGGGGCCTGGATTCAATCTTCTCGGGCCTTCATGCAACTTTGGATGGCTGGCAGCTCCCGTAAAATGGTTCTACTGTTTTGCAATGCTTGCAGGCCGTCTTGAGCTTTTCACCATGTTCGTTTTCCTGTCCCCAAGTTTCTGGAAGAAATAAAAATTCCACAGGCGGAACTTCTCCTCATTGCGAATCCAAAAACGCACGACGCAATCCATATGCCGGCAAGCAAAGGCATGATGGATCGCCACGTCGCCAGTCTGCCTAAGCAGCCCGGCTCCTCGCGATGACGTGGTTCAACAAACGCACAGGATCCCTGAGCAAAGCGCAGCGCAGTCGAAGGGTCCGAAGTCTGCAAGGGCATATGCAGGTGCTTCGACTGCGCTCAGCAAGCCTGCGCTGGCTAAAAAAAACAACATCCAACTTTTGCTTTAGCAATCCAAGGACCCCTGACCGTCAAAGGATCCCTGAGCACTGTCGAAGGGGCCTGTACTAATTCAGCAAACTTATAGGATCCCTGAGCGTCAAAGGATCCCTGAGCGCAGTCGAAGGGTCCATATTTTTCACCTGCTCGGCGCTCACTACGCTACTCGGTTCAATGAATGAATCCATGTCTTTCAGAAACAAAAAAAGACCTTCATTTTCATGAAGGCCTCAAAGCCAACTCCCGGACTTGAACCGACCCCTCCACTCGCAGACCTCCTGTCTGCTCCTTCCGGGCGTCTCCGTTCCCTGCCGCGTGCATCCATGCACGCTTTTCCACATCACCCGCACGCTCCTGCTACGGGCGCTGTGGCGGTCACTTCGCTAGACAGTTCGAGTTCCCTTCTCTTATTCACTTTAAAAAAATAAAAGCTTCCCTTTTTCAGAGAAGCTCTTAAGCCAACTGACAGACTCGAACTGTCTACCTGTTCTTTACGAGGGAACTGCTCTACCAGGTGAGCTAAGTTGGCAAGCTATATGACCTGCTCTACAGAGCTTTCCGCAAGGAAAGATCCGTGAGCTAAGTTGGCAAATAATATGACCTGCACAGTTTGCAATTTTTTTGTGATTTATGCAACTACTGCTGGCTTGATTTGTTCAGAGCCTCTATCTTCATGTAGTAGTTGTCTACGATACGGCGCATGTCGTGAATGTTCTTCACGGTGATATAACCTTCAAATATTTCAATCTTGCCGCGGTCAACAAGTCTTGAAAGCTCTTCATGAGCCTGCTGCTGGGAAATGGCAGCCCATGAGGCAATATCATTGACAGCGATATTGAATTTGCGCTTTGGATTGTCTTCATCGTTTCTTGATGCCGTTCCCTGGAGTTCATCATACATGAGGAAAACATCACAGACACGGGCAGGAATATCCTTGATGAGGATGATCTTGAACTGCCTGTACTGGTCGTAGATACGCTTCGTAAAGATCTTGAGAAGGTTCATGACAATCTGCGGATTGCTCAAAACAAGAGCCTTGAAGTTTGCCTTGTTGAATTCAAGACAGGCAACGTCAGTACGTGCGACACATGATGCACTGCGCTGGCTGTTGTCAAGGATTGCCATTTCACCAAAGAATGAACCGCTTGTAAGAATATCAAGGCTCTTGTTCTGATCCTTGATGCACTTGCAGATCTGGACCTCACCGTACTTGATGAGATAGAAAGTCTCTCCAGGCTCGAATTCAGAAATGATAACATCGCCACGAGAATATTTCTTTGTGAACCTGTCAAATGCAGGAAGTGAAAACTGGTTGACTGCAAGACCGCTTGAAGTTGCAGTTGCTGCTTCTGTCGCGAAAACGGCCCTTCCGGATCTGCTGCTGTCCACTCTTCTTCTAGCTTCCCTGTAGAGCTTTTCAATTTCCGCCTTGTTTGATGGATTCGAATTGATCTGGGAAATTCTTATAAGGACATCAACACAGCTTTTGTACTGTTCATCGTTGAAGAAAGCCTTTGCGACTGTCAGCATGCCAACTTCAGGAGAAATCGCAATAAAACCGCTTTTAAGGAAGTCCTCAGTCTTTCTGTGGATATCGCGCAAAGACTTTGAGAAAACACGGAGCATCTTTTCTGTGATTGCCTGCTTTGCGCTGAAAAGTTTTTCAAACTCTGCAACGGTCATGGAAACAACAACGGAATTGACAAGAACGGAAGCAGTAACAAGACTAGGCATATGGGCCAATGCCGATTTGACGCCAAAGAATTCACCAATCCTGACCTGCTCTGAAATCTGAACACCAGTCTCAAGGTCGCGTGATTTCAAGGCAACTGCGCCAGACTGAAGAATATAAATATTTGAGTCTTTGTCGCCCTCGAAGAAAATGATGGAGCCCTGTGTAAATTGAACTGTCTTTGGCATGTTACTCAATTCCCCTTGGTTATAAAATCCAATATACGGTCTTATAATTCTATCATAAGAAAGCAAATTATGCTACAATATTGAGGAAAATCCAGATTTTTTAGCGGATTTAAGAAAAAATCCAGTTTTCGGGGAAATTTCTTGTTTTTCCCCTATCAAGATAGAAAAAAAGGTAAAAAATGATAGATTTACACACCCATTCTACAGCCTCAGACGGAACTTATACACCGGCCCAGCTGATGGAATACGCACACGCAAGAAACATCAATGCCATAGCGCTCACAGACCACGACAGCATAGACGGAATCATCGAGGCCCAGAAAAAAGCCCGGGAGCTTTCCATGGAATTCATTCCGGGGATAGAACTTTCGATACAGTGGCCCACGGGAGAATTCCACCTGCTTGGTCTTGGACTCCAGTCGCCCTCAAAGGAACTGCTTGGCGCGATTGATTTTCTCAGGCAGGAACGGGACAACAGAAACATAAAGATGGCCCAGAAACTCCAGGAGCAGGGAATAGCCATAACCTATGAAGAGATTGTTGAGAAAGCCGGAACAAAAACCATCGGCCGTCCGCATTTTGCCTCACTCATGATCGAGAAAGGATTCATAAGACAGCGTCAGCAGGCATTTGACCAGTATTTCGCAAAAGGAAGACCTTGCTACGTGGAACGTACCGGACTTGATCTTGAAGATGCCGTAAAGGCAATAAAGACTTCCGGAGGAATTCCCGTACAGGCACATCCCCTTTCAATGTATGTTTCCTGGGGAAAAATGGAAGACACCATGATAGATATCCAGATGCATGGAGTCGAAGGACTTGAGGCGTGGCATCCTGGCACCAGAGTATCGGAAGCCTACAGACTTGAGGAACTGGCAAGAAAACTTGGAATGACTGCAACAGCCGGAAGCGACTTTCACGGTGAAAAAGTCCGTGCGGACAGAAAGATCGGCTATACAGCCGGGAAAAGCAAGATAGAAGACAAGTTCTGGTATGAGGAACTCAAACCTGCCCTTGAAAAAATCCACAAGGGAGCAGATCTTGAGTTCCGTCTGTAAAAAAATTTATCTGCAGCAGAGCCAGATCGCACCGAAGATGATCAGATCCTTTGAGAACTGAAGAAGCCATGCAAGGAGATTCGGTTTTCCGATTCCGTTGACAATGTCGGCAAGGACGATGACCACAACCCAGACAATGACTACTATCAGCGAGATGATGTTTCCAAAGGATCCCATTCTGTCACCGATGAAACATCTGAGCACGATGAAAACACCTGCAAGGAGCTCAACAGCTCCAAAAACGGCGATGACAACACTTTCTGCGTTTCCGTCAAAAATCGATCTGAGTCCCCTTACGGCAAGATCACCGGCAGACTTTCCCTGCAGAGCGTAGATTCCGCTTATTGCAAGCATACATCCAACTGCAAGCATAAGTACAAGAGATGCGATTGCATTCTTAGCATCATTTTTTCCCATAACGTTACCTCCGTAATGTATGAGAAAATTCTAACGCATTAATGAAAAATTACAAGTGATTATTTTCCTGAATTTGAATTGGCGATCATTATGCCGAAACCAAGGATGAAAAACAAAGGCGGAACTACGGCAAATATCAGTGAAGTCAAAGGCAGACTTCCAAGTCTGAGAACATCAACGGAAAGAATTCCCATTTCGACAAGAAGACTATAGACAATTCCGGCGTAGGAAATGACCATGCCTGCGATGATGCACATCCATGAACTTTCACCTGTCCTGTTCCACAAAAGGATCGCGCTGAAAGCTGCCATTCCGCCGAGAATAAGTTTTACTATGTAAAGGATAAGTTCACTATGGGGCATTGTCGTCTCCGTCACTTTACCTGATTTTCGGATGTAAATGGATTTTTCTTAAGGGCAGCAAAAATTCCGCGGTCTGCCCCGAAAGGAACGATGCTTGGAATTTCATACACAGGACTGATCACGATGCCAAGGTCAAGGCAGTGAAGGACAAAATCCCTGTAGGAATCCATCGGAATTTTAGGGAAAAGATAAGGCCCCTTGCGCTCCCAGTATCGGTTTATGGAATTGTCATAGATGAACCAGTCCTTTTCCGATCTTGTCTGGAGGGCTGCGATCAGATTGTAGATGGAACGGGTTACAGCAGCTTCCATTGGAGATGCAAGGCGGATTGTCTTTTTTCCATTTTCATGCATTTTTGCCATGTTTGCCTCGTTTTCCCTTACGGCTAGAATGAATATGCTGGAACTCCATGGCAAGGCAGGCTCAAGGATGATGCATTCCATCAACGAAAAATCAACTTCCGTCTGATGCCATGGATGATAGACACAGGTGTGATCCTGGCTTACGGCAACGGCTGCCGCAACTGCATCCATCTTTGATGGAAAAACAAAAATCTTGCGGTGATCGCCGACGAAAAGATCATTGACGGCCTTTTCAAGACGGTATGAAAAATCGGTTCTGTAGCTGCCGGTGGCTCCACGGTCAAGGGCATTCTTGAGCATCGTAAAGGCACTTCCGCCACCCCATCCAAGGATAGCACGTCCACCTTCCTGATAGAGGTCCGTAAGCCTGACTCTCTTTTCAGTGTAAAGGAAAGGTCCCCTTGCCCTCTTTATGTTTCCGTATCTTCTGTAAATCTCGTCAGCCAAAAAATCGATTTCGTTCATGAAAAACATTGTAGTGAAAAATCACTAATTTTGCTAGAATGACGGACATCGAGCGTTCCAATGAAATTCAAAATGAGACTACTTGATTATTTCATTCTCCTCATTTTTCTTGCGGTCATAGGCTTTGCCGCCATGAAGGTTTTCACAAAGAAATCCGGCTCCAGAATTCTCATGGTACAGACACAGGGAGAAAGATACGCATACTCAATGGAAAAAAACATGCGGCTTGAGTTTTCAGGTCCTTGCGGAAAATCAATAATCATCATAGAAAACGAAGAAGCCTGGTTTGAGCACAGCGACTGTGAGAACAGGATCTGCGTCGAATCCGGGAAAATAAGCAGACCAAACCAGTGGGCCGCATGTCTTCCAAACGGAATAATAATCTACATCGAGGGAGAGGAAGAAAAGGAATCCCTGGATGCCATATCAAACTAGAGATCAATCACTCAACAACAAGCAGTGATTTCTGCTGGTATTTCGGAAGGAACTTTTTTATTCCGCCTGTCTCAAAACTGACAGTGACGACATATTCCCCTTCATCGCTTCTCGCAGTTTTCACGATTACGCCATACCCCCAGTCATCGTGATAGACACCGGCACCACGGCAGTATTTTTCGGCAAGGGGATCTTTTGCTGCTGCATTTCCGCTGGAAAAACTGGCAGGCTTCTGGCCAAGAATCCTCACGTTGTTTTCACCAAGTTCACCAAGGAAAGGACTTGGAGACATTGGATTTGTTTTTCCATAAAGCCGGCGGATTCCACAGTTGGTGAAATACAGTTCATCTTTGGCACGTGTGATTCCGACATAGAAAAGGCGGCGTTCCTCTTCAAGCTCATCCTCGCTTTTCCCGTCTCTCGGAAAAATACCGGACTCAAGACCGGTTATGATCACGCGTGGGAATTCAAGACCCTTTGTATTGTGCAGGGTTATCAAGGTAACTCTGTCGGATTCCCCTTCTTCCTCTTCCGCCGCATCAAGAGTACGGTCAAGGTTTATGTGGTCAAGGAAATCCATAAGTCCCTGTTTTGTGCATGGATACAGAACAGCGCTGTTCACAAGTTCCTCAAGGTTGGCAACCTTCTGGCTTCCGGTAACTTCATCCTGTTCCTTGTGGAATTCCTCAAGACCGCTTTCAGTCACCACGGCCTGCACGAATTCCGAAAGCTTGCGTTCAAGATTCTGCTTTTCTTCTTTTTCCTGGCTGATGGCCTGTTCTGCAAGAGTCTGTGCCTCGGAAGAAACCGGAACATCAGGCAGCATGGAATCGAATTTCTTGACTAGAGCAACAAAGCCGTCCGTGCCTTCCTTTGCTTTTTTTGAGAGTTTTACATCGGCAATCGCGTCAACAAGGGATCGGCCCTGGCCTGCGTCGACTATGGTATCCTGGGTTTTGTTTCCGATACCACGCACAGGCTTGTTCACTATGCGGCGGAAAGAGATTTCATCACGCGGATTAAGCACAAAGGAAAGCCATGCGATGCTGTCCTTCACTTCCTCGCGTTCGTAGAATTTCAGGGAACCTACAACCTGGTATGGAACCTTGCGATGCAGGAATTCGGTTTCAAATCCAAGAGACTGTGCGTTGGTCCTGTAAAGAATGGCCCAGTCGCTGTATGGGACTCCGGCCTCGTGGGACTGCTCGATGAGGCTGTAGCAGAATTCAGTTTCGTCGTCCTGGGTGGGCAGAAAGACAAGGGCCGGCTTCTTACCTTTTCCACGGGCGGCGACAAGTTCCTTTCCGAGGCGGCCTTCGTTGTTTTTCACGACGCTTGCAGCACAATCAAGGATCTCACTTGTTGAACGGTAGTTTGTCTCAAGACGCACTATTTTTGTTCCGGCAAAATGATCCTTGAAATTCAGGATGTTCTGGACTTCCGCACCACGGAATCTATAGATGGACTGGTCGTCATCACCAACGACACAGACATAGGCTTTCTGGTCTGATTCAGTTCCGTAGCCTGAAAGTTCCTGCAGCAGTTTGAACTGGGCGACATTGGAGTCCTGGTATTCATCGACCATTATTACTTTGTAGCGGTGATGAATGCTTGTCCGGATAAGATCGTTGTTCTTGAGTATCAGGTAAGGCAGCATGATGAGATCGCCAAAATCTACATTACCGGTTGAACGGAGGCGCTTTTCATATGCATCGTAAACTTCAGGAAAATGAGGATCATCATCTATTGTACCAAGTTCAAGGCTGTCAGGTTTGAGACAGTAATCCTTGGCAAGGGAAATGAGATGGGCATAGTGACCCGCATCTTTTTTAGTGAGAGCCGGCATTGCTTTCGTGATGAGTGTCACCATGTCGTCATCATCATAAACCGTAAAATTGCTTTCAAGCCCAATACCCGCATCAGCTGCGTACATACGGAGAAAATATGCGCCAAAGGAATGGAATGTCCTGATCTGGGAATAGGCGGAACGAGGTTCAAGGGCAACTGCGCGTTCCTTCATCTCGTTGGCGGCTTTTTTTGTGAATGTGACCGCGAGGATTGAAGAGGGGTTGTAATTCTGCTGAGAAATGAGCCAGGCTATTTTTGTCGTGATTACACGGGTTTTACCGGAACCTGCCCCGGCAAGAATGAGAAGCGGAGAACCTTCGTGAACAACAGCTTCCTTCTGTTCCGGATTCAATACTGAAAGAAATTCCTGTAACTCCATGAGTAAAATATAGCCCTTATGAATTAAAATTGCAATTTGAGGTTTATTTTTTTCTTTTATGAATATATAATGTAAGTTAACAATGAAGGTAGAGGTGAGCCATGACTATAGATGAACTCAAGAAAGCTATTCTCGCTGATGCAAATCTCGCTGCGGAATTCGAAAACGCAGTAGATAACGGTCAGCTTGTCGACTGGGCAAAATCGAAAGGTGTTGATGCCAGTGAAGCAGACTTGATCGCAGGTCTGCAATAGTTTTTTACAGACGGAACTCCATACACCGTCCAGAAAGCACAAAGGCAGCGGTATCATTCTACCACTGCCTTTTGTTTTTTAGCTAATGCAATGGCATGACGGTTCGACTGCGCTCACCGATCCTACCAGGTGTATTGAGGATCCCTGAGCATCGTCGAAGGGTCCATCATCGCAAGGCAATGCACAGGCTACTTCGACTGCGCTCACCGATCCTACCAGGTGTATTGAGGATCCCTGAGCATCGTCG
>JAEDDW010000138.1 GCA_016293645.1 Treponema sp. | reverse complement strand
CAATATTTCCTGATAAAGTGCTTTAAGATCCATAGTTACTCCAATTCATAATTCACAATTCTTAATTATCAATTACTTATATCCCATCCACTTGCGGACCTGTCCGACTTTTTCCACAAACTTCCGGCATTCTTCTTCCGTGTTGTAGAAATAGCAGCTTGCCCTTGCTGTAGAACCAACTCCCAGCTTCTGCATCAAAGGCTGAGCACAGTGATGTCCGGCTCTGATTGCTATGTTTTCAGAATCAAGGATTGAAGAAATGTCATGGGGATGAACACCGTCAATTGTGAAAGTAACGATACCACAGTGCTTTCTGTAATCCTTGTTTCCAATGATGTGGACATAAGGATTCTTTGAAAGGCCTTCCATGATTACCTGAGCAAGACGGTTGTCGTTTTCCTCGATTTTTTCAAGGCCGACATTTTCGATATATTTGATGGCCGCCGCAAGACCGACCGCACCGCTGGCATTTACAGTTCCGGCTTCAAACTTATGAGGAACCTCGGCATAGGTTGCATCTTCGCGGGTGACGTATTCTATCATCTCGCCGCCACGCATGAACGGCTGCATGGTCTCAAGGAGTTCCTTGCGTCCGTAAACGGCACCGATTCCCATAGGAGCGCAAAGCTTGTGTCCGCTGAAGGCAAAAAAATCAGCGCCGATATCCTGAACGTCAACTTTCATGTGAGGAATACTCTGGGCACCGTCAACTACGACAACGCAGTCTGGAGATACTCTGTGTGCATAGGCTGCTATTTCCTTTACCGGATTTGTGATTCCAAAAACATTGCTTACGTGTGCAATTGAGACAACTTTTGTTTTTGCAGTAATCTTGCTTTCGTATTCTTCTTTTGTGATGATGGCATCGTCACCGCATTCAAGCCATACAAGTTTTGCTTTCTTAGCCTTGCATACCATCTGCCATGGAAGAATGTTGGAATGGTGTTCCATGCAGCTGATTACAATTTCGTCATCTTCATTGACATTCTGCATTCCGTAGGCATAAGCCACAAGATTAAGGCTTTCGGAAGCATTTCGTGTGAAGATGATTTCTTCTGCACAGGCGGAACCAATGAAAGCTCCCACGACTGCCCTGGAATTCTCATAATCATCCGTAGCCCTCACGCTAAGACCGTAAAGACCGCGGAGAGGATTTGCATTGTCATTGTTGTAAAAATTGCTTATTGCATCAATGACACACTGAGGTCTATGGGTTGTGGCCGCATTGTCAAGGTAAATCACACCCTTGTTCTGAGGTGCATTGAATATATTGAAATCTTTTCTATACAAATCGGATAAAGACATAATTATCTCCAAATTTTATGAGTAAATCTAACATAAAGGAAGAAAAATTTCAAACAACAGGATTTTAACATTATTTGCCAAAAGAGTTTTTATACCTTATATTGTAAACAATCAGTGGAGAATATATGAACAAAGAAGAACTTGAAAAACTCATGTGCGATGTAAACGACCTTATCGCCATTTTTGAAAACAACATGCCTGTTACAAATGAAAGCTTTGACATTGAGAAAATAAAGACAACAGTAAGCCAGATGGCAGAAAAATCAATTGAAAACGCAGAAGAGCGTAAGGAATTCCTTTCATGGATGGAAAACCACGAATTCTATACTTCCCCAGCCTCAACAAGATTCCACGGAAATTTCGACGGGGGCCTTTGCGTGCATTCCATCCAGGTGGCATACCAAGCCCTGAAATTTACAGGCGCGTTTTTCATCGATTTCATGAAAACCGTCCACGCGGAAAAATACAACTTTACGGCAGGTGACATTTTTGTGGCAGCCATTGCCCATGATTTCTGCAAGGCAGGATTCTATTCAACAAGTTTCAGAAACACAAAAGACATTTTCGGCAACTGGAAGAAAACTCCATACTTTACAGTCAAAGACGGCAACAGAAACCTGGGTCACGGAAATGAATCGGTGCTCCTTCTTCTTGAAACCATGCCTTCATATCTTAAGAAACGCCACGTGCTTGAAGCCATAAGCCGCCACATGGGGTTCAGCGACGTTACCGACACAGAAATGATGAACTATTCAAACTTTCTGGAAAATCCACTGGTGCTTCTGATTCAGATGGCGGATCAGACTGCAAGCGGATGGTATAACTACTAGACTATTTTTTAAGGACCTGCCAGTCAGGTCCGTTTTTTCCGGCAAAAACCCGGGTACGGTTCCTGTAGCGTCCTGCATTCTGGGCAAAGAAGAACACGTCAGTTCCGTATTCACTCATAAGATCGTCAGGATGATAGGAAAGCTCAAGGATTGTTTCCTTGCCATCGGCAGTCACAAGACTCAAGGCGTTGTTCATGGAAATGATGTCACGGGCAGCCGGAATCATTTTATCCAGATGCTTTTCCACATATCGTGATGAAAGGAACTCAATCTGGGTCTTTGTGATGAAATTGAAATCTGAAGATCCACAGTCGATGTCATTCTGCCAGCAATACTTTTCAAAACCGGTGAAAAAGTCCGAAGGCTTTTCCTTTAGAGGATGGATAAGATTCATGAACCATGGAACAGCCCTTCCGTCGTTGTAAAACCAGTTTATGCACCTGGACAGACTTCTGGCCCTCTCAATCCCCTCACTGTGGAAACTGGTAGAATCCGTCACCAGATAAGGAGCTTCATGCTGCCAGGTAAGCCCCAGCTCCTGAGCCTGTTCCGCAAGATCAGTTCCGGGAAGAACAGCAAGACAAAAAAGCTCAAGATTGTTCGGATATAGAGAAAGTGCAAAATCTATGCTTGCCTTGAATCCTTTGAAAGTATCACCAGGCAAACCATAAATAAGGTCAAAACCAAAAATCGCACCTGTTTCATTCAGAAGACCTATGTTTTTCTGGAAAGTTTTCTTATTGAAAGTTCTGTTTACCTTTTTCAAAACTTCTTCATCAGCGCTTTGCAGTCCAAACTGAAGGCTGCATGGAATTTCCGAAAAAGCTTTTGCAAGCTGGCGGTCAATGAATTCCGCACGGGCTTCAAAATAATAAAAAGTATCCGGGGTTTTACGCTTGATAAGTTTCAGCATTTCAAGCGCGCGCTGTTTGCTTGCATTGTAAGTAGGATCCAGGACAAAAACCTGAGGAACCTTGTTGCGTGCAAAATAATCAAGTTCCTTTTCCAACCGCTCCATGGGAAAATACTTGATTCTTTTTTCGCCCTTGCTTTCATAGCAATAGGAACATTTGAAAGGACAGCCTCGTGCAAGTTCCCAAAGGGCACCGCCATACTTCTTCACGTCCAAAGTTCCGTCAAGATAAGGGGAAGGAAGATTTTCAACAGGACAAGGCATGGAACGGACGGCTTCAGTTCCAATCGGATCATTTCCGTTTCTGTAAACACCCTGGATTTCTGGCTCCAGTTTTTTTTCAAGATCATCCAGGAGATGGACTACGGAATATTCCCCTTCACCGGAACAAAGCCAGTCAAAGTTCCTGAAGCTGAATGGATTTGCAGTAACTTCCGGACCTCCGGCTATGGAAAATACATCTGGGCGCTTCACCTTTATAAGAGAACACAGATTCTCAAGAACATTCCTGTTCCATACATAGATGCTGAAGGACACCGCATAAAGAGCCTTGTCGGAACATATTTCATCTGAAATTTCCTCAAGGTCATATTTATCTTCAAGTGAAAAATCAAAAAGCTTTGCGGAGAACAGATCCCTGGTCTCAGGAGAGTGATTGATTGAAGAGCATATGCAAGCCGCCCCCAGGGGCAAAGCCTGCGGAGAAGTTTCAACGAGGGCTGTGACACACAATATGCTCTTTTTCATTATTTTCTAATTAGTTTTTTTCTGGAAATGGCTGAATGTCATGCCAAAGCTTGCACGTCCCTGGGTTACGGAACGCAAGGTTGTCGTAAATCCA
>JAEDDW010000137.1 GCA_016293645.1 Treponema sp. | reverse complement strand
GGCTATTCTTGGGGCGAAAGTTATGAAAGGTACCGGCATCTAAGAGGCAAGGCTTTCGCCCAGGATACAAAAAAATAGTTTTTATTTATCTATGTGGTTTTTTCAGCAGTATTTTCAATATCATTATGACAGAAGGGAAAACACTCCCGATTCTTATTAAGTTTGCACTGCCACTTGTTGCCGGAAACGTGTTCCAGCTTATGTACACTTTCTTTGATACTGCTGCAACCATCATGGTAATTTTCGGAAAAACTATCCTCACTGTCTTTGTCTCACCTGGAGATGCTGATGGCGCACAGGCAGCGCTTTGGTTCTTCCGTTTTTTATCGGAGCCAACGGAATTCTATACGCTGAAGTTCTGGCATGGATCGGTGCAGATCTGGCTTTGATCCCATATTTCATCTACACATTCAAGAAGATGAAGTAATCCATTGTCTTCAATTCAAAATCATTTTCATTTCGTAACGATTATATATTCCTTCAAACCATCTTCTGAAGTTCCGTAGAAATCGACAGTATCGGAGTCACCGGTGATTTCTACGATTCTGGAAACATCTACCTTGGCCCACTCAAAATCTTTTGTATCGCCTTCAAGTTTTGTGTAGATCGGCCCGGTAAAAACTTTGTCATTTGGTTTCACACTATAATTCTTAAGATCAAATTTCGTCATCGGATAATCATATCCATTCATGACATGTTCCGTCGAACGAACTTCTGTATTGTAGGTTCTGCCTGTACACAGCTCCACACAAAAATCAAGAAAAAGAGATTCCTCTGTAAGAGAAGGATCATGTGCCTTGATGGTATCAAAAAAATCCCAATAGTCACTGTAACGGTATTCATTATAGTTCAGCCTGTGCATGTATTCATAGATGAAATCCGCACCGCCATACTTTTTCGCAAATAAAGAACCCATACCAAATCCATTGGAATAAGAATACGCAAAATCAGTATTGTCCCATTTGAACATAGGTAAAACATCCCAGGAATATATAAAGTGCATGAATCTATATTTACCGCAATCCATGTCAGAAAGATTCAGTTTTGTCTGAAACAGATCTTCCGCAAGAGTTGAACACATTTCATTGAAGTAAACAGATGAAGCACCGGCATCAGAACGCTGATAAAGTTTTTTCTGTCCCATATGAATCATATGCTGAAACTCATGAACGACAGTAGACAGTACCACAGGAAATGTTTTTTCATTTGAAGAATATCCTGAATCCATATGGATGTATTTACCTCCATTGGATATGGCAGTGCTGTTATACTTTGATTCCTTTAAGCTGTAATCGCCGGAAGTAAAAAAACCAAAAGTTCCGGTTGCAGAACCGTCCACATAGTCATTGGCAATATCATAAAGAAGAATATTCACCATTGTTCCTGTCTCGCTGAAAGATTCCATAGGAAGATCAAATTTGTCACCGACAGATCTCAGGAATTCAAATTCCTGACCAAAAATGTTTCTTTCAAGGTCACTTACGATATCAAAAGTCTTTCCGATGGTTTCACAGATCTCCCTGTTCACTTTTCCGTTTCCAGGTCTTCCTTCAGTAAAATATTTATCGACGGCCCATACATAACACCTTTCACTTTTATACTGTAAAATTGCCTCAGCCTCTACAATATTGTGATTGATGTCACTGTCTATCATTGCGCAATAGACGGTCTTTCTGTCTCCAACATTGAATTCAAGCGGATATTTGACATTGGTTTCATCAGATCTAGTCATTGATTCCGGATACGAAAAAGAAGACTCATCCACATGAATTTCAGGATGAACTCTTTTTATCATCTCAACACCATCGGCTGTCTCTATTTCAATAAGATCATATTTCCGGTTTTCTTTTTCACTGCCCTTAAGAATCTGCAATCCCAGAAGGACGTCCGTGCTTTCAAAGAAGTCTGCTTCGCTGACAATTCCACGGTTTATCTTTCCAAAGTTGAGAGGCTTCGATTCTTGAGAACTGGAAAGATGAGCACCTCTGTTTGACTTAAGGGTTTTGTCTTCCGAGGGATTGAACCGGGCAAAATAAACCGTCGCATCTTTTGCATTCAGAAATTTCACCGAAGCATTTTCAAGTTCAAAAACTTTATAATCACCGGCATCCATAGTACAGTCGATTTCCTGAACGCCATCGGCCAAAGGAGTTCCAGAAATTGAATCCAACTTGTTTTTTTCAGGAGTATATTGATAGATATAAGTATCCCCATATGTTTCAGATGTAGTCGGCGTAATTTCAAATGTCAAAGAATTGTCAAAGGCAGCATTGACCTTGATGCCTTTATAGCTTGATGAAACCTTCTTGAAATAATCATTTTCCCTTTCCCTGAATTCCATGATCTCAAACTTTTTTGAGACAGTCCAGGAAATCACAATCTGAGCAACTTCATTCAATTGACCATCCTGATCCTTGTAGACAATGGTCTGCTGACTGGCTTCCAGTTTTTCGATTTTCAAATCGGGATCATAAGTTTTTGATTCACCACCATTTCCACCAAAGGAACATCCTGCAAAAAGAAACAGCTGCATGACCGCAAACAGAATCATCATCTTTTTCACAAAAATCTTTCTCCGCGTAAAAACCTAATCTCACCTTTATTCTATCACATTAAAACTTCATTGAGTATTGGATAGACTAAACAGATACAATAATTCATTGTTAAGAAACAGGTAGATTTTCTGATGATCATAAGGTGACTGCTTCCATTGCTTTTTTGTTTTTTAAGACTATCTTGTATCCTATGTTTTTTTATCAGGACGGAACCACTATCAGCCCCCTTTTTAAACTGGATCCGTCCAAGTGATAACAGGACATGAAAAAAAATCAAACGACAGGAGACCTATCATGAGCAAGTACACAGGAACACAGACAGAAAGAAACCTTGAAGCTGCATTTGCAGGAGAATCGCAAGCGCGCAACAAGTACACCTACTTTGCTTCGACAGCAAAAAAGGAAGGCTTTGAGCAGATAGCCGCCATATTCCTGAAAACAGCCGAAAACGAAAAGGAACACGCAAAACTTTGGTTCAAGGAACTGGAAGGTATTGGAGACACACAGCAGAATCTTGAAAAGGCCGCCGACGGAGAAAATTTCGAGTGGTCGGACATGTATGACACTTTTGCAAAGACGGCTGAAGAAGAAGGATTTGCAGAGCTTGCTGCAAAATTCCGTGCAGTGGCCACTGTTGAAAAACACCACGAGGAACGCTACCGTGCACTTCTTAAAAATGTGAAAATGCAGGAAGTATTCAAAAAAAGCGAGGTGAAGGTCTGGGAATGCCGTAACTGCGGACACATCATGGTGGGAATGAAAGCCCCGGAAGAATGTCCTGTCTGCGCCCATCCGCAAAGCTACTTTGAGCTCCGCGAGACAAACTATTGATCCTTTGATCAAGGAGAAAAACATGGATAGCAAAGCTTTGTACAATCTGACCTATAGTGTTTTTATGATTTCCGCAAAAGCTTAAGGCAAGGTAAACGGGTGCATCACAAATACATTCATCCAGGTAGCCGGCATTGAACTTCCAGTTGATGCAAACGGAATACCTTATCTTTCCTGGTCAACCTGCGCCGTAATCAGCTGCAGAATATCAAACAGGATGGATCTTGGCACGCACACACTGTTCATAGCGGAAATAGTCGATGCAAAAACCACAAGCGAAAAATCTCCCCTCACCTATGCCGATTACCAGAACAGAATAAAACCCAAAAATTCACAAAAGAAAGAAGGCGGAAGAATAAAGGGATGGAAATGCAGGATATGCGGTCATGTATTCGAAGGTGCGGAACTGCCGCTGGATTTTTCATGCCCTCTATGCGGACATCCAAGAGAAGATTTTGATCCGATCTACGAATGATATTTTCAGAACAACACAAGGCTCCCTGAGCG
>JAEDDW010000136.1 GCA_016293645.1 Treponema sp. | reverse complement strand
CCCGTGGCATTACGTGGAATTTCGGCAAAGATGAATTCCTTTGGTCTTTTGTAACGAGGCATGGTCTCACAGAATTCCGTGATCTCCTCAAGGGACAAAGTCATTCCGTCCTTGACTTCTATGATTGCAACTGCCTTTTCTCCAAGACGACGGTCTGCAAGTCCGATTACGGCAACGTCCTTTACCTTGTCATTCTTGCGTATGAAATCTTCAATCTGAACCGGATAGAGGTTTTCACCGCCGGAAACAATGACATCTTTCTTTCTGTCAACCAGGAAGTAGAAGCCGTCCTCATCCTGCATTGCCATGTCGCCCGTATAAAGCCAGCCGTCCTTAAGGCACTCTTTTGTAGCTTCTTCGTTGCGGTAGTAGCAGGTCATTACGCCGGGACCTTTTACGCAAAGTTCACCCACATCCCCCTGCTTAACGGGACTGCCATTTTCATCCACAATCCTGCATTCCCAGCGGTAGCCTGGAACACCGATGGCACCAACCTTGTGGATGTTTTCCATTCCAAGGTGAACGCAACCAGGCCCTGTGCTTTCCGAAAGACCGTAGTTTGTATCGTACTGATGATGAGGAAAATAATCCTTCCATCTTTTTATCAGCGAAGGCGGAACTGGCTGGGCACCGATATGCATGAGACGCCACTGAGAAAGCTCATAATCCTTCAACTTGAGGGAACCGTTATCAAGGCTGTCAAGAATATCCTGAGCCCAAGGCACAAGAAGCCAAACAATAGTACATTTTTCCTTTGAAATCGCATCAAGAATGATCTGAGGTTTTGTTCCCTTGAGGAGAACGGCTTTTGAACCTGCAACAAGGGATCCCATCCAGTGGAATTTTGCACCCGTGTGATACAATGGCGGAATGCAGAGGAACACGTCGCTGCGGCCGGTTTCATGATGCTTCTGTTCCATTTCTGCAGCCTGAATCAAGGACAAGTGCTTGTGAAGGATAGCCTTTGGGAACCCTGTTGTTCCGCTAGAAAAATAAATGGCACCGTCATCTTCTTCCGTCAGCTTGATTTCAGGAGCCTTGCTTGAACAGTCGGCAACAAGCTCGCGATAGCTTTCGGCAAAACTTGGACATCCGTCACCATAATATATGAGAAGGCGGCCCTTGCGCAGTTTTTCAACATTCTGCTCGATGCGCCCGATGAAGGATGAACTGAAAACAATTACGTCAACTTCCGCAAGTTCAGCGCAGTAAAGGATTTCATCAGCGTCATATCTGAAATTAAACGGAACAGCGATTGCTCCGGTTTTTAAAATTCCAAAGTAGATTGGAAGCCACTCAAGGCAGTTGTACATTATGACAGCAACCTTGTCGCCTTTTTTGATTCCGCGTGAAAGAAGCATGTTGGCAAAACGGTTTGCCTTTTCATCAAATACGCTCCAGGTAATCTCACGGCGGTATGGATCGGTCTTATCGCTTTCAATTAAATCAAATTCTTTCCATGTAACACGACGGTTATCTTTCTCTTCAGGATTCAGTTCCACAAGGGCAACTTCATCACCGTAGAGTTTAGCATTGCGTTCAAGAAGTTCAGTAACAACCATTTTTCTGGTCCCTTAAATTTTAAAAAGATGTTAATTAATTATAAGGGACAATCATTGATAACACAAATATAATTTATTTTTATGAATGCTTTTTGATCACATTAAAACAGAAGATGCTATATACTGAAGAACAGGAGTATTTATGCTAGTTAGAAGAATTTTCATGTCACTTTTTGGTGTAATCATCTGTGCCATCAGCGTCGGACTTTTCAAGATGGCAGCCCTTGGTGTTGATCCGTTCCAGTCCTTCATGGCAGGTCTTGATGCCCTCATTCCAATTCAGTTTGGAACGCTCTACACGATCGTCAACATCATCCTTCTTGCATTCAGCCTGATTTTTTACAGAAAAAACATCGGACTTGCAACTTTCATCAACATGTTCCTTCTTGGATACATCACACAGTTCTCCTATGAATTCTTCATGAAGACATTCCCGGAACCATCGATGGTGTTCCGCTTTGCATCGCTGATAATCGCAGTTGTTGTCATCTGCTTTGGTTCAGCATTCTACATGACCGCTGATCTTGGCGTCTCAACCTATGATGCTGTTGCAATCACAATGGCGGAAAAATGGAAGCTGTGGAAATTCAAGTACATAAGAATCTGTACGGACCTTGTCTGTGTCATTGTGGGATGCCTTATCTTTGTCATCGCGGGTCACAAGATCAGCGAGATTCCTACCATCGCCGGAATCGGAACAATCATCACCGCCTTTTTCATGGGACCTCTCATTGAGTTCTTCAATGTAAAGGTAGCCCGCCCTGTGCTCAACAGAGGCAAAAAAGAATAATAAAATCAGCGGAATATATGGCAGGGTTGCTGAGCACAGTCGAAGCACCCTGCCTTTCTCTTGCTGACTGCTGAACCCTTCGACGCTGCTCAGGGATCCTGGGCGAAAGCCTTGCTTCTTAGAGGCCGGTTCTTTTCATAACTTTCGCCCCAAGAATTGCGGAGCAATTCTTGAAAGATGATGTTGGGATTGCGCAGGGCCGGTGAGCCTGTCGAAGCACCCTGCCATTCTCTTGCTGACTGCTGGACCCTTCGACGCTGCTCAGGGATCCTGGGCGAAAGCCTTGCTTCTTAGAGGCCGGTTCTTTTCATAACTTTCGCCCCAAGAATTGCGGAGCAATTCTTGAAAGATGATGTTGGGATTGCGCAGGACCGGTGAGCGAAGTCGAACCGTCCTGGGGAAATCTATCAGTCCTGCTTCTTCTTGCGTCCAAACCTTGGATGCGCAATCTCTTCTTCCCCATAATCACGGAAACATCTCATACCGGTTGAAGTCGTAATCTTCCTTGAAAATCCAACATATTCAATCTCGATACCAGGTTTCGTATGGACAAGTTCCGCAACATAGACACCCTTCGTAAGTTTAAGGAGTCCCATGATTGCACCTTCTGACCTGCCTTCAGTCGTACGGCAGTTGAGGGAAACCGCGTTTTCTCCATCGATATTAAGATTGCAGACAGACTGGGAAACAGTTCCGTCTGACTCCTTGCGGAATTTCGCAAGGAAGTTGTATACGTCGTCCTCAAGAATTTCAATGTAAGCCTTTGTAGTTCCGTCTTTCATGAACTTAATGTCCTCACCATAGGCAAGCTGACCTTCAGGCTGCTTTTCAAGCTTTGCCACAAATCCCGGAACATCGTTGAGACCGCGAAGAGGACGCTCTGCAACTTTTGTATTCACCATGAAAGCAACAACGTCACGTGCACAACGCTGGATTTCACTGCGTTTGATTTTCCCGCTGGCAAGAGATTCCCTAAGGTCGTCACCGTTGCCATCCTTTTCCGCATTGTCATTCTGGCAGATCATGTAAACGTCATTTCTTGAACGGATCATCTGTGAAACCTGCTCCACATCGCCTTCGCCGCCTTCAACACAGTCGTTCATGGTTGCCCACCAGTCGGTCATGACGAGGCCTTCATACTTCCAGTCCTCACGAAGGATGGTCTGACAGAGTTCATAGTTGCTTGCAGCCTGCACTCCGTTGATCAGGTTGTAGCTGGACATGATGGATTTTGCACCGCCCTTCTTTACAGCCATCTCAAATGGAACAAGATAGATTTCGCGCAAGGCTCTTTCTGAAACAATGGCGTTGTTCATGCGTCTTCCGTTTTCACGGTTGTTGCATGCAAAATGTTTAATCGTAGGCCATACGCCGCGGCTGTGAATTCCGTCGAGAATCGTACAGGTCATGGCACCGGTAAGCAAAGGATCTTCCGAAAAGTACTCAAAATTGCGTCCGCACAGTGGATTTCGCTGGATATTGATTCCAGGTCCAAGGCAGGTGTCGATCTTGTTTTCAATGAGTTCATCGCCTTCGTATTCCATGAGTTCCTTTACAAGATCAAGGTTCCATGAAC
>JAEDDW010000135.1 GCA_016293645.1 Treponema sp. | reverse complement strand
CTATCGTATTTTCAATAAGTTTTTTAGGAGATACCATCATGTTTATTTCCGCCACATTTTCAAAGCCAGCCAAAGACGTTGAAGAAAAACTGGGTAAAGCCTACGTTAAAATACGCATCTGGAAAAATCCGTCACCTGCAGCCGGCAGAACAAACGCATACATTCAGGAAAGTTTTACAGACAAACAGTCATTCACAAAAAATATTTCAAAGGAGCAGGCGGAACAATTCATAGCGGAACACGCCGGATCCACGTTCAGGAACTGTGTCGTACGCTCGGAAAGCGAAGAGACGACCTACATGGCTAACCGTCACGGAGAAATAAAAAAACTAATAAAAAAAACATCAGCTCCTGCAACTTCTTTCAAAACAAAAAAAGAAAAAAATTACATTCTTAAAGAAGGCATTCCAGTTCCATTCCTCATTGAACTTGGAGTAATGACAAAGGAAGGAAAAATAGTTTCCTCAAGGTTTGACAAATTCCGACAGATAAACAGATTTCTGGAATTCATCGATGACATACTTGATGATGTAAAAAAACTTTCCGTTGGTGACGACGACTTTTCAACTCAAAGACCTCTACGCATTGTAGACTTCGGTTCGGGCAAATCATACCTTACATTTGCGGTATATTATTTTCTTAATGAGATAAAGAAAATTCCATGTGAGGTATTTGGTCTTGATCTTAAGAAGGATGTCATCGAACACTGCGCTTTTCTTGCGAAAAAATACGGCTACAAGAACCTTGACTTTGCCGTAGGTGACATCGCAAAATATTCAGGCGACTATTCACCTGACATCATCGTTACTCTCCATGCCTGTGACACGGCAACAGACTATGCATTGAAATATGCAGTGGATCACAACACAAAGGCTATCCTTTCAGTTCCGTGCTGCCAGCATGAAATCAACAGTCAGATCGGAAAGAACACTGTGGAAGAAAACAATCCATTGTCACTTTTCATGAAACACGGAATCTTGCGCGAACGCTTTGCTGCCCTTGCAACAGATGCCATCCGCGCAGAACTACTTGAACAGAAAGGATATTCAGTTCAGCTCATGGAATTCATCGACATGGAAGGAACACCAAAAAATCTTCTCATCCGTGCCGTAAAAAAACAGAAGGCAGCAGAAAAGACTTCTCCATCGAAGGATTACTTTCTTGCTGCCCTTGGCGTAAAGCAAACTCTAAACGATATTCTTTAGGCCCAGACTAAAGTACATATTTTCTCACAAAATCTCCGATACCATCGTGATTGTTGTCCACTTCGGTGACGTAGTCCGCGATTTCTTTTATGTAGTCAAGACCGTTGCACATGGCGACACCTGCACCGCACATGCGGATCATGCTTTCGTCATTCATGCTGTCTCCAAAGCCCATAGTCTGTTCCATCGGAATTCCAAGTTTTTCCGCAAGAAATTCGATCGCTTCTCCCTTTCCGCACTCTGGAGGAAGAATCTCAAGAAAGTAAGGTTTGCTCGTAAAAATGACGGCACGATTTCCTAGTTCTTTCTTCAGCTTATCCTGAAGCACAAGAAGTTTTTCAGGTTCGCCCGGAACAAGCATCTTTGGAAATTTTCCATCTGCAATAAATTTCCCGTAGTCTTCCACAACCTGACCTTTCACCTTACACAGATCAACATCAAGACGTGTCCACTTTGTTTCTTCCGCATAGAAAATCACATCAGGAGAATAGACTTCAGTTTTCAGTCCGGCAGATTCCGCCTCACGATTTACATGAAGAAGAACATCGCTTTCAACGCTCTTAAGGTAGATCTGTTTTCTTTCATGCATGTCAAAGACACTGCAACCGTTTATGGCAATTATGAAGCGACCGGTTTCCATCCCCGCAACCTCAAGTCTTCGAACGAATGGAAGTATTCCGTCTTCTGCACGACCGGAACAAAGAACGATATAGATTCCTTTTTCAGCAGCGGAACGCAAGGCCGCAACAGTATCATCATCTATGGTTCGTTCATCGTTGAGCAAGGTATCATCAAGATCCAGTGCGATAAGCCTTATGTTCAGTTTGTCTTCTGGTAATTTAAGCATGTGGATACTATACAACAAATGGAATAAAAAAAACATGCATTTAAACACAAGACATAAGAGTTCCGTGACAACATGCTTTTTTTTTACTATATTATTAGCCATGAGTAACGAAAAAATTCCATTGAGAAAAGACGTCCCTGCGGAACACAAATGGGACCTGACACAACTTTATAAAACAGAATCGGACTGGGAAGCAGATCTTGCACGCATTCCTTCATTCACAGAAAAATTTGTCGCATTCAAAGGCAAGCTTTCAGAATCAAGCGACACACTCCTTGCAGCCCTCAAAGCTGATGACGAGCTTAGCCTTCTTGTTGAGAAAGTCTATCACTATGCCAGTCTCATGAACGAAGCAGACCAGAGTGAAAGCTCAAACCAGGAACGCTACAATAAAGTTATGATGGCATACACCCAGATGTCTTCACAGTGCAGTTTCTTTACGCCGGAACTTCTTGCTATCGATGATGCAACCATAAATCAGTGGATTGAAAAACCTGAATTCAAAGATTACAAAATCAGCATACAGAAAACACTTCATGCAAAGCCGCACATTCTTTCAGAAAAAGAAGAACGCCTCATGGCTCTTCAAAGTGAAAGCGGACAGACAGCATCAAATGTATTCAGCCTTCTTAACGACGTTGACATGGATTTTGGAACCGTAACAGAAGACGGGAAAGAAAAGCCTCTTACACACAGTACCTGGAGCAACTTCCTTGAAAGCCAGGACCGCAACGTTCGCCAGAAAGCTTACACTAAATTCTATGACGTATTTGAAAAACATGCAAATACACTTGCCGCACTCTACGCAGGTTCTGTGAACAATGACATTTTTTATGCCCGTGCACGCGGATACAAATCATCACTGGATTCTGCGCTCTACGGTGACAAGGTACCAGAAAGTGTTTACCGGAACCTTATCGAAACAGTCCATAAAAACCTCCCAGACCTTCACCGCTATTACAAACTCAGAAAGAAAATTCTCGGTGTAGATGAACTTCGCCATTGGGACGTTTATGTTCCGCTTGTAAAAACAGTAAAATCTCACGTCACATACGAAGAGTCCGTTGAAATTTGCCGCAATGCCCTGGCTGTATTAGGAAAGGAATACACAGACACTCTTTGCGGAGGACTTCTTGGCGGATGGTGCGACCGATATGAAAATAAAGGCAAACACTCTGGAGCATTCTCAAGCGGATGCTACGAAGGCTATCCTTATATTCTTCTGAACTACGACGAAGATACCCTGCGCGATGTCTATACAATGGCACACGAAGGCGGACATAGCATGCATTCCTGGTATAGCGTGCACAACAATCCATTCAGCTGCTATGACTACACAATTTTTGAAGCAGAAGTTGCATCCACATTCAATGAGGAACTTGTATTCCAGTACATGCTCAAAAATGCAAAAGATGATGAGATGAAAAAATATCTTCTTGCAATGAGAGCAAGTGATATCCTTGCCACCTTGCATCGCCAGACAATGTTTGCTGAATTTGAGCTTAAATGTCATGAGTCAGTGGAAAGCGGAACTCCGTTGAGTACAGAAGTTATCCGTAAAATTTACCGTGATCTTCTCGAACAATATTTTGGGTCTGAAATGAAGTTTGAAAAATCAAGCGACATGGAAGGATTGAGAATTCCTCATTTCTACAACGCATTTTATGTTTACAAATACGCAACAGGAATTTCAGCATCCCTTGCACTTGCAAAACGTGTAACAGAAGGCGGAGAAAAGGAACGCGAAGATTACTTCAAGTTCCTTAAAAGCGGTGGAAGCCGTTATCCAATCGAAGCCCTACGCATAGCAGGTGTAGACATGGAAAGCACGGAACCGGTTCAGGCTGCCCTTGATACATTCAAAGACCTTGTAGACCAGCTGGAAAAATTGATGG
>JAEDDW010000134.1 GCA_016293645.1 Treponema sp. | reverse complement strand
TGGAGGATTTTATTGGGACGCGGACCCTTCGACTGCGCTCAGGGATCCTTGGCGAGACTAGTCCCGCTTTCCGGGGTGCCCCAGGGATTGCATGGAACAGAAACTAGCTGCGGGTATTGAACTGCTCAGCGGCTTTTTTTACGTCCTGCACCATGTCTTTGCTGCAGACAAGGATAGCCTTGTCACTTTCGACAACAACAAGATTTTCGACACCGATGGCGGCAACGGTCTTCCTTGTATTGAAGTAAGAATTCTTTGAATTGAGAAGGATGGCATCTCCTTTGACCGCATTGCCCTCAGCATCCTTTTCATTGATCTGCCAGAGAGCGCTCCATGAACCGACATCATCCCAACCGGCATCAAGTTTTACGACCTTACCAAGCTTAGTTTTTTCCATTACGGCATAGTCGATGGAATCTCCCTTGATCTGGTCGAAAGCATCTTTTTCCAGACGGATGAAATCGGAATCAACAACTGCATTTTCGAAAGCCTGGCATGACAGTTTTGCCATTTCAGGATTATGAACCTTAAGTTCCTCAATGAAGACACTTGCCTTGAAGACAAACATTCCGCTGTTCCATGCATACTCACCACTGGCAAGATATTCCCGAGCCTTTTCAAGACACGGTTTTTCAACAAACTTCTCAAGTGTAAAAGCACCTTCTGTTTCTTCACCACTTGCCTTTACATATCCATAACCTGTGGACGGGAAAGTCGGAACTATTCCGAAGGTGACGAGGGCACCTTTTGCAGCTGCATTTGCCGCTGTCATGACTGCACTCTGAAAAGCCTTCACATTTTTGATTACATGGTCGCTTGGAAGTACAACAACAATTGCATCCTTATCCTGCTTCATGGCGGCACAACAGGCAGCGGCAATGGCAGGAGCCGTATTTTTTGCCATTGGCTCAAGAAGGATCTGTGGCTTTTTGTCGCTGACCTCTCCGATCTGCTGGGCTACCAGGAACCTGTGTCCTTCCCCACAGGAAATGATCGGAGATCCTATTTCAAGTCCGCTCAAACGGAGCAGAGTTTCCTGGATCATTGTTTTTTCACCGACCAAAGGCAAAAACTGCTTTGGAGATTCTGAAACGGAAAGCGGCCAGAGGCGAGTTCCGCTGCCACCGGAAAGAATAATTGGAATGATTGTCATTGATATCTTCCTTGTTTAGTTTAATCTGATTCTATCTGTTCAGACCCTTCCTCTCAGAGGGCTGGCATTTAAGTGGCCACGGTGACCACCGTGCAGTTTTATTGCGACAATGCCTTTATCGAAAGTGCTGCGGTAATTATTGAAAGCACAGTCGTTACCACAGGAGCAAACTGACCGAAATAATAGGTGAAGGAATTTGCCTTTGCCTTTATGTTCGTCTCAGGTGTTATAGGATCATTGGGTCTGAGTTTTTTCCCGTTTACATCAGTGATCACGATGGCATCACCGGAATTCTTTTCGTCCACAAAACCACCAGCAAGTCCAATATAGTAATCCCAGGTACGGTCCTTCACATAAGGATAGCGGCCAGGATTGTTCACAGCACCGCTTACAGTCACATAGTACATCTTAAACGGAACTTCAAGGACGTCATAAGGCTCTACTGACAGATCCGAGACGAAACTGCGGTCATAAAGAATTTTCGAAAGGTCAATGGGTATCACTTCTCCGCGGCGGATCACATAGGCGCTGGAAAGGTCAGCAATCTCGCTGAAATATTCCGCATACTGGTGCACGAGGAAGGAATAGTTCATGTCGTAGTCAAAGCGGACCGTGATTTTTTTCATCTGGGCAAGATCATCCGCACCCTGCTGCTGGGTAACGGCACCTTCTATGAACATTACGGGAAGGAGGTCTTCCGATGAGACGATGTTGACCCTGTCGTGATTGAAAAGCTGGATGTTGTTTTCGATGTCTGCATTTACAAGATATGTAACCGAGGTTGTTTTTTCAGCACCGTCAAAACGATGGAGTTCCACCCGGCCAAGGTCCGCAAAGTCCGTAAGTCCGCCAGCCTGATAATATATGAGGCTCAACAGGTCTTCCCCGGCCACAAGCTGATATTTACCCGGACGTTCCACGGCACCTTCGATTGTCACCTGACGGTCCGCACGCTGAACCTCCACCTCATCCCCCGGACGAAGGTACGGATCCTGGTCAAGATCACCCAAACGGATGGCCTTGAAAAGATCGTAGGTTTTTGATTTGCCGTCTGCGGAACTCACCTTCACCTTGCGGTAGCTTGAATAGTCGGTGAAAGTTCCTTTGAGAACCTGGCTGAGCCTTGTCAAAGCCCAGGCCTGACGCGTTCTTGTTTCCTTTACTTCGCCGCTGACGGTCACAGTGAATACTGCAGGAGTCGTAAGTACAAACTGAACTCCACTCATCGGCACGTTCTTGATCACGATGGCTTCCACCTGGCTTTTAAGCTGGGCATAGGTCATGCCATAGACATCAAGAACCGCAAGATTTGCGACACGTACTTTGTAAGTGCGGTCGACGGTTATTATGGTGGTGACTGTACTGCCCCCAACCGCGAAGGCAAGAGTATATACATCACCTGCGGTAACAGGATAGCCCTTTGTGGACATGGCGAGCTGGGGATTGGGAATTATCAGGTCATCATCTCCATCTGACTGGAAGGCAGAAAGATAACCCTGATAATCCACTGAAGCCTTGCCGGAATCTGATTTTTTTCCCTTATCCGATTTGGCATCATAAAAAGACTGGGACGTCAAAGGCTGCAGCAGGGAGAATAAACTTATGCATACAAGTGCAAGGCATTTTGTTTTGATTTTCATTTTTCCTTTCCAATTCTAAGTTTTGCCATGGCTTCCTTGTCGTTTCTGATGTTTTCAATGGCATTCAGAAGAAACGCGAGGAAAATTGAAATGAAGGCTCCGGCAAAGGTAAGGATGATGCAAAGCTTGCCACGGCTTGGTCCTGACTTCTGGTCCGGAATTTCCGCACGTTCAAGCACCTGGAACAACGGAGTCTCACTTGCAAGGTCAATCTTCAGGACTTCGTACTGACCTTTGAGGGAAGCATACACCTGCTCCTGTGCCGAAAGTTCGAGTTTTTTCATCTGAACATCAAGCATTACGGAAGGAGCATTGTTTGCGCTGTAAGCATTTGAAGCTGAAAATTCTATGCGCTTGAGTTCCTGCTGGAGACTGAGGATTTCCTTATAGCAGGAGGCAATGTTTTCCTCAAGATTTTTCTTTTTAAGAAGATTGCTGTCCAGACCAAGCTGAAGGAAGCGTTCTTCCATGTAGGAAACGGCGTAGTTTACGACATCGCAGGCAAAGGCAGGGTCAATATCCTTGCAGCTGATGGAAAATACTCCCGTCTTGTCGTCATAGTCAGTCAGAAGAACTTTTTTCAAGGCGGCGCGGCTTGTTGTGCGCGGGGACCTTTCTATCTTCCACTTCTGGATGAGTCCAAAATGGTCAACGACACTGTCAAGAAAATTGTTGGAAGTTGCAATGTACTGGGCAAGGGAACTTGCACTGCTGCCGCCGCCTGCACTGATGCCGGCAAGGCCTGCAAGACCTCCAAGTCCACTGGCACTGATCATCGATGAAAGACTTCCGCCACCGCTTTCTTTTTCCCTTATGAGCATTTCTGCCTTTGGGGTATAAAGGTTTGGGAGAGGCGATTTTTCAGGAGACAGGACAAGGGAGAATACGGAAAATACAAGGGCAAAAACCATAAAGGCACCTGTGATGCCGATTATGAGCCATTTTTTCTTTAGCAAAACTGCAAGCAGGTCTATCAAGGAAATCTCTTCATCTACGGACGACTGTGTGAGTTCCGTCTGATCCTGTACCATCATGGCCTCCAAATATTAAAAAATCTTAATTTTTACAAGTATATAGAATTTCTGGCTTGTAGGCAATTGAGGGAAAAGGGCCTGAGTCGATTTAGCTGGACTGGACGGTTCGACTGCGCTCACCGAGCCTGGACAATGCGGCATGCTTCGACT
>JAEDDW010000037.1 GCA_016293645.1 Treponema sp. | reverse complement strand
CCTGTTTTCAAGACAGGTACTTTCGACCACTCAGACATCGCTCCAAGAAAGTAAGAGAATATTATAAAATATATTAAAACATGTCAAGAGAAAAAAAATAAAATGTATATAAAAATTTAAATAAAGATTGTCCGGACCTGCCTTGCCGCACACAGACCAACCAGATCTATGAATGCACAGGCTTGCTGAGCGCAGTCGAAGCAAGTACACAGACCAACCAGATCTATGAATGCACAGGCTTGCTGAGCGCAGTCGAAGCAAGTACACTGCCCTGCAGACTCTATGAATGCACAGGCTTGCTGAGCGCAGTCGAAGCAATCCTGCGGCTTTCTTACCATCATGAGCATCCACCTGCTTCCGCTGAAAAAGATGAACACTTTATCTAAAATTCCAATCATAAATGCCGACAATCTAAAGGCAGAAGTTTTTTTTGCGACACTGGGACAAAGAGGTTTAATATGAAATCTATTGGAATCAAACTTGCTGACGGAAGTTTCTACCCATTGCTGGAAGAAGGAAATCCGGAAAAGAGGACGCTCGACCTTACGACTGTAATGGACAACCAGACTAAAGTTCAGGTTGAAGTATACAGAACTGAAACAGGTTCCATGGAAAACGCGGAGTACATCGATACTCTTGAGATCAAGAATCTCAAACCTCATGAGAATGGAGAACCTACACTTTGTCTTGCAATTGACGTTGACGAAAACAACGAACTGTCTGCGGAAATCAGAGATCCTGAAACCGGAAAGAAAAGTGAGATTCAGGTGACACTTCAATCAAGAACCCTCGCAGGACTGAACAATCCAGTGATTGAAGAAGAGGAGGATGATGTTACCATCTCTGACGATGATCTTGAGAAAGCAGGCCTTGACGATTTTGTAGAGAAGAAAGAATTTGAATCGGAAGAGATCCCATTGCCTGCAGAAGATTTTTCATTTGATGATGTAAATGAACCGTCACATTCGGACGAGACAATGGAACCGGATGTTGTTCCGGAGGAAACTTCCGCCGACGAAGAAATTTTTGGAGAAAGCAGCCTTGATCTTCCTGACTTTGGAAACATGGATGGTACAGACGGAACTGAAGAAAGCACAGAAGAAACAGCTGCCGAAGAAACAGTCGTACCTGAGGAAGATTCCCTTGAAGATGAAACTTTTGTCCAGGATGCTCCAGATGTTCCGGCTGAAGAAGAGAATTTCGACGACATGGATTTCACAATGCCAGACGAAACTGAAACGGAAACTGAAACTGAAGCTGCTGTGAATTCCGGCGATGATTTTGGTTCCGTAGACCTTCCGGATTTTGATGAATCAGTGTTTGATGCAGATGCCGGTGATCTTTCAGCAGAAGAATCAGTTCCGGATGAAGAACCCACAGCCAGTGGTGATGATGTTTTTGCAGAAACGGAAGACACATTCACGCAGGACGCTCCGGCCGACACCACGGAACCGGAATCTTTCTCACTGCCTGATTTTGATGACGAAGAACCTGAAACCAACGAAAACGACAGCACATCGATCGACGGTCTTGATCTTCCTGATTTTGACGATCTTGAGGCAACGGATCTTGGATCATCAGAAACCAGTGATTCTCTTGGTGATTTTTCAGCCTTCGATGATGACAGCAAATCATTGACAGACAATAGTGAAGACTTTACACTTCCTCCAGACTTCGATACTGATTTTGGAGAAAGTGATTTGAAAAACGACGACCAGCCAAAGAACCCGACTTTTGCACCAAGCACAAGCATGTTCAGCAATCTTTATGACAAAGAAACCCTGGAAGGCACATCAGGAACCTACGACTACAAGGAGAAGGAAGAGAAAAACAGGACAAAGGCACCGATGATCATCTGCATAATCTGCGCAATCATCTGTATCATTGCAGTACTTCTTACACTTTTTGTCGTTCCTTCAAGTCTCAATATTTTCTCAAAGGCGGAACCAAAGGAAGCCGTCCTCGAGGAAGAGACATCTGAAGAAATTCCGGAAACAGTTCAGGAAGAACCTGTCGCCGACATCGTAATCGAGGAAGTCGCGCCTGCAAAGGAAGATACGATTGTCGTAGCTGAAACTCCAGCCGCTGTCGTCCCTGCAGAACCAGAGCCGCTGCCGGAAAAGATTCCTGATATCCGCTACAAGATTGTCTGGGGAGACACACTCTGGGATATTTCCACAGCTTATTACAAGACTCCATGGAAGTACAAGAAAATCGCACGTTACAACAAGATAAGAAATCCTGACCACATCATTTCAGGAACATACATTCTTATTCCTGCTGAATGATTCCACTGAAACGATATATATGAAAATTTCGCGCATAGCCGTCACCACCCTTTGTTTTCTTCTTGCCTTCTCCGGTCTTGGCTGTGCCCAGAATGATTCTCTGCAGAAGAAGTACGGTGCGGACGCATCGTACTTCATTGCTTTAAACGCACTGAAAGAAAACGATTTAAACCACGCCACAAGATGCCTCAAGGACGCGGCGAAAAAAGGTAGTCCCCTCATCGCAAGGCGGGCCATGGAAAAACTTGCGGAGACAGGTTCCCTTGCAGACCGCGGTGAACACAGCCGCAACCTCTACAAGAAATTTCCGGATGAAGAAAGCCTCACAGTCTATACAAAAGAACTTTACCTTCAGAAAGAATATTACGCAGTGATTTCAAAAACGGAAAAACTTGACTACTCTCAGTGCAGCAACGAACTTGCCTACTACAGGATGATTTCGCTCTTAAGGAAAAATGATTCCAGACTGAAAAAGGAATACTACTCCTGGCTCATTGAAAGACCCTATTCCACATGGCATGAAAAATTCCACGGCGAATACATCAAGGTGGAAACTTCATCAAATCCTCTTGCGGAATTCAGATATCTTGTCTTCAAGAAGGATTTTGTCTCGGCAACGGAAAAAATAAATTCCGTCCATGAAATAAAATCAAACAGAAAGCCTATGGTGTTCAGCGACACAGGAAAGGCTCTTCTCTACGGAACCAAGGACTTTGCTTCTGCCGCGGAATTCATGGATTCTCTTTACCAGAACTGCAGCGGCGACTGCAGATACTACTGCGACTTTTACGCAGGACGATTCTACGACAAGAACGGAAACACACAGAAAGCCCTCCAGCGTTTTTTCTCGGCTTTGGAAAAAGCTGAAGACGACCTGCAGTACGACAATACACTGTGGTACATCCTCAACACAAAATTGAAATGTTCACTTGAGGAAACCTATGACTGCATCGAAGAATTTTCGCCATCATTCCGTGACAGGGAATACTACGATGATTTTTTCAACACTCTCTCAGTCAGACTCATAACATCGCATAAATGGGAACTCTACAGAAAAACAGCACGGCTCATCTACGGAAAGGCAGGCAGCGATTCCGTAGCAAAATTCTCATACATCACGGCACGGCTCATCCAGACAGGCTATCTGAAATCAGAAAAAGATGGAGAAGCAACACAGATGCTCAGAAGGGCGATGGAGGCGGAAACAAGCCTTTACTATAAAATACTCGCAATGGAAAAACTCGGTCTGGACGAAAGAGAGATTTCCAGCGAGCTGATGAAAATTGGTGTCAGAAAAAAAATTGAAATAAATCCTGAGGCAGAAAAACTTCTGTCCGGATACGCAGACTTTGGACTTGCGGAATACATTTACAGCGAATATGAAAAACAGAAAAACCATGTGAGCACCCAATGCGCGCAGAAGATGGCACAGTTTTTGAAGCAATGCGGCAGTGACGATGAAACATATCTCAAGCAAAGTGTAAGGATCGCCTCACGCCGGGTCTTCTCCAACGAGACGGACATCGACAGGGAATTGTATGCGCTGGCCTTTCCTCAGAATTTCAATGAAATCATAAGCAGGACATGCTCTCTTTTTTCACAAAGCGAATATCTGCTTTATGCCCTCATAAGAAGCGAAAGTTTCTTTGACCCAAAAGTCGTAAGCCACGCAGGCGCCGTAGGTCTCACACAGCTGATGAATTCAACCGCAGGCGACATCGCAAAAAAGCTCAAGCTTTCTGAATACGATCTGATGGACACAGAGACGAACATTACATTCGGATCCTTCTATCTTGCAGAGCTCATCCGTCGTCTTGACGGTTCCATCATACTGGCAGCATTTTCCTACAATGGCGGAATTTCAAGAGTGCGTTCATGGGTAAAGAGTGCTGCCATAGAATTCGGCGCAAAGAAAGTTCCGGCTGATCTTTTCCTTGAAGCATTGCCTTACGAAGAAACAAGGGAATACGGAAGGAAAATAGTCTCTGCGGCAGGAATCTACGGCTGGCTTTACTACGGAAAATCCACAAGCGAAGTGGCAAAAGAAATTCTTGACTGAACTTTACCCACAAAAGTCAATAGACCGGAAAAATTGAAACATTCATTTCTTCCATATATACTGAGGAAACTGGTCACCCGTAAATCACTTCAGGCTTCACAACTTCAAGCGGTCATCAGCATCCCACACGAATATTGGAGAATCTATGAACGATCCATTTGCACAGGTCCTTCCACAGGCAATGCACTTTGCCCACCTTACCGGAACACAGTTTGTTCTTCTTCTTGGAATCATCATGTTTTTTGGTGCCATCGGTGGCCGTCTTTTCCAGAAACTTCGCATTCCACAGGTAGTAGGTTACATCGTAATCGGAATCATCATCGGAGCATCAGGGCTCCAGATCCTCAGACCGGAAACAATCATCGCTCTCAATCCTGTCAACTCCATCGCACTTTCACTCATCGGTTTTCTCATCGGTGCTGAACTCAAGATCGACGTGATAAAAAAATACGGAAAACAGTTCATCGGAATTCTTATCGGCGAATCCGTGACACCGTTCTTTGTCGTGGGTGCTCTGGTCTCCTTGATTTCATACATTTTCATGAAGGACATAAAAATTGCAGTGTCCTTTGGTCTCATCCTTGGAGCAATCTGTTCAGCAACAGCACCGGCAGCCACCACTGACGTCTTGAAGGAATACAGAACACGCGGTCCACTGACAGCAACAATTCTCGGAATCGTCGCAATGGATGATGCAGTTGCATTGATTCTCTACGCAGTCGCCTCGACTCTGGTCGGCCCGCTTCTTGGAGGCCAGTCAGTTTCTCTCGGATCCCAGCTCCTCAACATCGCAAAGGATATTCTCGGTTCAATCATCGTAGGCGGAATTTTTGGAGCTGCCGTCACTTTTGTAATCAAGAATCTTATGCATGATGAAGGCCGCGTACTTTCCTTTGGACTGGGAGGACTCTTTCTTTCAACAGGAGTCTGCAACCAGCTTGGACTGGACAACATTCTTGCCGCAATGGCCCTTGGATTTTTCATGGTCAACTTTGCACCGGCAAAGACAAGACCGGTTTTCTCTCTCGTCGAGAAATTCACTCCACCGATCTACGTTCTTTTCTTTGTCCTTGTTGGAGCCAAACTGAACATCTGGGTCGTCACTCCAATTCTTGGACTTCTTGCCGTCATCTACGTCGCAGGAAGAACCCTCGGAAAATCAATCGGATCACGTCTTGGCGCAAGGATCACCAAGGCACCGGAAACAGTAAGAAAATATCTTCCATGGTGTCTTTTAAGCCAGGCCGGTGTCGCCATCGGTCTGAGCATTGCGGCAAGCAACGATTTTTCCGATTCAATCGGTCCACAGATAATCCTCATAATCACCGCCACGACTTTCATAGTTCAGCTTTTGGGACCTATCTGCGTAAAATACGGAATCACAAAGGCAGGTGAAGTCGGACTCAACATCACCGAAGAAGACATCCTCAAGAACACAAAGGTAAAGGATGTAACCTGGGGAACAGAAGCCGTCTGCTCGACTGACTGTCCTGCAACCGTAAAGGAAATCGACACACTCGATGTGGTCCTCAAGAATTTTGAAACCCACCACAACCAGTCATTCTCCGTGATCTCAAGTGACAGCCAGGAACTCATCGGGATCATCACCCTTGAACATCTTAAGGAAACCCTTGCCATCGGTGAAATGGCAGACTCACTCCTTGCAGTCGACATCATGGAACGTCCATTGTGCACCTGCTCTCCTGAAGAATCACTTCCTGACGTCTATAAAAAATTCATGGAATATGACACGGAGACAATGCCGATCATCGACAGCCAGAACCATTCACACGGCGTAATGGAAAAATTCACGGCGGATCACTACCTGCATACGAAAATCCTCGAGCTCAACCACAAGCTTGAGGCCATGGGCTGACATCTTTTAAGATCGGCAGTCATTTCATTAATTGAATTTTTTGACCATTTAGAGTAACTTTATAGCGGTTTTGCGGTTGCAGGACCGCTATTATTTTTGGAGACAGACAATGGCAGACGAAAAACTTATTTCTAAAGTCAAGGAAACACTTGATGCATTCAGACCACAGCTTAATGCTGACGGCGGAGACATGGAATTCATCTGTATCGATGATGACAATAAAGTTCACCTTAAACTTACAGGTGCCTGCGGATCATGCCCTATGGCAACAATGACACTCAAGATGGGCATTGAACGCTATCTGAAAGAAGTTTGTCCTGAAATCACTGAAGTAATTCAGGATGAGTAGACTGAAAAAAAACGGAGCATAATTCATGACTGTAGAAAACGACAAATATGTTTCAATCAATTATACATTGAAAAATGACGAAGGCACCATTATCGACACTTCCGTAGGCAAGCAGCCTCTGGACTACATCCACGGACGAGGGATGCTTCTTCCTAAACTTGAGGAACAGATTCTAGGCAGAAATCCTGGAGACAAATTTGAAACTGTACTTGAGGCAAAAGACGGATACGGAGAATACCACAAGGAACTCATAACTGATGTTGACCGTTCGAATTTTGAGACCGACATGCCTATTGAAGTCGGAATGATGTTCCAGGCGATGACCGCCGCAGGCCCTCAGATCGTGCGCGTCACAAAAGTCTCTGACGACAAGGTCACCGTAGACGGAAACCACGAGCTTGCAGGTGTAAGGCTTCATTTTGATGTTGAAATCGTAGCTGTACGTGACGCTACTGAAGAAGAACTTACTCCATCCGGATGCGGCGGTGGATGCGGTGGATGTGGCGGCGGCTGCGGAGGCAACTGCGGTGATGGCGGTTGCGGCGACGGAGGATGCGGTTGCGGAGGATGCGGAAACTAAAAGTTTTCAGCTTACTGCGGCGATGATCCTGTCGGCATTCCCTGACTTTGAGGAATCTGACACATCGATGGAAAGATCCGCAATGTCCCTGTAGATCTTTTCGCGTTCAACAAAAAAATCATGGAATATGTCCCCGCATTCAGCAATGGTGCGGGGATTTTTTTTTGCGATGTAGGCCGGCATATTGGACAAGGTCCCGTCGGCTTCCTTTTTGATCTCGCGGAGAACACGGGAAGCTGCGATTTTTTCATCAACCTCAAGATAGACAAGAGTTCCAAAAGATCTGAGGATTTCTACGGCATCAGGATTATTGCAGATGCCGCCACCGGTCGCAATGACGCAGCTGTCAGTTCCGCCTGTCCTATCCTTGACCTGCTGGCAGGCTTTTTTCTCAGCCTCGATGAATCCTTCCTGACCTTTTTCTGTATATATTTCGCGTGGAGTCTTTCCTGTCATTTCAGCAATGACATCATCAGTGTCAAAAAACGGAAGCCCCAGTTTCTGACTTATGAGCCGTCCCTGAGTTGATTTTCCGCAGTGCTTGATTCCCATCAAAACAATTGTCTTCATTCTGTTCCGCCTGTCTCGAAATTTCTATTTATAGATCAAAAAAATCGCAGGAACTTTCTGGATTGGAATTTCACCGGCCTTCTTCCACTGCTCAACCGTAAGGGTTCTGATGTATTCATCTTTTGTAGTCATGCCTGCCGCTATGCAGACACGGGTTTCCTTGCGCAAAGTTTTTGTTATCGTCTCAAGCATTTTCAAGTTGCGGTAAGGAGCCTCGATAAAAAGCTGAGTCTGGTCTTCCTTGTACGCACGGTTCTCCAGCTGATGAAGTTTCACAGCACGTTCACTTGGTTTTGCCGGCAGGTATCCGTTGAATGAAAAACTCTGGCCGTTGAATCCGCTTGCCATGACTGCCATGATCATCGACGAAGGTCCTGCAAGAGGAACGACACATAGATTTTTTTTCTGAGCCATTTCAACTGCCGCAGCTCCAGGATCAGCGACTGCCGGACAGCCAGCGTCAGAAATCACTCCCATAGGAAGTTTCTGTTTTTCAAGAGGATCAAGAATCCTGCCTATGGTCTTTAAATCTGTATGTTCATTGAGTTCCGTAAAGGAAAGGGAATCAATGTCGATTTCACTGTCAGCAAGCTTGATGAAGCGAATCGCCTCACGCCGGCTTTCAACGATGAAATGCTTTATTCCACGAAGAACCTGACGGTTGTATTGCGGCAAAGACCTTTCATAAGGCGTATCACCGAGAGTATTCGGAATCAGGTAAAGTGCAGGTTTCAGATCTTCCATTTTGTTTTCCGTAGTCCGTAGATTGATACCAGTTTAATCTGCCGCAGTCCTAGAGACCGAGGCTCTTTGCGATTTCGCCCATAAGATTTGAGATGATTGCAATTATGCTTGCTCCACCTGCGAAAGTTCCAATGCTGCTTCCGATCGACGAGAAAAAGAAAATCAGAAGGATGCGCAGGATTCTGTTCCTGTAAAAACCTTTGACAGAGGCCGAATCATTCTGAAGCTTTTCCATGTCCTCGACCTTAGGTTTCTTTATCAATGCCTGGACAAAGGCAGCAAGGAATCCAATGCCCACCAGCGGACAAAGCGAAGTAAGAGGTGCACCGATCATGGAAACAAGAATCGTCACGATATGGGCACCACCGGCCAAAGCTCCGATGCCTGCAAGTATTCCGTTCCATAGACCCCAGGAACTTAAGACCTGAGCCCCCTTTTCCTTTCCGCCAAAATAGAAGGCAACAGCAATCATTGCTATGATCACAGCCGGAATTGTCCATGCCACGATTCTGGACTTGACTGATGAAGATGGGACTGATTCAAGACTTGCAACATCATAGGATTCCTTTTCCGCCGCAATATTCTCAAGGCATTCTTTCACACCCATAAGATGGCCAGCACCAAGAACCACAAGGATCCGCTTTCCTTCACAGGCCCAGATTTTTGTTGCCAGATACCGGTCGCGTTCATCAATGAGGACTTCCTTTACGACAGGAAGATATTCCGCAAGATCTCCCATCATCTGGTCCATCTCGCTTGTCTTCTTGAGATTCTCTATTTCATCTGCAGGAACATTTCCCTTCACGAAAGCGCTCGAAAAAAGAATCGAGAGAAGCTTCATTTTTCCCGCCGGAGAATTCTTGGCCCATGCGCGCCTTAAAGTAACTGAAATAGGACGGTCCACCATCACCTGTGGCAGACCAAGTGACTTTGCCTTGTTGATGGCGGCGACCATTTCTTGTCCAGGAGTCACACCCGTATCCACTCCCATCTTTTTCTGGTAGGAAGCAAGAATTATGTTTGCAAGAAGAAGGAACCCCTGTTTCTTCCTGAGGATCCTGATGATGTCCATGTCTTTCCATTCATCAGGATTCTCCATTTTTCCAAGACGGAGTTCATCAAGTTCAACTGCCACGGTATCAGGATTCTGTTCCTCTATGGCGCGTTCAACTTCCTCTATGCTTTCTTTTGAGACATGGGCTGTACCGACAAGAATTATTTCCCTGCCACCAAGCTCAAGTTTTATCTGCGTCTGTTTTTCCATTATTGACTGTTTCCTTTACTTTGAGCTTTCCTTCACTCTCCACTCTGCAAGGCGATATTCAAAGAACATAGGACAGTTCATTGAAACAACCTTCGCATAGTATTCCTTTGCGACATCATCCGCACCAAACATGTCATAGAAGAGACCAAGATAGTAATACATCTTGCCCTGCTGGTTTCTGTTGGACATGTTGCTTACCCTCTGTCTCAAAGGACTTTCACCCTTCTTATCGTGGAAAACCCTGAGCATCGTGTACTCAACAGTATTTCTGTCCATCTTTCTCAGAACCTGATCGCTGAATTTCTTTCCGTCAGCATCTTTCTTTTCCATATAATAGCAGTAAGTAATCATGAGCGGATAAGAGACATTCGTCTTGTTCTTTTCATAACACTTCATGAAAGCTTCCCTAGCCATCGACCAGTCCTGTCTATGGAGGGCAAGAACACCGATGCTTTCATAGGCATAATAATACTGGGGATTCAGCTTTACAACCATAAGGTAGTCGTTCAAAGCGTTCTCGCCATCATCCTGCTCGTCGTAAAGACCTGCGCGGTAGGCATAGGCAAGAAAGTAGTCCGGCTCGATGCTGATGGCCTTTGTCCATGCATCCAGAGCGTTCTTATAGTGTCCAAGATATCGCTCGTACATTCCCCAGTCCATATTGCATTCATAGCTGTCAGGGGCGATATCCAGAGCCTTCTTTGCATAATCGGAAGCAATCTTGTACTCATCATTGGCGTAGGCGATCTTTCCAAGATAGAGATAACCGTCAATATTGTATGGATCAACCTCAATGAGTTTCTTGAAGGCAGCCTTTGCCTCATCATCACGCTCAAGATAGTATTCGCACTGGCCAAGACCAAGAAGCGCATCCTCGTTCTTTGCTTCACGGCTCAAAGCTTTCTGATAGTAGCCTCTTGCCTGCTTGTAGTTTTTCTTGAGGAATGAATCAGTACCAAGTTCGACATTTGCAGTCGGATTGTTTGGATCCTTCGCAAGAAGCTGCTTGATGATCTTTGTCTTCTGGGCATTGTCACCACGCATTTTTGCGATTGCGGCTGCAAGCGAAACCACATCCTGATTGTCAGGATCCCTTGCAGAAAGGGCATCGCACATTGCCTGGGCGTCATCAAGTCTGTTTGCGCTTACATTGATGGCAGCCTTGAGGAAAAGAAGATCAAAATCATCGGCGACCTTAGCAGGAATTTTCCTGTCAAAGAATTCGAGGGCAGCATCAGGTCCATCAGACTCAAGGGTACGCTGAAGGTCCTCAACGAAGTCCACCTTTGTATATTCCTTCTTCACCGTCTTCTTAGGAGCCTCTTCCTTTTTTTCCACAACAGGAGAGGGAGCAACCTCAGATGTAGCACAGGAAGAAAGTCCAATACTGAAAATGATTGACACAACACATACAAGAACAAAAGCAAAAAGAACTTCAGTAATAGTACTGTTTGACGATTTTTTCATAATACACCACTTATATTGAATTTTAAGTCTATAAAATATAAACTTTTGAAATATGCACAAACATCCGTTAAGAAAGTTTCTGGGACTGACAGTCCTCTACACCATAGTCATTGTCGGCATTTTCGTCATTCAGTTTAAGACTGAATCTGTAATTTCCAGATCATTCAATGGAATGAGTTTTTCCCTGGCCCAGACTCAGATAGATACAAATGAAACAAAGCTCAAGAACAGAATAAACGTCTCTTTCCGCGGCCTTAATTTCAACGCAGACGATAAAAATCCGGTGCGCGCATTCAAGGCAGACGGAACATCCACAGACCTCCAGCTTGCCTCCTACACCGAGCATGGAACAGGTTCAGTAAGCTTTGAATTTGAACAGGGCGGACAGGTGGAATTCCACGTTCTGCCACAGGAAAACGATAGGACGGAATTCTCGATCAGCGCAAAAATTCCGGAAGGATACGAATACATCTCGCTGCCTTACAAAATCTCACAGCAGTACGTCACGGACAAGGTAACTGCCTCTTCATACATGCTCACTTCAAAAAACGAAGAATTCACATTCACCGCACACAGCCTTGAAGACTCAAGAATCCAGTTCACGGCAGGTGACAGCATCGCAAAATTCCAGCCTTATGAAGCAGTAAAGCGCTTTACATTTGACCAGGTAACAGGCTTTGAAGGAACCACAGAATCCTCCTTCGAACGTCTTTCAGACCGTCTGAGATCAACACTGGTGGCAAAAGTACAGGAGACACTCAGATCGGCAAAGGCCGACACCCTCTCGGAAATGGACATCACCGCCTACGTCGCCGAACTTTCATCCCAGGGAAAGTACAACCAGGCCATCGATTCTGTTCCTGAATCATTCAAGAAAGGAAACAAGCGTTCATACTACTCGTCACCTTACTTTGACAACCTGGCGGTAATGTACAGAAGCCTTTCAATCCAGAACGAAAAATACGCATCCCTTGTGGATTCCCTCAGCCTTGATGTCTTCAACGCAGACGGAATTTCCGACTACATCCTTAGACAGAAGAAAACACAGGCCGTAAAGAACCTTCTCGCCGTTCCGTCGCTCAACGATTTCAACCCGACGGTATATCAGGCAGCCGGAATCATCGGAGTCTACTGCAGCCTCCGCGAAAAAGATGAGACACTTGCGTCGACACTGGAATCTTCACTTGACAAATGTATAGAAACAATCCAGAACGGCTGCAAATTTGAAAACGGAATCATTTCAATTCATGAAGGCGATGAGTCACAGCTTTCCGTAGAGCAGACAGTCATTGCAGGACATGCCCTTTACAGACTGGGAAAAACAAGAAACGACACCGCGCTTGTACAGTCAGGACTCATGGCGATCCACAGCGCCCTTGGCGATGAGACACCTGAACTGCGCACGATCTCAGCAATCTACACGATCCTTGCACCGGACAACTTCTACTACCCTCACACGGAGATACTCGGCTACTACAACTCTACCTGTGTATGGGCCTGGACTTGCGCAAAGTCGACGGTATACACACACAAGCCACAGAACACGGCCAACATCTTCATCGACTTCCCGATGGGCCTTACACACTACATGATCATCAACGGAGTACCTAACTTCCATGGAAAGATCGAGATCCAGGGGCAGATGTTCCGCACGGACCCACGCTTTGAAACCTACAATTCTTCAGGCTACGTCTACCAGACAAACAGCAGCGCACTTCTCATCAAGAGCCGCCACAAGTCAAAGATGGAACTCATCAGGCTCTTCTTTGACAGCAATGCCGCATTTGTAACAACCGCCGACCCGTCAAAGATACCGGCACTCCCAGCCCCGGCTCCTAAGGCTGAACCAAAACCGAAACCGATCCAGGAAGATGCACCAGAGCAGACTTCGCCAGCAGAGATTCCGTCACCAGCTGAACCAGTTCCGCCTGCAGAAACCAGCACACCGGAAGCATAAGCAGCAATGTCAAGCAAAAATCGGCTTTTTCCTCAAAAAAAATGCAAAATTCTTCGATTTTTTTTAGAATTTTTAACCAATTTGATTGATTTTATGCTATAATGAAAGATATCTCAAAACACCTCGGCAGGAGTTATTGTGAACAAACGTGATTTTCCAAAAATCCATTTTTACGATCAGGATTTCGTAGACATATATGACAAGACATGGAACTGGCTGGCTGAATACTGGATCAACCAGGAATCCGGCGAAAAGGATCCCGACGGTTATTTTGTCTACCCTGTAGAAGACAAGTTCATCCTGGACCAGACTGAATCAATTTTCTCTTCATTCTTCCTTGTCTACTCAAACCGCAATTACCCGGCAAGCAAAAACATAGACTATTTTTACGCACGTCAGGAAGAAAACGGAGCAATCCGCTGGAAGTATGACATCAAGACAGACAAACCTGTCATTGACAAGAAAAATCCTGATGGCGTTGGGCTGCCACTTTTCGCATGGGCTGAATTCAACCTGTACCACAAAAGCGCAAACAAACGCCGCATCAAGGAAATCATGCCTGTCCTCCAGAAGTACATGAACTGGCTTGACGAGAATTTCAAGCAGCCTAACGGACTTTATGCGGCTCCTTTTGAAAGCTCCACCATGTTCAACTCTCCACGCAAGGGCTGCCACTATCCTGTTGACTTCAACTGCTGTGTTGCCATCAACGTAGCCCATATGTCGGCATTGGGAGACATCCTCAACGACAAGGATCTCAGCTTCCAGTACAAGAAGCAGTACTTCAGCCTCAAGACAAGAATCAACGGCCTCATGTGGGACAACGAGACTGGTTTCTACCACGATCTGGACAAGAACGAACAGAAGCTTCCGCAGAAGACAATCGCCGGCTTCTGGCCTCTGCTTGCGGAACTTCCAAACGCAGACAGAGCAGATACCCTCATCGCCCACCTTACAAATCCTGCAACATTCGGTACGGACAATCCGTTCCCTACGCTCAGCGCCGACAGCCCCGACTTCAAGGAAAACGGTGAAGGATTCAAGGGATCGGTTCTTGCTCCGTTCAACTTCATGGTCATCAAAGGACTTGAAAAATACCAGAGATATGCCTTTGCCCGTGAATGTGCAATACGCCACCTCTACTACATTCTTGAAGGCTTGAGTCCTGCAAGCACAAAGCAGAAGGGTGACCTTTACGAAGCATACAAGCCTAACGAATACGGCCCGGCTTCATGCCGCAGCGAAAAGGAATTCCCAAGAAAGAAATTCCTGCACTACACAGGACTCTCAACTATCGCGCTCATGATCGAGAACATCATCGGGCTCAACATCAGCCTTCCGCGCAAGACTGTAGACTGGATCATCCCGAACCTTGAGATCATGGGAATTGAAAAACTTTCCCTCAAGCGCAACCTCATCACGATCCTCAGCAACAAGAGCAAGCGTGGCTGGGAAATCCAGATGGAAAGCGAAAAGCTCTACTACTTCACCATCAACATCCTTGACCAGAAGAAGAAGACGCTTCCAATCCCGAGCGGAAAATGCTCGATGCTGATAGACAAACTTTAAGCAACAATGACCCCTTGCTGAAACTGAGGGGTCATTTTTTTTCAAAGCCCCATACAAAAAAAAACTGGGAATAAGAAACGACAGGAAGAAAAATGAAATTCACAAAAAAGAAAATCATAGTAATCTCTGCTGCGGCGGCACTTGCAATCGGTCTTGCGCTGACGGCTGCCTTTGCTGTCAGATCAAAGGGTACACGCACGATCGGATTCTACGGACTTGCGGAAAACCAGACGGCAACCATCAGATCGATTCTGGAAGAAAGCAACAGGAATCTTGAAAAAAGCGTGAAACTCAACTTCAAGAACCTTAATGCAGGAAAAAAAGTTGAATACCAGGCAAAGAGCGTTGACCTTCTTTTCTTGAGCGCAGGCCTCAATGCCGACAGAATAACCGCAATGACAGAAAAGAAAAATGGCGGAAAAAATTTCTTTGATCCGTCCATAATCAGAAGTTCATCGATGTCAGCCGCCAGTTTCGCGATGACAAGAAAAGGAGCCGACAAAAACACGATTACCCAGGTGCCTTTGCTTTTTGACGGATATGAAATTCTTCTTTCGATTCAGTCGATTACAGAGACCCAGATGAAAATGCTTGAGACCTGGGTTGACCTTGAGGCCTTTGCTGAAAACTCAAAGAAGTTCACACCTTACCCGATTATCTTTGCAGGCGGCGACGATGACTGCCTTCTTGGCGTCCTGAGCATCCTGGTTGAATCCTTTGAAGGACGCGAGACATACGAAGCAATGGTTGAGAAGATAGCTTCCTACGACGGAACAATGAAAGACCTTGTAGAGGAACTTGCATCCGGCAACCAGGCACTTGAAGAAAGTCTTTCAAGAATTCTCCGCTGGAACAGAAAGGAAATTTTCAGCACCGACATGCTCAGGCTTGGCAACGATGAGGCCAGAAACCTCATAGAGAATTTCAGATCGGCCGTAATAATCATGAGCCTTTCACAGCACCGTCTCATCGCCATGAATTCCGTGCAGAAATTCACTACCCTGCCGATCCACACAAACGAAAGTTCTTTCTATGTACCTTCCATAAGGCCATTGAACCAAAGATCCCTGGTGACACCGGCAACCGTCATGATTTCAATGACCGCGGACGAAAGGACAAAAAAACTTGCGGAATCCATGACAACCATCAGCGCCCAGGAAATTCTTTGCCACGAGACGGGACTTTCACCGCTTCTTGCAAACTGCAGGATTCCTGACATCCAGAGCGACGACATAAGATTCTGGATTGCGGCAACATCGCAGCCTGTGGTTCCGATTTATGACGGAGCATTCAGCGACAGTTCACGCAAGGCGGAATTTGCGGCGGCAGTAAGACAGTGGATTTCAAGCCATTGTACAAAATAAAGTTTAAACGGAAAACAAAATGAAAAAGTTCATCACAAAAAGAAACATCATCATCGCCTCGGCAGCACTGGCACTGATCATCGCCGGTCTTTCTGCAGTCCTGATCATCAGGAAAACAACCACCACCATCGCATTCTACGGAATCTCCCCGGAACTCTCAAAAGTGGTGGAAGATCAGATCAAGGGCATCTGTCCAAAAGCAAAATTCATATCGCTTGACAGCGAGAAAAATCTTACGCCATCAAAGGCCGACAACTATTCCGTAGTCTTTGCATGGGATGGAAAGACTTTGAAGGGGCTTTCAAAAAAGGCATTCGCTTTTCCTGACCCCATGTACAACATCTATCCGCTGAACGTGAGAAAGAATTACACCGGCAAAAACGGAAATTTCATACTGCCTGTACTCATGAACTATTTTGAATTCGCACAGTACAAGACATACAGGACAATGCTCAAGAGCGAGATTCCTGAGACGGGAGCTGAGTTTGAAAACTATCTTGCCACAGTAAAGAAATATGCAGACTATCCTCTGGTATGCACCGGTGAAAGCGACGAGGAACTTTTTGGTTTCATAAGCGCCTTTGCGGAATCAGTCCTTGGATCGGAAGAATACAGCAATCTTGTGGATGAAGTCTCGCTTACGTGGAAAAAAACAAGGACGCTGTCGACAAAACTTACGGATGTCCTTGGTCAGATCAGAAGCCTCCAGGCTAAAGGACTTATAAACCCAAGATGGTATGACACCACAGTCAAGGAAGGTTCATCTTTCATGGAAGACCGTGAGGTTGGAATCTATGCCATGACACTAGACCAGCACAGAAAGCACGATTTCATCTACATCAAGTATTATGAGACAAACCCTGTGCCTCTTTACAACACAACGGTAAAGCATTCCCTTGTCTCTCCGGTATTAGGCGCCGTAGTCTACAGAAAAAACAGAGACACCCAGGCAATTGTCGATTACATTACTTCGGACAAGGGACAGACGGAACTTTCAACAAAGAGCCGCCTTGCACCTGTAACGCTCCATTCCGAGGCCTTTGACAACAGGACTACAGACATAAGATATTGGGCGGCAGCCTATCCAAATCCTCCGGTAAACTACATCAGCCATGCAGCCATGACAAACGACAGGGACAGAAAGGATCTTGCCCAGACCATCCGCGACTGGCTTAAAAACTAAGGGTGCTTCGACTGCGCTCAGCAACCCTGCCAGCCCCGCCGCAG